>JBKGYN010000007.1:0-47508 GCA_046546105.1 Candidatus Woesearchaeota archaeon | reverse complement strand
GAACGTCGCCTGCCGCTTTGCCAGCTTTGGACTAAAGCTGATTTGAACCGGGAATTCCCGAAGGAACCGGCTGTTTTGGACGTGAGGTCAAACCTCGAAAACAATCTTTGATCGTTTTTCCGTCGCTCAAGGCCGGCGCAATACCGGATTATGCGACCGTGGCATTAAATGAAATAAATGCAAGGAAGCATGCCAGGCAAAACCAAAGGTTTCTGCCGTGTATGCGACCGTGGAAAATGAACTTTTACGAATCTTTATCTGGGAGAACCAGTCTATTTTTAAAAGCTACGCTTTTGTTTTTTTTATTCTTCAGAATTCGTTATCGTGACAACAATCTCCCTGCGATTCCTGGGACCGTCAAACTCGCACAAGAACACGTTCTGCCAGGTGGAGAGGCCGAGTTTGCCGTCAATGATAGGTATTGACTCACTAGGACCTATAAGACCCGCTTTCAGATGAGAATCGCCATTACCATCCTGGCGATCGTGAAGCCAGACGCCACGAGGAGCTATCTTTTGCATCAGGTTGATGACGTCGGTCTGGACGCTATTATCCCAATTCTCCTGAATCATGATGGCAGCAGTGGCGCCTCGAACGTACACTTGCACTATGCCATAATTGACGCTGCTTTTTTTCACGATACTCTTTATCCCAGAGGTTATGTCAATCAACTCTTCTCTGGAGTCTGTTGCGATCTCAAATGATTGTTGCATGGATAACCGCTCCTGATTTCAGTTATTCTGATTCAACCATACCATCTGCTTGTGATGATCGGAATCTTTCCCATTGCTTTCTTGAGAATGATCTCCTGCTTTTCAGGATAGAAATACATTCCTTCAGCTTTAATGCTTTCTATATCTTCAATACCAAGGAAGCCGAAAATCGTCGAGGCGAGCGTGGTGGAATACTCGACGACAGTACCGTCAACATCAGTATATGTTCCGCCGCTTGTTGTAAGAATAAGAGCTTTCTTGCCTTCTAACATGCCATAAATGCCATGCTCGCTGTCACCCCATGTCTTTCCTCGAATGGCAATTGAATCAAGGTATGCTTTTACGACGGCAGGAACCGAGAAGTTGAACATGGGGTAGGCCAGGACGATGACATCAGCTTCTTTTGCCTGCTTTGCGAAGCGATCCATCTTCCTAAGCAATCGTTTCTCATCAGGTGCAAGCTTTTCACCGAAATAATCTCTCTTGAAGTATGCGCGAAGGTTTTTCTCGATAAACATATCAGGAATATTACTGGTGAGATCGACTTCCTCAAGCTCACCTTTCACATGCTTCTTGAATTCGTCAACAAGGCGCCTCGTGTTGGATTCTTCTTTTCGAGGAAGATAATGGATGAGAAGTGTCTTTTTCATGGTGAACCTACCGCTCTCTATAACTGCTATGAATAATGTTATTTATCATGGGAATCCAAGACAAAATCAGGTTTATAAGTTTTGTTAAACTCATATCCTGAACAGAAAAAACTATTTTGGAACGAACCGTTATCGGATCATCCTGCAAGCTCACTCTTCATAACCTTGATTCTGTCCCTGCTGTTTCTCCGGAGACGCGATGATGACATCATCAATACGAAGAATCATCATAGCGACGTCGCTGGCACTTGCGACGGCTTGGGATTTGATGGGGAGCGGCTCGACAATCCCTTTCTTGGTAGCGTCAAATATTTTGCCTGTGAACACGTCTATACCTGCCCATTTCTGACCTTTATCATGGGCTGCCTTGAGATCGGCGATCGTATCGACCGGATCAAGCCCTGCATTTTCAGAGAGTGTTTTAGGGATGATTTCCATTGCCTTGGCAAAGGCTGTGACTGCCAACTGTTCTTTTCCAGAAAGTTTCTGAGCATAACTGGTCAGGTTTCGTGACAGCTCGATCTCAGAAGCCCCGCTGCCACCAACGACACGTCCTGCTTTAAGAGCGGAATTGACATTACCAAGAGCGTCTTCAACAGCACGCTTGACTTCATCAGCGACATGTTCGGTGGTCGCTCTTACAAGAATGGTCACGGCTTCAGGATCCTTACACTCCCTGATGAACGTCATCGACTCGTCCTCGAAATCAACCTCTTCAACAAGGCCTGCCTTACCAAGATGTTTTTTTTCAAGATCGTTCACGTTCGTGATGACTGTAGCACCAGTCGCTTTGGATAGGCTGGTAATATCAGAACGTTTCACACGGCGACATGCATAGATGCCTTTTTTAGACAGGAGGTACTGCACGACGTCATCAATGCCTTTCTGGCAGAAGACAACATTAGCGCCACTGTCAGCGATGCGATCGACCATCTTACGAAGCATGTCCTCTTCCATATCAAGGAAGGATCGGTATTTCTCCGGATCGGAAATCGAGATTTTGGTGTCGGTTTCGGTTGAGTGCACCTCTAATGGAGAATCAATAAGAGCAATGCGAGCGTTTTTCACCTTTTCAGGCATGTCGTTTTTCACTTTCTCCTTATCAAGAACGATACCGTTGATCAGTTCGGTGTCCTTGATAGAAGATCCCACTTTACGCTCTATAGAGATATTCTTGAGCCGAGGTTTTTCACCACCTACTTTCTGCAATGCATCGACGACGATGTCAGCCAGATGCTCTTTCGCGCTTTCAGCGACCTTACCGGTCATCGCAGTCATAGCAAGTTTTGAAAGCACCTTGCGATCCTTGGTGGTGATCTCGTCACTCATATTATGGAGAATCTTATCAGCAACCTGAGCGGCCGTATGATACCCTTTGATGATCATAGTGGGGTGGATGTTCTGTTCAAGAAGTTCTTCCGCCTGACGGAGAAGCTCGCCGGCCAGGACGACCGCAGTGGTAGTGCCATCGCCTACTTCTTCTTCCTGGGTCTTGGCGACCTCAACGACCATCTTGGCAGTGGGGTGTTCGATATTCATCTCGCGCAAGATAGTGGCTCCATCGTTAGAAATGGTCACTTCCCCAAGAGCATCGACAATCATCTTATCCATGCCTTGAGGACCGAGCGTGGTCCGAACGGTCTCACCGACGAGCTTTGCAGCCAATAGGTTCATCTGCTGGGCACTTCGCCCCTGACTTCGCTGCGTATCTTCTGTCAAAAGCCTATCCTGATCTTGTTGTTGAGATGCCATAACGTCTCCTCCGGACTCAATGATGCGAGAATCTGTTCCTGTTTAAATCCTTTTTTATACTCTACTGTCAAGATGTGACATAACCTTTATATATCTTGTTCTTCATGTCCTTTTTATATCAGGACGCTCTGATGCGATAATACGTCTGAATGGGTGTTTGATAGTGCGTAACGATGAACAAAGGGGTGAAGGTGTGCAAGATAATAATGGTGAGTATGAACTCATGCCTCATGAAGAGCTTGAGAAACTCAGGCAAGAGGTAGAAGCAGTCAAAAGGAACCCGTTAGGAAACAACTATGATTCTGAAGACCTCATCGGTTCCATGAACCAACTCACTGAAGCGATCAACAAGCTCCTGAAACTCTTCTCCTCAGTCAACACGAGCATGATTGAGGATTTTTCCAAGCATTCTTTGCGTGATCACTTCCAGGAATTATCATCCCAAAATGAAAAGATTGCCCAAGGTGTAGTCGCTGTTGCTAAGATGGTGAAAAACCAACAAACAGGAATGCAAGAGCCGAATCCGCAAACGCAGAACCCTGACGTCGATTCGCAAATGCAAGGCATGCCGGGAGCGCAGGGTCAAGCTACACAGTCTTCGGCCCCTCAAGGTTCGACTTTCCAAGAAACTGCTTCACAGCAGCCAGGTCAGCAGTCAGGACAGCGACCATATCCGCAATCCATGAATCCTCAAGGGATGCCGCAGCCAGGAATGGAAAACGGTCAGGCGGCAGCTTCTCAAGATTCTGCTATACAAGGTGCTGCTTCACAGTTTTCTGCTAATAAAGGGTTTGGACAACAGAATCCTGCACAACAAGGAATGAGTCAACAAAGGACTGTTCCGCAAAGTTCAGCTTCACAGGGTGCAGCTCAACAGTATCCTGGTAATCAAGGGATTACTCCGCAGAATGCAAATCCTCAAGGGATGCCGCCACCACCGGGTATGGACCAGAATCAAGGGCAACAAGAGCCTGCTCCGCAAGATTCAGCAAATCATATGGATCTTCCACCGCCGCCACCGAAACGACACAAGAAAAAAGGCGGACTTTTCAAAAAATGAACTCTTTTTATGCCAGACAACTCTTTGTAGCACTAGCAAAGACTGCGCAAGAACTTGACATCCGGCCTATAGAGATGAAAAAGCGTCCAAAGGTGAAACACTCCCGGTCACGTTCTCTCTCAACGCTCTCGCAACGGAATGCACGGCGGGTGCGAAAACTGCGAGACCAGGCAGATAAGCACGAGGTTCTCAAGAAACTAGCAAGGGATATCATCGAGAAAAAACGCCACAAGCAACACCTCGAGAACGCTATCCGATCGATACATCAGAAACTGGATGATTATGCGATAACGCTTGACCGGTTCATGGAAGCCAAGCAAAACTCTCCAGGTGCACATGAGAAAGGACAGGCTGCCTCTTCTGATGAGAACATTCCTTTAACCGCTAAAAAAGCATTATCTAAAGATGAGATGGTTCGACCAAGTTCTCCAGATTACAAAACCTCATCCGACGCGGAGATGAAGACGCGAACGACTCCGGCGCAAGAGCTCTCGCTTATCAAGACGCAACTCGAATACCTTGACCGCAAACTCGAACTGATCAAGAAATCGAAAAGTGTCGGCAGTAAACAGTATGAGGTTGTGAAACAACAGATAGAAAGACTCTCGAAACTAGTGAAACACAAAGAGCAAGAGTTTTCCTTAGCTTGATTACATGATACTGACCAAAGCTTTATAAAGGCACTCGGATTTCTCGCACATCAGAATGGCAACAATCGAATACGATACTGCAACACACACTCCATTGTCAAACGATGATGGATCAACTTCATTCCCGTGCCCTGGCTGTGGGAAACGTACTATCTACAGGACCCGGAAAGCGAGAGAGATCGTCATCAAATACACCTGTCCGGAGTGTGGTTTCACTGGACCGAATTAATGTCGTTTGTGACTCTTCACTTCTGACAGAGACGCAACAATCCTGTATCATTAGGAGTGGGAGCAATTCTTAACCGATCTTGAGAAAGGGTGATGTACCATGGGAAATGCAATTGTAACATTTAAAGTCATGCCGGAAAATCCGGATGTGGATCTGGAAAAGGTCAAAGAACAAGCTCTTGAGATTGCTAAGAAACACGGTGCGAAAGGAGAGCTCCAATCAAAGATAGAGCCTGTCGCATTCGGCCTGAAGCAAGTACTTATCTATGGAATGTATGAGATGAGCGACGATAAGGATTTCGACGAGGTCACTGAAGAGATGGGAAAGCTCGATGGTGTCAACATCGCAGAAGTCGCAAACATGGATCTTGCAATGGGTTAAATACCCGTAATTTCTTTTCATCATTATTCTCGTTAATTCTTCAACATATCCAAACGATATTATGAAGATTATTCTTTAATGTATGTGATAGTCAGGTTTTTGGTTATTTTGATTGCTAAGAAGAAAAAATCGGGCTGCAATCCCGTTTGCAGCAAAAAATGGTGAACGAATGCTTCACGAGTAGTCTCGCCATGTATGGCCGCACTTCTCGCACTTGAAGAACTTCGTTTCGGGTTCGTCACCAGCACGAGTCTGTTTCATCCAGTAATAGGCCTTGCCGTGACCGCATTCTGGACATTCAGCATCAGTGAGGGGATGAACGGCAGCGCTGTTCTTATCAACAACTTCAATATCGTTATTCTTTTGCTCGACAGATTCGGAAATCTTGGACTCTTCTTCCTTGAGTTTCCCAGTGTATCCGCAACTACAGTATTTGACTGGTTTTCCTTTCTGCTGCTTTGTCTTGAGCAGTGATCCGCATTTAGGACAGAACATCATTATACATTCACCTATTGTTGGTCCTTAAGCCGATGTGAGGGTTGTTTTTAAAAAGTTTTCGTCGGGGAGTTTTTAGTGACTGTTTCCAGGAGCTTTATTTGCTTTCCATGCTTATCCTGGTTTTTCATCTGTTCTTCTCAACCCATCAACAATATTTATAAAGGGGGGCTGATTAGCGAATCCAGTGACACTGAATATCGTGTCTGATTCTGAGTGATCGAGGGTCGGCAGGTGTAAAGAGCCTAAACCGGCCAGAGAAAACGACACTCGGGAAGCGTTTGGAAAAACGGTGATATGAAATGATATACCAAGTATCTCAACAGAAGCTCGTTTTGGCACTTGCCCAAGAGCTGAAAAGTCTGATCGAAATGCCTGAATGGGCACGATTCGTCAAAACAGGACCTCATCGGGAAACACTTCCGAAAAACCCTGACTGGTGGTACATCAGAGCAGCGTCCATCCTGAGAACGTGTTACAAGAACGGTCCGGTGGGTGTGAGCAAACTCCGAACCCGCTACGGCGGACGGAAAAACAGAGGTTTCAGGCCTGATAAGTTCGAACGATCATCAGGAAAGATCATCCGAACCATCCTGCAACAACTCGAATCCGCCGAGCTTATCAAGCAGGATGCTGTGGGAGTTCACAAAGGACGTGTCGCAACGGCTAAAGGCACATCACTTCTCGCAAAATCCGCGAAACAAGTGGCTGAAACTGCACAAGGTGATAACTGATGGCACGTTATACTCATCCTTCAAAGAAAAAACGGCTTGCTAAGCACGGACGACAAACCAGGTGGGCTCCATTCTGGACTATCCCTAAGATTTACGGAGCGAACAAGAAGATCCACCCTGGACGCCATACAGAAGTCAAACGTTCATGGCGGCGGACTAAGATCAAGGCATAGAGCGACAGGAGTTGAATGATAATGGCTGACGATAATCTCACACGAACATACACGATTCCTCTGCGCAAGAGGTTTATCGATGTTCCACGATACAAGAGAGCGAAACGGGCTGTAAAGACCGTTCGAGCGTTTCTCGAGCGACATATGAAGTCTGAGACTGTAAAACTCGGAGCTAAACTCAACGAAAAGCTCTGGGAGCACGGTATCAAGAACCCTCCTGCTCGAGTGACTGTCTCTGCGACCAAGGATAAGAATGGTGTTGTCAAAGCAGAGCTTGAAGGATATAAGTACGTTGAATTCAAGGTCAAAGAGAAAACACCTGAAAAAAGCGGTGGTATGCAGGAAAAGCTCAAGCAGAAAGTTCAGGATGCTAAAGGCGGAGCTAAAGGAGATTCTTCTGAAACAGAAACTTCGCAAACCGCTGAAAGCGCTTCCTCGAAAACCATTCAGAAGAAGCAGGATTCTGATAGTAAGGGTGCTGCTAAGAAAACAGTATCAAAGAAAACGACAAGCACTAAGAAAACCACGACAAAGCAGAGTTCCACTGAAAAATCTGCTTCTGAAAGTTCTTCTTCAAGTGCAGGGAGCAAGAAAACAACGAAAAAAACTGCTTCCAAAAAAACTGCTTCCGCTTCTGAAAGCAAAAACGAGTGATTTTTCACTCTTTTATTTTTCTTTCATTTCTCTTCGGCATCTCTTGATTCTTCCGATGTGGAGATCGCTTAAGCATATGTCTTTTTCAGGAGTCTATTCTGAATCCTTCTCACTACCAATATCGAATTTTTTAATCTGCACTTCACCGTTCCTGGCTATGAAGACGTAATTATCACTGTCTTTGAGGTTAGCGGCTTTTGTAACAACCTCGGGGAGGAGTACGCGCGATCCTCTGAAATCCAGTGATGTTATGAGGCTACCTTCATCACCGGTACCACGATCAACTTTATCGATACTAGCAAGAATCTCCTCAGCGGACTCCTTGTGATATTTTTCATGACGCTCTTTGGTATTGCTGTACAAGAATTCTGCAATCTTCGAAGAAACGTCAATGCCGGAGTATTCGGTAATGCCCTGTAATCCAGGACTGATATTGATCTCGATGACAAGCGGTCCCTTGTGGCTCATGAGAATATCAACACCGCAGATTTTGGCACCGATGGCTTTTGCAGCGTTGACAGCCAAACGCTTCGTCCCATCATCAAGGTCGATGGCAGTACCGGTGCCACCAGTATGCACATTAGCGCGTTTTTCCTTGACAGTCGCCTTACGTTCGAAAGCTGCAACTACCTTATCGCCAACTACAAATGCGCGGATGTCCGTGCCACCTGTCTCGACATACTCTTGGATGATAAACGGCTGACGCAGTGAAGAGAGAGCGTCAAGGATTGAGGAGGCAGATGCGAAAGAATCAGCGAACAAGACACCTTTACCCTGAGTTCCCTGAGGGAATTTCATCACAATGGGATAATTGAGTCGTTCAAGAATGGAGCGTGCAGCACCAATGGTGGATGCCATGTAGGTAGCAGGCATCGGAATATTGTTTTTCTGGAGCTCAAGTTGGGTGAGTAGCTTATCATGGGCGATGGTGAACGCGTGATGCTCTATAGGCATATAACAATGGCTTCCGAGGAGCACTGTTAAGGTCTTGAGTACGTTAGCATACCTGAAAGAACCTTTGGCAAAGATACAATCATAGTTTGGAAGTGGTTTACCTTTATAGAGGATTTCGGCTTTTTCACCGCTGAATGTGATTTCAATATATTTGATGTTAAGATTATCGACACAGTCAAAATAATTTTTCATGGACTCGATAGTCCATTGACTTGATACGCTGCCAAGGCTTACTACAGCTGCTTTCATAATGATTCACCCCTCGTGATGATGTTGTTGTTCACTTCATCTCATCGAAATGCTGTGATAATTCTGTCTGTTCCTTCGGTTTCGCATTCGTCTTCTTATTCGGATCGATTAGGAAACCTTTTCTTAACACATTGCGCCCTATAAGCATCGGATACCTGAGCCTGGACCTGTTAGCGATAGTGAATTTCGCAGTGATGGTCTTGCCAGCGATCCGAATCTTGACACGGACCATCTTACGTCGCTCTGACCCGTGAGCGTTGCGAATGATCCGTTCACCGACAACAGGGCCTATCTTGAGCTCATCAACCAATGAAGCGTCTATGGAGCTCTTGGTAGCTCCGGTGTCGATTCTCGCATCAACAATCCGTTCACCTTCTTCGGTGAGGCAACTGACTTTCTCCACAAAACCAATCACAGCACAATCGTCGTATTCCGGATCGCCAGCGAATGTCATATAGTTCAGGAAATGATGTGTCTGTTTATAAATATTATTGGCCGTGACGGGAAAATCCTTGATTCCTGTTCTTATGGGGGGCCTACTCAAAGGTATGTTCCAGAAAGAATATGGGTGGAAAAAAAAGAAGGGTCAGACAATCGCTTCAAGATCCTTTTCAGAAACTGAATCCCTGCCGTTCTCGATAGCATGGCGACAAACATCTTCCATGTTCTCGAGGAAACGCCGTGTGTTCTTGAAGGATTTGTCATAGACTTTCTTGATCATATCGTCGGAGATGAGGTCTGTCCCTTCTTCAAGGCGGCTCCTGACCAGAGCGATAGCATCTGACTGGGACAGCTTCTTGAGTGAGATGACATTCTTGCCGATCTTATCTTTCAATGCTTGGCTTGCAGCACTTTCAGAATAGGAATTGTCCATGAACAAGACTGCCTTGAAATGGCCGGTCTCATAGTAATGCTTGATTGCAGCGCAATCTTTATTGTTCATAGAGTTCGCTTCATCAACGATGAGAATCACATTCTTTGCCTTGATGCCGAAAAGCCGTTTCAAAGCGCTATTGGCGCGAACGAGCAAACGATCATAGTGGAACGCCCTGTCTTTACGGCTTCGGTGAATCTTGATAATCTTATTCTTACCTGAAAACTCATTGATGATGAATGTCAGGATAGTGGTTTTTCCCTGGCCGAAATCCCCTTCCAGATAAATCATCTCGCCTTCCTTGATCATCTCGATGATGGAATCGACTTCCTTATCATAGCCGATGACCTCGTCATCGAAAAATCCTGGTTTAATCGTGAATGGATTGTGCATGTAACCGAGTTTCTCAAACCATGTTTCTTGTCGTGTCATTCTGTGGTTCACCCTGTTGATAATGATGTGTTTTCATGAGGCTTGCTCTGCCTTTTCACGCTCGTCGGATTCTTCTGCTTCCGCTTCTTCAGTTTCGAATTCAGCATAGCATTCAGGACACTGTTCATCTTCCTCGGCAACAATTGCACCGCAATTACTGCAGAACATCTCGTAAGCCGGTCGTCTATAATACTTGCCGACCTTCACGATCCTGTTGCCTTTCTCGTCGAAGAGCTCTTTATCCATTGTCTTTTTCTCGATAGAGAGTTGGCTTTCAAGCTCTTCTTTCTCATTCTCGCCCAACTCCTTATCAAGGACTTCAAGATGCTTCTTCTGGACAGTCTCTTGTTCGTCTTCAAACATAGTTTCAAAAACCCGGTGGAGATTCATGAGAAATTCTTTCATGTTCTTACCTGATTTCGTGAAGACTTCACTGGCAAGTTCTTGGCTTATAAGAGCATCCTCGTCCTCTTTATCTTCATCAAGCCTCTCGAACGCGATATCGGTCGCTTCCTTTTCTGAAAGAGGTTCCATGCGAAGGACTCTCCGACCGATACGATTGTACATGCTGTCAGAGAACGCGCATGCGTTCATCTTAGGTGCTGTAAAGATGATGGATTGGAGATAGCCTTGGTCGAAATAATGTTTCAATCGTTCAAGATTGACTTCAGAAAGCTCGTTCGCATTATCAAGGAGGAGAATCATCCCTTTCGGTTTCTTGCCCATGAGCTTACCGGAAAGACCTTTCTTCTTGCGGAGGAGCTCTTCCATATCAAGCGTTTTAGTCAGTTTTCGCGCATTAACATAAATGATTCGTCCGCGGAAGTTGCTGATGATGCTCTGAAGGAATTTTGTCTTCCCATTACCTTCATCGCCTTCCACCATGACCATGTTTCCAGAACGGATATAATACAATGCGTCCTGAAGATGCTGTTGTTGTCCTACGAGCCTAGTAGGTTCCCGCATCGGGTTGATGAGAAACGGGTTCTGATAATATCCTAATTTCTTATACCATGATTCCATGAAAGCCACCTTCACCCTCTATTGTGCGTGTTCGTTACCTCATTTCACTATATAAAACTTTTGCTTCTCAAGAGTGACACTTAAAAGTGTCTACTTGTTGATGAATCTTCTCATCTGTCGCTTATTTCAGAAATAAGGGGTCTTTTTTAAAATCTCCTGTTGCATTTATTAATGAGTCGAACGGTCCGCAGATGACAAACGGTACTCCGACGCGTTCTTATGATGTATCGAAGTGGCCGTCAGCTATGTCAATAAGATCTTCAGCATTTATTACAGGGATTTCTCGAGAAGTCATGTCATCAAGACCTATACGCTCACAGGAGGTGTTGATGAAAAGGTCGATGAAAGGAAAATCTTGCAGTGAAGAGAAGTTGAACGTGTCATCAGCAAAAACATACCAGTTCTTATCGGGGAAGCGTTCCTTAAGTCTTTCAACGAAGCGTTGCTTGTTCTGACCGTATTTTGTCGACACGAGAATACCGATGTTGGAGTCCGAAAGGAATCTGGCGTATAATCCTTTCAGTCGCTTGAGGATGGGTTTGACATCTTCTTTGGTCAAAACATGCTGTTTTCCGCTCTTTGGATCGAATGTGAATACTCTACAATCATTTCTGATGAGAAGCGCTTTAGGATGGAATTCGCCGTCACCGACATACAAAGCATCTGTGGACAATTCTGTTGTCGTAGAACAACCCAGTATCTGACCCTTTTGAGCGGTACGACGGGATCTGATGATATGTGTCGTGATGCCAGCCTCTTCAAGCCGCTCTTTCATCTGCGAAAGGCTATTGATGAACTGTATGGTTGTAAATAGGGTCACTTCGCGCGGCAGTCTATCGATAAGATCCTGTGGCAACTCCGGGGAACCGGTGTATTTCGCTTCAACAAACATTACATCCATGATACTCACTGAAAAAGTGGGTGTTACATATAAGAGTTATGATGTGCAATCCAACGGAGCTCTAACGAAATCTTTATAAACTCTATCTCTTGCAAAAGAACATATACTATAGTATTCAATACGGGTGTGAGGTTGAAACTGAATAACATTGCAAGAGGTGTGTTGCTGGTAGTAGCAGCGTTTATTCTACTGTTCGCTCCGGCGCTGGCAGCTGAAGTCAATGACGTTTCTGTCACTGTAGGGGATAAGGAGCTTACTGACATCGGTATAAAGAAACCTCAAGTGGTAACATTCTCGTTCATGATCGACACTAACGAAACACTCGATGCTATTACTGCCGATTTCTCACCGCTGACAAAAGATCCTCAATATACCTTCGATTATCAAGATATCGATCTCCTTCCAGACTGTTTTATCGTGTATGAAGAAGATGGATCAAACATCTCGCATTACAACTGCACAAAAGAAGATCTTGTCATGAGCCTCAGTTCAGATACGGTCACTGTACCTCTCGAAATTGAACACGGCGAAACGATTGAAGAGCTCAATTTCTCAAAGACTTTCGAGATCGATAATACAGAACCGGAAGTCACCGAGATTCGCACATCCTACTGTGAAGACGACAACTGCTTTATAGGCAATTATCAATCGTCAAAAGTCACGTTCACAATAGAGGATGATACTGGCTCATTCGATCGCCAGAACATATTTTTCAAGCTCGGTGGTTCAGATACGACGTATAAAGTGAGAAACTGCAGCGGAAACCAGTGCTACGGGTATGTCCACGGGAAGGGTTGTGAGAGTGGGTCTGTACGAACACTCACTATAGGTTCTTTCGGTGGAATCGCAAGCAGCGATGACGCACGAAACCCTCTTACCGGCAAGCTGGAACGCGATGTCATCTGCGATGAGTTCGCTCCTGGTGAACAAGAAATCTTTGAACTGGAGAATGGTAGTCCTGCCGGAAAGCGATTGGATGTATTGAATCCGAACTCTCAAATCTACACGCATCCCAAAGAAGGAGATTCAATACGGATGCATCTTATAGTATCTGAAGACCAGACGGAAGTGAGTGCTGAGGCGAACTTCTCGACACTCACCGGCTCGAACAAGAGTGTTGAAGGATCGTGTGAAGAGATGACTGGCAAGGACGCTTACAACTGCACTTGGGCGGCACGGGACATCAAGCCCGGCGAACATGAGTTGCTGTTCACGTTTGCAGATGGAGTCGGTCAAGAAAATACATTGAAGAAAACGCTTCTTGTCGATGCAGTCGAAAGTTCTTCAAAGGAGAAAACGCCGAAATTTTTTGCTGATGTGAAAGCCAAATCCGGAGCTCCAGATGGATATAACCGTATCGCTCTGGGTCTTGCAAAAGATGCTAAACCATCATTCCACTTCCCGATGTTTGCGACATACACACGAGAGATGAATACCGGATTCGGAGGATATGATATCGAAGTGCTCTCGAGCAGTATAGATAAGAATTGTATTCTTGAGTATCCGAATGGTTCGAAAGTGATTGCTGACCGCTTTTTCGACGATTTCAAAATACGAAATCAATATCCGAGAAACACTCCTGAACGCTCTGATAATGCTATCGATATACTGTTTTCAGGAAACTCCAACCAACTTCCGGACTCTTCTACGATTTATTGTAATGTCTCTGCTCATGTTCGTGATAAAAAACAGAATACTGTCTATGAGGATCCGACCGAATTCAGGATTTCCATTCCGCTCAAATTAAAGAACTCGGCGTTAGGGGATGTGGCACCTGGAGAAAAATACGCCGCTAAGATCAAAGAATTGGAGGATAGTCTCGAAGACCATCGAAATGCAGTCGATAAAATCCGTGATGTCCACGAATGGTCAAACAGACTTTGTTCACTGAAAAACTCACTGAATTCAGGGAAACAAGCAGCAAGCCACCTTGAAGGTGTAGGTAAAATATTATCTCAAATCAATAAGGCTGCAGGTGAAGCTGTAACCCAATCAAGTAATTTCGTTCGTAAAACTCTCAAAAGCATTTCATCATCTGAAACGGTCACATTCACTCAAAAATTCCTGGGACCTGCTTGCTTTTTATCGCAGTGTTCTCTTGTGGAAGAAGCTCCTGTGAAATCACCTGACGAAAAAGGAAGCTTGCTTTCAGTGACGGGAAAACCTGAATGGGCAAGTCAGCTTGAAGATACATCTATTTTCAATGAGGGTGAATCGGGAGGAGTGCCCGGTTTCGGTAATGATGTCTTCAATAAACTGACTGAAAACGTCGGCATGCCTAATCCGAAAGACAGTGTGCTTGTAGCACTCGGTACGATGTGTCTACCTGCTATTGCAGAACATTATGCGAATTATATCAGCATGCTATGCGGCAAGCTAATCTGTATGAAGCAACAGGCTGCAATGGGACTATCAATATCAACCTGTGAAAAGATGCAAGGAAGATATATCTGCAGTAATGTCCTTGGAGAATCAATGGAACTTTTCGGTCCGACGAGAGTCGTATCGAATCTCATGGATAACGCAGATGCATTGATCCAAGGAATGGCGCCTAATCTTTTACAAATGGCACTTGATAATCTTTATTGTAAAAGTTCTGATGCTGAGAATCTCGATGGGACCTGGAGAGATTGGCTTGACATCTTCTTATGTCATATACCTCAATCTGTCGGGGAAGCAATGAATATGAAAAATGAAATGACCAGCACTCACTTGCGGTTTGATTTCAGTACTTCGACTGCAAAATGTTCGTATGCTACTTGTGATATCCAACAGGATCCTGATGGTTGTTCTCAAGAAGCAAGAGAATACGAATCTGTAACTGGTATTGAAGGCATGCTCGATCAGGTGACAGATACCAGGACCAACCACACCTTCAGTCTTGATGCTTTCGGTACGCAAGCTTATGATTTCAAAAGTGCTGATGCAGCAGAGATTTATGACTTGGCGAAAAGTCCTGAAGAGTACGGGAAGAAAATAAGACAGCAGCAAGAGCAGAAATTCGAATCTTGGGAGGAAAAGAACCAACCTTCAATTTTGTTTGAGGCTTCTGATGCTAGTGATTATGCTGAAAAAATGGCTCAACAAGATCCAGCATCTCCTTGTGGTCTTTCTACTGGCTTTGAACAGGATTGTACTAATTACAAATCAAATAAACGTGCATTATATGAACAGAAGCAAAATAGTTGGGAACGCGAAGTCGAAACTTATAAGAAAGAAAATTATGATGCAGAACTAGGATCTGATCACGAAAAATGGGCAGAAGCAGAAGTCGAGAGTAAGATCCAACAATTCTGTGCTAAGAAATCTACTTCAAAAGACGATTGTGCTAATCTTGAAGAAGCGTTCGAGAAAGGCAAAAAAGAACTTGAAGAACTTGAAGATGAGCGACAGAATGAAGCTTATAATGAAGCAGTCAAATGGGCTATAGATGTCGGTGTCAATATTTTGTTTGAAAACACGAAATTCGAGACTTGGGCTTCAACTGCTAATTGGGCTCCAGGATTTAGCGAGTGGGTTTCTGAAAACATGGATATGGATACCTGGGTTGATAAAGCTTGTAGTGTTGATGTACAGCGTTCAAAAGGTTCCAGTGAAGGAAACAGTGGTTCGGAAGTCCAGTGCGCGGATGGTCTTTGCATGCCTGTTCTGACAATGGCCGGCGAACGATTCGAGATGGATGATGATGTTTTCAACGCAGAATATGTGTATACTCTTGTCTTCCATGCTGGTAATGTCGAGCCACCAAACGAGGATGTTCCCGAGATGACTTTCGAGCTCTATCTTGATGGTGAAAAAAAGACTTATTTATCCGGAGAAGATGGGGAAAAGCTCACCCTCCCATTCCACTCCATGTTCAGATTGCAGAAGTCAGCCAAATCCAACACGACATATGAAGAATTTTGTGTTGAATTTGACAGGGCATATCCTCCGGGACGAGCTGATGGTAAGAAAAAATTCTGTCGAGACCTTCGGATAAGCACAACAGGGGATAGTGATTTCGATACTGGAAGCAGGGCTCCAAAAGACTATCTTGACCCAAGCAAATCATCATCCTCTTCTGCAAGTGATGAGCGACAGTATTCGTTTAAGGATATCTGATCGAGGGATTTTTAATGAAACAGAATGCAAACAATAAAGCGCAAATAACCGTATTTGTCATCATCGGAGCAGTGCTTCTGTTAAGTGTAGCCCTATTCATATTCCTTAATCAAGATATCCAAAGCGATAAGCCTGCTGTCGATGTTCCTGACGTATCACTTGAAGCACGTCCAGTCAATGAACTGATCACCCAATGTCTCGAAACGACGTCTGAGGAAGCTCTCTATAAAGTAGGTCTTCAAGGGGGTTATACAGAGCCTCTTGCTGCGAGCCATCCTCCACATGAAGGAGAAGCTGTAGAATATACTCCCTTCTCAGTTCCTTATTGGAGACATCTGACTGATAATAAATGTTCCAACCCATCAGGATGTGATGCTACCAATCAGCCGGAACTATGCGATTCAGTATCTGATACTTGTAATTACGATGCGACTTCAAGGACATCTTCAGAAAGTATTGAGGAGAATCTTGAGCAATACGTCCTTGATAACATTGACTCTTGTATTGACGATTTTTCCTCGCTTGATATGTATGAGATCGAGGAAAATGGTGATCCTTCTGTCAATACAATACTTGCTAACGGGAAGACCGATTTTGTTCTCAATTACCCCATTGAAATACGCTCTCTCACCCAAGAAGGGAATAAAAAAGAAGTGGAGCGGTTTCGAGCAAGTTTTGATGTCGATCTTGTGAATATGTACCGATTCGCTGATGAGATTATGGCTTATGAAAGAGAGTACAACATCTATGAAACCAAGACGATGGACCTTGTCAACATGTATGCCGGACTTGATAGTGAACTGCCTCCGACATCAGAATTGAGATTCTTCAAATCCCAGAAGGGTCCTTGGATACAAACCAGGGTCAAGCAACTTCTTCAGTCAGAAGTATTGCCTTATATGGTACTCATGTCAGTGATGAATAGTGATAATCCTATGATCATCCAAAGAAACAATGAATCTGACCCTTATAACCCCTACTCTCAAGGGATATATCAAGGTTTTGTGTTCGGGACTTCAGAAAAAAAATATCCTTTCAATGTGAATCATAAATATTTGTTTTCACCGATACACCTGATGATCGATAATGGCGACCAATTAATACGAGGAAAAGATCTCATGCCATCAGGCAACAGTGATACTGGCGCTATGTTGGATGTGTTTTTTGATATGGCTAGTTTAGGACTCACAGATTATCGGTTCCAATATGATATCAGTTATCCTCTTGTCATCGAAATCACTGATCAGGAAGCTCTTAACGGTAAAGGTTATACTTTCCAGTTCGCGACTGAAGTCAATGTCCGTAATAATGAACCTGGCTATGATAACTTCACACAGATAACCTATCCGACCGAATTAAAGAGCAACATTGGCGACTACCATTTTCGACCTGAACAGAATGTCACTATAAAGACATATGATAAACATACTGAAGAACCACTTGAAGATGTTACGGTGAGTTACACTTGTGGAGATGAATATGATATAGGTACAACAGTTATGAATGATGATGGTGTGGCACGTATGACTGAACGTTTTCCTTATTGCGAATTCGGAGGGTTTATCACTGTCAAGAAATTAGGTTATATGGGAACTTCTGTGAACTACAACAATCTTCAGAATGGCGATAATGAAGAATTTGAGATAGGTCTTTGGCCTACGAAAGAAAAAGATGTCATTGTGAAAGCAAGGTCCCCTGATAATATTTCTGAATTAGAAAATAACCCGCAAGATTTCATGCTCAACTATGCTGATGCTGCACATCTACTCAACAAGGACCAGAATGCATTTCTTATTATCAATCGAGAACCTACTACACCTTATGATACTTCTGTTCCTGTAGTGGGATTCGCACAATTTGTCGGTAAGAACAGTTCAGTGTATTCTGATATGAACAAATCTTTCGAACAACTTGATCGCAACCTTGATGATATTTATGACTCGGGAGATATGTCTCTTGAAGAAAGTCAGTTAGCTGATAAATCTTTAGAGGAATCAAAAACGTCTTTCCAGGAAATTTCGGAATCCGATCTTGAAAAAATGCAATCGCACACGATGGAATTCGTTCCGGGCAATTATTCGGTCGATCTCACCTTACTCAATAATAAACAGATATCCTTGAAAGAATATGATGATGGGGATGTTGAATACTCTCCGATTAACTTGACTACTTGGCTGCAAGGATCGAACAACTTGACCTTCACTTTAACTGAAGAGGAAGTCTATAATAACGACTCGATAACGTTCTTCGTGCTCGAAATGCCTCTGCCAGTAGCATGGACCGAAGACGAACTTCAGGAACGATGTCAGAATGCGGGGCTTCTCACTCAAGATCAGGATGTCACTTACTGTGATCTCGTCACTCTTCTTGAACAAGATAAAGTCTCTGTGATGAAAAACATTCCTGATCCCGAGGAATACCAACAAGATAAAGAAGAACTCATCAAACCGGTCGTGGGTTGAGCCTGACCGTCACTTTTTTATGTGAGCTTGCATTTTTTCGTTTCACAATGAAACTCAACGGAAGAGAATTCGATACTGTCGATGGTACTGAAGACAAGCTGTTCAACTATATGGATACGCTTGAAAAAGAAGTCGTTACCAAAAACATCGCCCGAGACGGCATTCCCGAATACGATGAGAACAAGCATTGCCTGCTTCTTGTTTACGGTCATGCGATCCTGCTTCCCAAAGAGGCTAAAGAGATGTTCGAATCAGAAGGGTGGATAGAATATCTCGAGGATTGATCGCCAATTTCCTTTTACTCTTCTCATAAAACTTTATAAACTCCTTTTTCTCATTCTATTACTGTGGTGATCCTTTAGCGTGGGCCGCAAGAACGCAACGAAAAAGAAATCAAGAACCAAAAAAAGGATTCTTATCATCATAGCTTTAGCTGTACTGCTCATTGTGGCACTTTACATCCTCTTTGGTCTAAAGATACACTTTGTCTTCAACGAAGAGATGGATCTCGAACTCACGCCTGTGGAAGGATCATATAATGTCACGAATGGTCAGCAGGTTCCTGTCACGGTTTCATTCACAGCCGATACGCCGGTAGTGTGCAAGGCTTACTGCACATATACACTCCGCGATGTTTCCAGTGGCAAGACAATTGATGAACACAATGTCACAGATCCAAGGCGCCAAACGCTAAGATACAATCTTACCACTCCCTCCTACGGCGAGGGACAACAGCTCTACCAATTCGTGACTGCTTGTCACAGTGAGAAGACAGACTTGTGCAGATCATCGGAAAAAACGTACAGGGAAACATCACTTATCACAATCAACTACCATCTCAACGAGACTGAAAAACGACATAAAAATACTATCAGACCGGTTATCGAGAATGCTCTTCATGCAGAACATCTCGCGCTTCAGAAGATAATGAGAAGCGAAGAGCTTCAAACAGATTTCAGGGAGCAAATCGAAGGAACAAATCCTGAAGAACTTGAAACGCTAGAGAAGAAAACGACTGGATTGAATCATGAAAGGGTAGATATCAAAGATGTTCTGACAAGGTATGTCGACCTCTGGAAGGAAGAACGCTATATGAATGTGACAATGGATCAGCTTTCAGATCTGGAGTCCTCTTCGAAAGCCGCAATGGAGCAAGCGAAACGAGTCAATGACTCAATGAGGAAGTTCAGATTCTATTGGAACGAGATTGTCATGGGACTCGACAATTTTTCGACGCAAGAAGATGCGTTCCAGAAAGTGCAGAGTTTCTATCTGAACACAGGCAATGACACGCTCTATCATCGTGGATTACTATTGAAACGGAACATCTCCGTACTCGCAACGAAACCAATGGGGAACACCTCGATATCGCTCAAGAATCTGTCAAAAAACATAACACTCCATCAAAAGCGATTGGAGCGTTTTACAGCCAACCAAAGTCTTCATGAAAGCGATTTCAAAGAAGCCATCAATGAAACCAACCATCTAGTCCTAAAGGTCATTGAATCATATGATTCGAATCTCACCATGGATGTGGCTGGGAATCTGACCTTTGCCTGCGGAGAACAAAGTGTGCTGGTTGACAGAATCAAGACCTTTAATGGGCGAGCCACTGACTATCGCAACAAGACATACCCATTTCTTGAGAACGTGACTGCAACCAAAGAGGTTTGCAAGGAGTATCAACAACATGTGAAAAGGCAAGTGACAAGCGAGGAACCCGAAGAATTCACTGTCAACAAGAGTTATGAGGATGTCTTTATCGAGGGTCACGGGGGGTTCAACTTTTCAACTATACAAGATACTGAATTACAACAGCTCTGCCCGCTCACGCTGGAATCACTGTTCCCTGAAAAACAACGTGATTACTGCAGGGAGGAAAAAAACTATGACAAAGAAATCTTACCGAAGATACTCATAAGCTCATATGAATCTCTGGCTCCTAATGAAAAGCAAGTCTCAAGTTCGTTGCCAAGATCACTCTCTCCAAATAAGCCGACTTGCTGTTTCAGGAACAATTGCACAGATTGTTGCGACGACAATCCTGAATGTGGAGCGAACTATCCTATTATCTTCGTTCACGGCCATGCACTTAGCAAATCAAACAGCCCTGAATTATCACTTGTTGCGTTCTCGCAACTCCAGAAGCACCTTCAGGAAGAGGGTTATATCGATGCCGGAGAAATCGCTGATGAGTCAAGGCTATCGGCGGTCCCGAAAGGAGATTGGGGACGCATCAATACACCGGTGAGTGTCAGGGTGAGCTATTATTACCTTGGTCACTATGATATCGGTGACACGGCTATAGTGACGCAAAAGACCGAGCGCATAGAAAACTATGCGATCAGGCTCAAGGAATTCATTGACTTGGTCAAATACCGAACCGGCAGCGACCAGGTGATTATCATCTCGCACTCGATGGGAGGACTCGTGTCGCGGGAATACGTACGGCTTTTCAGCCCGAATGATGTTGATTCACTGGTCATGATCGGAACGCCGAATCACGGAATTGAAGGATCTGTCAAACGATACTGCTCGGTCACCGGAGCATCTAAGGAATGCGAGGATATGGAAACGGGCAGCATCTTCCTGCGACGGCTCAACACGGCTCAAAGAGATGGGATCCCAGGAACTGATGTCTATACGATCAGGGGCAGTGGTTGCGAGATGGATGACGACAAGGATGGGGACGGGGTAGTGCTTTCAGAAAACGTTCCGCTGGAATTTGCCACAAACTACCGGGTGAACGGCACTTGTCCTGAAAGCCTTTTTGAGGATACGATGCACACGCGGCTTGTACGCCCGGAAGAGTATCCTGAAGTCTACAAGCTCATCATAGGGATTCTTGAGCAAAGTCAAGAAGAATAATCCACATATTTTTTATAGTAGAACCTATTTTATTCCCCTTGAAGTGACACCGAAAACAATACTTCCGCTTGAAAACGGCAGCAAGGCCTCTATCGAACAAGCTCTTGGCGGTCACGCTATCGTATATCAGCGCATGTTCACCTCGAAACAATACGTCATACCCTATCAAAGCTTCAATCTCATCGGAAATGACGAAGTTCCGGATATGGATCCGCCGGTTTATAAGGCTCACATGCTTGACAAGAACTTGGTCCTTGAAAAAGTGACTGCAGAAGCTTATTATCTACTCAGGGAAGCTGACGCGCTCATCATGAGTGATAAGGGGCAGCTCTATATCTCGGATTCGCTTGATGAAAAACTTCTTAATGAGCCTGACACTTCCAACTCATTGTGATGATACTCTATTTCGCACCGATCAATCTGCTTGGAAACCACGCTTACAGACATCTCATCCTCAGGCATGGGGCTGACATGGTATTTACAGAGCTGATTCTTTACAGGGATCTCTTCGGAAAAGAGGGTGATCACGACAAGCTTGCAATCACGAAAGGCGATGAAACCAAGACGGTCGTGCAAGTCGGAACTGGCGAGCCGGACAGAGTCCTTGAAATGGTTGATCATATCATGAGACGCCATCCTGAAGTGCCTGAAATCAACCTTAACATGGATTGTCCGCAATCAACTCTTGTCAGGAAGGTGTCTTGCGGGGGCTTGTTGAATGACATTACGGCCATGCAAGCGGTCACAACTGCACTGGTGCATGCTTGTGAAGAACATGGTGTCTTGCCAAGCGTAAAGATACGAACAGGACCCCGGCCAAACCGTTTCAAGCTTGATGAATACGTGAAATCACTCAAAAGGGCAGGTATCACGAAAATCTATGTGCATGGAAGAACACTAGGGCAAGGATACCACCAGCCTGCCAATCACTCTCCTCTCGCAAAAGCCGTTAAAAAGTATCCTGAAATCAGATTTGTCGCCAATGGAGATATCGACAGCTATGATTCGGCAAGACGACTGGAGGATGAGACCGACTGTTCTGATATCATGATCGGAAGAGCAGCTCTTCACAACCCTTCGATCTTCAGGAATGTGAAACAAGAAGTCAAAGCGAAGACCTCATCTTTTAGTCCTCTCGAAAACGATCCGAATCTGATTCGTGAAGAGAACGGCTCCAAGAGCTGCAGCGAGGAAAAAAAATCACTCGTCAAGGAATTCGTTGAAATCTCCACAAGAAATGAGCTTCCGGTCAAGACTGCGAAGCGCAATCTCATGATGATGCTAAAAGGAATCAGCGATATGAAGGCTGTTTTCAAAGACCTCAATGAAGCAGGAGATTATTCGGAGCTTACGAAAATATTATATCAACACCCCTTCATATGAAGTGGAAATTCGTATACTGGCATACAAAAGAAGCGAAAAGTTTATAAATTATTTTTTTGTGAATCAATAACACAATGAACCCGTCACAGTATGCTGATTTCCAAACAGAAAAAGACCTGCACAACTGCGGTCTCACACAAGACTCGATTGAAGCGATAAAAGCCACATCCGTAGTGACTCACAATGGGGCACAGCATGTCGTTCCGGAATCCCAGGCCGGTCGGTTTGAACATACTGAGATAAGAAGCAGTGAAACGACAACTTCATCGGATTCAACGAAAACATCAAGATCTTCTGATTCATTCTTTCGTATGCAACTTGATGAACAACAACGCATGTTCTCAAGGTTCAAGAATTACGCTGATAAGAGAATATCGACTTTGGAAAGCGGTCTTCAGCAAGCAGTCAAGGAACTCAATGACATGAAACAACAAATGGAGACGCTCAAGAGCAACCAGCGAGCGCAAAACAAAGTGCAAGCTTCTGCTCCGCAAGGAAAAACAGTAGAACAGAATGCAAGCCACGGAAAAGAAGCTGTAGGATCAAATGACCAGTTCCCCGATCACTGTGTTCAGGAAACGCAACAGCAGAGTTCAGGAAAGCAGGATGTTTCAGATGATGAGCCGATTGATCGCAATAAAACTGCTCCTGCAGATGTGAAAGTGGAAAGCATCTTCTACTGCGGTCAGAGATAACTTTTTTTCTTTTATCCTTTTCATTCAGATTCTTTATTTCTCCCAGTACTATCTGAAGTCAAAAGCTCATTTTCCAATCGCTTCCGGAATCACGATGCTGAAATTCGTCCTCTGGCTCTGGATGTAAGGATCAATCCACATACTATTCAATGTTGATACGCAAGAGCTGGATTCATAAACTCTTTGCCCTGTCGATCACTGCTATCAAGAAAATCCTTATATATATGGTTTCATTCGAGACAATTTATGGCAGTCAGGGAGTTATCAAAGATTCTTGCCCAATACATCCCGCGTAGAGGTAACACTTCGGCTTTAGCAGTCTCTCGGGATTATCTTGAAGCACTAAAACAAGGTTCGATAGAGTATATCTCTCAAGGCCTGATGAGACGGTTTATGGATAACTATGAAATCCCTGTGGAAGAATTCAACTCTCTTGTTACAGAACTAGAAGCCGGATATGACCCTCGGGAAGATCCTGATCAAGCATTACTTCATACGTTCGAACAAGGGGCCCGGTACAGCCAAGCAATCAATAGGAGGGTTCGCCTTGAAGAATACATAACCAAACAGAAAATGGTAGATATACTCAGAAGTGACGAGCACACGATTACTGTGCCTGGTAAACTATCGCTAGCTGTACACAACCTCGCGAACTATTTCGCACTTACCAGCCCGCAACTCGCAGGCCTTTTCGGAACATCCGATGAAATACCGCTTCTTACCGAGCAAGGTCACTCCTTGAGGCCGGAAGAATTTCTCCATGTTGGTGGGGAAGAAGGAAACAGGCTCTACACAGTCAACAAGGAATTCCTGCCAGGAATCGTGAAGCGATTATACACTGATGATACGATTTGGAAACCCCGCTACATCGATAGCGAAGAAACGTTTTCCGGAAAGAGAGAACGACCGGTCTCACTAAATCACAACCAGATCATTATCGAATTCAACAAACCGCTCTCTAAAGAAGCCAAAGATGCACTTGACAATGACGTGATTCAGAAATCACTGTTCGCGAATATAATACATGGTTATGGCAATATTTGGCTCTCTCAATATGTTTGGATGGATGGTGATGCTGAACGTGAAGGAAGACTCCCTTTCACAAGACCACGTGCTATTTTCTCCTGGCAAGATGAGCAGACGCTTCGCATGAACGTCTATCCGTTCAAGATCATGACGCCATGGACAGAAACCTCTTACAATCAGTACCGCCCTACAGTCGAACAGATGCAATTCATGAATCGTATCACTTACCGGAGCTCACATCCGGAGGGCCAGAAAAACAAGATTCTAAGAACTGGATAGGCTGCTCATACAAGAGTCGGGGAAACGCTTCTTGCAAGGGGTTATCCAAAGCCAGCAATCCGTCGCAAGACAGAACGGGAAGATGAATGGCATGGTTCAAATCAAAGATGAAACGATAACCTATTTATGGTATGGTATATGATTCCACAATGTCACTACCCGATACAATTGCTCTGTAAGCAGAAGACGGGCGACTTCATGAGGAAAAGTCATGGGCGAAAGCGAGAACCTGTGTGAAAATCCTTTCTTGAACTCTTCTCCAAAACCGTGCGCGTCACCAAGAATGAATACCGCGTTCCCGCCGGAATCTTTCACTTTGCCAAGAGTGCTGGCAAATTGCTCGGTACTCATCGTCATTCCCTGATCGTCAAGAAGGAAGACTGTGGATTCAGGATGGTTCTCAAGGAACGTTCGTATTCGATCCTGTTGTCTGCCAAGGTCGACATCACCCCACTCAATCACCGAGAAACGGGTGTTATGGTGAGCGAGCCTGCGCTCATACTCTTCAACAAGGGATTTGAGGCGCTTATCCTTGACCTTACCAAAACATAACAATCTGATGTTCATGCTCTATTGACCCCTCCTCTATCAAGAAACATCTCAAGCAGATATCCCTGAAGCACTGATCCCAGAATCATCGTAAACAGAAGCACAATGACAAACATGGTTCCGAAATACGAGATCATGACAGGAAGAAGGGGGATTTTGACAGACCTGTTATAGAGAAACATGCTGATATGACCCCAAGACGCTCCTCTCTCATGAAGCTCAGCAAGCAAAGGATACCATACGTAAATCGCGCCTGTAGAGATGATGCCTGCAGCGATTGCGGCGAGAGTGCCTTTGATGCCCGAATCCCGACCGAGAATCCTTGCAAGCTTCCGTTGGTCGAGAAACTTGTTGGTGACTGTCATAAGAGCAATGACAAAGAGCAGTGCGGGTAGCAAGTTCCACAGGATCGCACTTGCTTTTTCCATGCTGGCAAGGACAATCTCGGTGTCAAAGACGGAGAGGATGCCATAACACAGCAGGATTGCACCCGGAAACAACCATGCTTTCCACGACCACTTTTTAGGTGCCTGTTGAGACTGTCTCATAGCAACCCCACCACTAACACTGTAATCAAAGCAACAAGAAAAGAGAGTATGAAGGAACTCAAGTTACGGAACAAGGCGAATCTGGTACCTAGGATCTTGCTTTCAGCAGGGAACTGGACTACTCCAACGGTAGTCCACGAGACAAGAAAAGCGGTGATAGCAAGGAGGCTGACTCCTTGATCCTGCAATTCGCCGCCTATCACATAACTAGTTATGGGGTTCCCTGCAAGCACGCTTCCCGAGACGCTACCTATCAACATGTTGCCTAACCTGCTATGAGAAAACAACGAGAGGATCATCTCATCTGTGACGATGCTTTGAAGGAGACCGAGAAGCAAGACAACACCAAAAATGATAGGGATTGCTTTGGAAAACCCCTTCATAGCCTTTATGAATGCCGATTTCCAGGAGGGTCTCTGATAATCCATGAACGGGAGATACAGTTTCCATCTTATTTAAAGATTGCTGGCATCACCTTGATTTGACGCCTATAGAATCGGAATCATTAAAAAGATGGCCAAGACTAGGTCTGGCATCAAGATTATGTGGTGATCACTTATGAGTATTGATAAGGATGTCAGAGAATATATCCATCCGGGCGTTGAATACTTTCACCTGGATACTGGAGAGGAACGCAAGGTCGTCAAGTTCAACGGCGAACATAAGATACCCTATAATGGAAAGACGATGCTCGTGATAGAGACTATGATAGACGGCCGGAAAGCAGCTGTAATACCTGGTTTTGTAGCCGAAGAAAACTATCAATGCCGGAGAACGCAGGATTTGTTGAATCGAGATATAAGCTTGGTAGAACCTATTCCTGTCCACGAACAGCGTGATGCGACTAATGTCCTTGCACAATACGGTTTTCGAAGAGAAATCTATTGGAATACGAACTGAAATTTTTTCTGTTTCATATTTTTTTTCAATCATAATAACACATAGGGGTTTTTTCTGAAACAATGGTTGAACAAAAAGAGCTTAAAACCTATTTCCAACGTATTGAAATGTATTATGCTGATTTCGACACCAAGAAACTTCGTGAGCACGGAACCCTGGTGCATGATACTGAGAAAGGGATTTTCGGAGTCAGCGATCTTAAGGTCATATTCGAATTCTTCAAGAAGATAGGGCTATCTGATACCGATGTCTTTGTCGATCTTGGAAGCGGTGATGGGCGAGTCGTCCTTGTGGCGAGCTTATTCTCGAAAGCGATAGGGATCGAATACGATCAAGAGCTTATCGCCGAAAGCGCTGAGGCAGTAAAAGCGATGGCATCCGAGGCTGAGTTCTACGCGAAAGACTATGAAGCCTTCGATTATTCACAAGCGACTGTGCTGTTCTCATATGCTGATCATCCTTTCACACCAACTTTTATCGAGAAACTCAAAACAGAATTCAACGGACTGCTTTATGTCTATCAAGGAGTATTCCTTCCGGAAGGGGTTTTGAAAGGGCGGACTGTCTGGATCGGTCAGACACCTCTTATCAGCTATGACTTCTCTGGCTGATATTGTCCAAACCTATATGAATCCCAGGATTTCAGATCCTATAGTCAAGGTTAGTGTGAAAACAATCAGATACCTGATAGTTCTCGGGAAGACAATGAATTTCAAGGTTTCCACAAAAGAGAATTTGAAGACTCCTGCAAGATAGGGGACGTATGGTAGCGGAGTCAGGGAGGAGATGAACATACCCCATAACTCATACTTGCGATATTTTCTCATTTTCGTGATGCGTCTGGTCACTTTCTTTGAAAGCAGCAGTTCAAGACCTTCAAGACCTGCGGTCCGACCGACAAGGTATGCGATGGTCAATGCGATATAAGACGCGCAAACAACAAGAATCAATGCAATGGTGTTATTGAGGTCGGGAATCAGCAAAGCGAGGATCAAGGGGACGTCAGCCCCGACGGGCAATATGAGAAGGTCGGTGATGACGGCGAAGATGAACACGCCAAGGATGCCGTATTGCAAGACCATGTTCTTAGCCAATTGCTCAATATCAAAGATATAAAGAAATCCGAAGATGATAAGGATAAAAATCATCACCCACAAACCAAGACCCGCTTCAGAGACCCACCTGTGGAAACGGGACTTGCGCCGAGAATTGGAGGCGTGTTTACGCTTATCAATCGGTTTTTTCCCAGAACTATGTGGCGTCTGTTTCCGGTCCTCTTGTTCACTACTCACCATGGCTGTGAAGTGTGGTATAAGGGCTTTTAAATGTTTTCAATAACCAGTGAGACTCTGCACTTGATAGCTTCCTATACTCGAAGAATGATAAGGCGAGAACGACCAGGTTATTATAGGTGGAGGGTTTGGTATCAAGAGCGAAAAAATGGGAAGAATAAAAAAAAGAAAGGCCTAGTGAAGCCTGTTCTTGTTAACTTTTTGAGATGGTCGGACCTTTTCAGCTCCGAGACCTTTATTTCTCAATCCTCGGCTTTTCTTACCGGCACTGGTCTTACCCCTGAATACGCGGTTTTTCTCAAGAGAAATCCAGTTGAGGTTCTTGTCCTTGAGAATGCTCGGATTGGTCCGGTCTATAAGGATCACTTCAAACCAGTAATACTTACCATCCTTATCAAGGGAATAAGAGTTGAGAACTTCACAGTTGGTGTATTGTCGCGCCACTCGCTCTTCAGCGATCTGACGGTAGGATTTACCGACAACTTTCTTACGACCGAATGCTTTAGGTCGTCGACCGTGTTTGATCCGTTCGCGAGTGTGACCGCCACGAAGAACCCGTTGACGGACTATGATAAACCCTGGCTTCGCCTTGTAACCAAGGGATCGTGCCCTGTCCAGACGAGTAGGACGTTCCACGCGAAGGGTCGCTGGTTGTCGTCGATATTCGATAAGTCTCTTGGTTCGTTCTTCACCAAGACCTTTCTTGGGTTTTTTCCAAGTCTCTCTGATGTGCTTGTACATACTCATGTTTTTCGGCCTCCATTATTTTCGATTAGGTGCAACTTCCGTTCAGGCAAGCCAACGCCCACATCCAGAAGATGCTTGTTTTACGAGAAAATGCTATTCCTTTTATAAATCCTGTGGTCATCTCAAAAGTTACAATCATCTTATTTTCTCTTATCACTTCGAGAATCATTTATAAAGAATGTAGTAACATTTAAAAAGTATGTTTCTCATAAGGGCATTAATATAGAGTGTTGTCCAAAAACGCAGCGAGTGGTGCCACATGATAGAATTAGGCGGAAACATTACCCTTGTAGGGTTCAAAGACCTTGGTTATGCAGAGTTTGTCGTAGTCAAGAAAGTGGTGGGTAATTATGCCCGGAAGTTCTCAGAGCGTGAGAATATGCAAAACCTTACTGTCACGCTCAAACCAGTCCATCAAACTACAGAAGAACCATCGAAATACGAACTCAAAGCAAAATTGGAACTCGATGGGAAACTATATAATGCGGAAACGATCGAATTCAACCTGTTCATAGGTCTTGATAAGGTGCTGAAAAAAATCGATGCGCAACTTGAGTAGTGAACCACTTCAATCGTAATCATATCTGCTCTCATCGACTCTTATTCTCTTCGCCGAACACTTCGATACTATAGTCCTGTATGCGATCGTTGACATACGGTTGTTCAAGAAGATGCATCATGCAGTCCTTGGGCGAGAGAAACTGTCTTTGCACTTCTGCATACAAACGCCCGTCTTTCTCTATCACCTCATCATGGACTTCCTTGAACCGGTTGGCAGCCTGCTTCTTACTGCACGGGGGACCTTGGCGAAGAACAGTATCTGCTAATCGTGCATTGTCAGTGAAAAACACCAGGTGTGATTCCTTCTTGTCAAACCACCATGAGGAATGCCGGACCTTGAAGTCATGAAGCCTCAAATGTCGCTTGAGAAATTCGTAGACTTTAAGCACCTTCGTGCCTATGATATCTTTCTTGCCCACCTGAGGGGTCACTGTGATAATGAACAGATCCTCTCCTTCTTTCCGCTGCTTTTTCAACTTGTCCTTATCGAACTGCGGGATGATGAAAAAACTTTCTGAAGGGTGCTTGAGAAACTGTTGAGCCTGTTTCCTGAAGGCAAGGTATTTCTCTTGGGACAGGGCTGCAGCTGCATTACGGTATGGGTCCACCGGATCGATGACAATCAGAGGAGAAACTTGCTTTGCCCTATTAAGGGCTTTCAAGGGGTCCTTGTGGAATCCCTGCGGGTCGATGATCTCCTTCTCCTGCCATCTTGAAGCTGCTCTAAGAAGCTCGATGAAACCACCATAGTGGACAATAAGAATATCAAGCACATGACCCGAGAATCCGTTGATGTAGCTTTCTGCACCGTAAACGTCGCATGCCTTGCAGAATTGCTTAGCAAGACGAATGTCGTCTTTGAGTTTCGGAGTGATGTTTTTCGATGCCCAGAATACATGGAGCGGTGACATGTCCGTGACGTTCTCTGCTTCGTCGATGCCCTGAATGTGTTTAACGGGAACAATTTCAAAGAAACAATCCAAATAAATGAGATTGAAATAATCTCTTGACCCGTGGATGCGTTCGGGAACGAAATTCTCTTCTTCGGCAATGGATAACAAGAGGAATTCGAGATCTTCGGAGATATCTTCAGATGCATTCTTGAACCGGACGAACATATCAATGTCAAAGTCCCCTTTTAGAAAGGTGCCTTTTGCAGTGCTACCGCCTGCAACGACTTCGACATCATATTTCTCTTCTTTCGCTTTGTTCGAGAGAAGCTCTTTCATGCGCGTAATAGCACCGTCGATACGCTGTTCTTCTTTTTCTGACGGTTTAATTCGCTCTAGAACGTTTTTCGGTTTGAAGTCAGTCATACGGGGACACGCAACAGTCTCTCGTTTAAATAATTGACGGCTACCATCCTGCCCGAATCCATTCGAAAAACGCTGTTTTTCACTTTCTTTTAGTGGTAATGTTTATATATGGTTTTGATTTTCTTTTGTGCATCACATTAGCCGAACGGGATGATTATGGGATTGAAAAGATGGTTACGGGCTGTTGATTGCGCGTATGCGTTCGCCACAACACACAACAAAGCCGAAGAGAATATGCAGCGATTGAGATTGGAAATCGCTCGACTCAGCAAGGAGTATCACCGGAAGAAGGATGTGGGCGAACTAGAGAGTACGCTTCCCGAAGCCTTGAAGGTACCTATGACTGCAGGCGAATATTATAAGGGTCTTGAGCATTTCCTCAAAAACAGGCTATACAAAGACAGTTCAAACTATAGTCGGCTTCAAAAATCATTGTTGCAACATGATAAGGGTGAGTTGATCGATGCTAATAATCGTGGCAGGATCAAGGGTTATGTGGCTACAGATGCTGAAAACGGACTTATCGTTTCGGGTACGGCGATGGATATGGTGCCCCTCAAAGAATATTTTAGCACTGTCTCCGAAAAGCGGTTCAAGAAAGATTTCGCTGATGAGATCACCTATGATCTCGACGGAAATCTGATAGGTCTTCTCATAGTGCCTGATAAACTGACAAATCCGTTGATAAGACATAATCCTCAATACGAGCTCAAAATAACTTCTACGGGCAAGGTCTCTGAAAATGTCTTTATCAAACATTAGTATCTCAAATCACTGCAGGGATACACGATCGTAGGGTCATATGATCATCTATTTCCAACCAGGTCCTGTCCGGAAAAAACCCTTGCTTGCGCAACGACTCTTAACAGCAACTTTTATAAATGGTCTGCCATTCCTTGGCGCTTATGGTAGACAGAGTAGGTGGTTTCAGGAGAAAGACACGCTACAAGTTCCGAAAGAACGTCAAGCATCGAGGAAAACTTAGCCAGAGGAAGTATTTCCAAACTTTCGAGGATGGGGAAAAAGTACTTCTGAATGCAGAATCCTCTTATCAGCAGGGAATGTACTTCCCTCGCTTCCACGGTAAAGTCGGAATCGTAGGCAAGAATGTCGGGCGATGCTACGAGGTCAAGATCAAAGACTTTTCAAAAGAGAAAACGCTGATCGTCCACCCGGTGCATCTTGTCAAGCTGAATAAGGCTTGAAATTATTTTTATTATCAAAACAAAACCATACGGGGTTGTTCCACATGGCAAAACCAACCATTATTGACAAACGGCCAATGAGCATTGCGGAAGTCAAAGACGTCATCAAGAAAGTTCACGAACGGGATGGCGAGCTCTCTTTCCGTGCAGGCAAGACTGAAGAATATGTCAATGATACGGCAGCCCTATCAAAAACGAAAAGCAAAGAGCTCGTGAAAAAGATCCAGGGATTGGAGATTCCACGGCTCAAGGATCATCAGATCCTCAAGATCGTCGATCTGATGCCGCAATCACAAGAACAACTAAAGGTTCTCCTCAGCGGCTTCAACATCACGGTCTCAAAAGATAATCTCAAAAAGATCATGGATGTTGTCGAAGACTACCTCCCGGTCAATTGATGTGTGAAACATCCAGGCTGGCAGGATGCGTACGGCAATATCAGGGTACGTTTTCTTGAGCTCAAAGCTGTAAACGTATAATATGCTTTAAGGTTCCGGCCTGGAACTGGCAGGAGTTTTTCTAACTACTGGAAGCGGATGCTTGTTGTAATGGAAAGTTTTTTAAGCGACAATCTCCAGAAATAATTTTCAGAGGGGAAATACGATGAACCAAGAGATAAAAAGAGAAGAACGAGCTATAGTGCTGGACTATCTTCCTAATGGATATGTCTCTGATTCACGTCCAAGCCATAGAAAGACTGCTATAGCGCAAGCTGTGGGGAAGAACAATCTCGCCCTTCTTGAATTAGTGCCTCGTAAGGATGTATTCCTACAGCCCTACGAAGAAGTCTATGTCGGCGATCAGAAACGAGAAAAAATTCATCACGTCGTCGGTAAGATACCTCTCAATAAATTGACATCCACTGCCCGATCAGAACTTGAACACGTGCTCATGCAAATTGTCAAGAATGATGAAGAAGACTTTATCAAGTTCTTCAACAAGAGCCAACCGCTTAGCACAAGGATGCACTCCCTAGAACTCCTGCCGGGGCTTGGCAAGAAGCACATGTGGGAAATCATCGAGGAACGAAGGGCAGAACCGTTTGAGAGTTTCGATGATATCAAGAAACGGATCAAGCTCATTTCAAGCCCTGAAAAGCTGATAGTCAATCGGATAATCAAGGAACTCAGTGGTACGGAGAAGCACAACCTCTTTGTCAAGTGAGTCTTTTCTTCTGCTTTTTTCCGGTTGAAAAAACCCTTTTTCTATATATCCTGTATATACCACAATTATAAGAACCTGAAAAACCATACTTCAAGTTCGGGGGGTGGAAGAAGATGTCATTTGACATCAGAATCGAACGGTACAAATACAAGCTTGACAACGATGTCGGGTTCATCACGATATATCGAGAAGTTCTTTGCGAGCCTGACTCGGAACTGGATGAGCTTGAACCCAGCTAGGGCGGGACTCATCCTTTGATTTTTTTACTGGACAAAGGTGTATTGAAAAGAACCACGAAATGAAAGAAAAAAGAGAAAGGATTATTTTTTGAGCTGATTGTCAAAGTCTCCTTTGTTGATAGCTGCAGTCACTTCGTCAGCGGACTTGCCATCGATATTGATTCCCATACTGCGACAGGTTCCGAGAATCTCTTTGGCCATCTCCTTCCGATCCTTGCCAAGAAGGCTGTCTTCTTTCATACGAACGATCTTGAGAATCTTGTCAAAAGGTATGTCACCAGCAGTTTCAGTACCCGGGTTCTGAGCGCCTTTTTTCAGACCGACTTCCTGCTTGATCAAAGCAGAAGCAGGAGGCGTTCCCACAGTGATAGTGTACTCTTTAGAATCAGTATCGACTGTAACAGTAACCGGAACCTGCATTCCTGCAAAGTCTGCAGTCTTATTGTTGATGTCTGCAACGACCTGGCCGATATTGACTCCCATCGGACCAAGGGCAGGACCTAGCGGCGGAGCTGCTGTAGCTTTACCACCTGTAATCAGGACTTCAATGTTTTCTTTACCCATAGTAATCATCACCTGAAATTCATTAACGTGATATGTGTGCGTAACAACTACGTGAACACGCTCACTGGAATGGCATCCTTTTTATAAATCTTACTGGCTGAGAAGGAGTTTTATTCTTGGTTCTGCTCAAGGTTGCCGGGCTTGTATTTTTCCTTGAGATTATCGTGATCGCTAAATCCACGATTCGAGGAATCTGTTTCGACTGTACGGGTCACGGGTTGCGGAAACAGTTGCCGGTCAAGAGTTCTGTAGTTTTCATTGTCAGCGTTCAGAGAAGCGCCACCTCTCTCCTGTTCACTGCCTCTAGGGGGTTGGTATGTTTGTATGCGACCAGCGAGTGATGGGTTGTAATTCTCGTTGATATTACCTTGTTGACGTTCAGCAACGTTCTGGAGAAGGTCATAAGTCATGGTGATATTTTCCTGGATGGGTTCTGAGAAACTGTATTGCTGCGTGGTACGGACGGCATCAGAAATCTCGAAAAAGCGATACGCGTCATCAGGGGTCCATTCTTCTTTCTCCTGAAGTTCGTAAAGCTCCTGACGAGTGGCATAGCTGGCTGCCATAGTCAAACGCTGTGAGGTGACAGGTGTATAATTATCAGGCAGCTCAGAGCTACCCTGTTCTTCTTCACGTCGCATCTCAGCAGACTCATTGACGACTTCTTCAAGGGCTCTTCGCTGCTCTTCAACACGCTCCTGTTCCTCCTCAAGACGCTCCTGCTCCTCATCCTCTATGTCGTCACTCGCCTCCTCAACAAGATTCCTGATAGTCTCAAGCTCAGCCATGAGACGCTTGATCTCGCGCTCATGTTCGCGTAAATCTTCAAGAAGTCTATTCTCAGCTTTCTTGAACAGATCAAAACGGAGGTGTGCGTCGGTCTTTTGAGGTTGCGGTGAATCGGCCATACATCCGGTTCGAAGATGCCGGGATTAATATATCTTTTGGAGGCTCGCTCTTAATAGTTCCCTGCCAAATCTTTAAAAAACAGTGTTGTTTTACACAATATATGACTAAAGCTCCATTCAGCCTTTCGAAACTGCCTTCGAAACCAGGATGTTATTTCTTCAAAGATATAAGCGGGGAAATAATCTATATCGGGAAGGCGAAGAATCTCAAGAAGAGGGTGTCGAGCTATTTCGCAAAGGACGTTCTTGACAGCAAGACGGCATCACTTGTCGAATCGATAAGGGATGTGGAAGTTCTCATCACGAAAAACGAGGTTGAAGCGCTGCTTCTCGAATCGAACCTCATCAGAAAACACAAGCCCAAATACAATATCGAACTGAAATACGGAGTCCGCTATGCGTGGGTGTTGCTGACTGATGAGAAGTATCCCCGGCTGCTCACAGCCCGATCGAAAAAGACAGGTGGCGAATACTTCGGACCGTTCACGAGCGGACAGCTCCGGCGAACATTGATCGAAACGCTGCAGAAAAAATTCTTCATACGAACATGCAGGAAGCTTCCGAAAAAACCCTGTCTACGATATCACATAGAGATATGTAAGGCACCATGTGTGGGTTACCAGTCACACGAAGATTATATGCGCTACATAGAAGCGGTACGGCGCTATCTCAAAGGAGATAACGACGATCTCATCAAGGAACTTGAATCCGAGATGCATGATCATTCTAAAAAACAGGAATTCGAGAAAGCTAAAGAATGTAAAGAACAGATCGAAGCGCTCGGGTTCTTGCAAAAAAGGATGCTTGTAGAGAACAACAGGCTCGAAGAACAGGATGTAATCGGTTATAAGCGATATAAGGATAAAAAAGATCATCTCGAAAAAGTCTATGTGATCCTGTTTTCTTTCAGAAATGGTGTGTTACAGGACAGGGAACAATTCACGATCGCGGATGAACGATCGGTTCTTGACGAGTTTCTCAAACGATACTATGAAGCCGCACCACTACCTTCCGAGATCATACTGCCTCATGAGCTTGATGATGTATCGATCAGAGAGTACTTGAAAGAGAAAGCAGGGCATAAGGTGACTCTCACTGCTCCCAAACGAGGACTCAAACGGGAACTCCTCTCGATGGTGGAAAGCAATCTTAACGCGAAATTCAGCGAAGCAGAACTTCTTGCAAGAGAGATCCAGGAAAAACTCGGACTCGAACAACCAGCCAGGACGATCGAATGCTTTGACATATCGCACCTTTCAGGCACTGAGATGGTCGGTGCCATGAGCTATTTCAGGGATGGACAACCGGTCAAAGGAGAGTATCGCAGATTCAAGATACAGGATGTTGATGGTATTGATGATTTCAGAGCGATGGAGGAAGTCGTGAGAAGAAGGTATGCGCGACTCAAGAAAGAGAATAAACCATTTCCCGACCTGATCCTCATAGACGGTGGAGCCATCCAGGTCGACTTTGCAGTCAAGGCTATAGAAAAACTCGGACTTGATATCCCTTTAGTCGGTCTGGCGAAAAAGCAGGAAGAGATCTACTTTCCCGACGAGCTTGTCGCCAAACGGTTCAACAAGGATTCGCGTATGATGAGAACCTTGATACAAGCAAGGGATGAAGCGCATCGTTTTGGCGTGAGCTATCACCGACTGTTGAGAAGCAAAAGACAGGCAAGGGATGGGAGGAAAAAGTGAGCTCCTAGCTTGCAAGAGCCTTATCGATATATTCTTCAAGTTTCGAATTAGGGATATCGAGAAGAGAACAGAATTCGTCCTTGATATTAGTGCGCTCCTTCAGGATGTGAAAAAAATCCTTGCCTTTGTGTTTCGATAATAATTTAGTAACTTTACGAGAAAATCGGTCGATATCTGGCTCCTCATATTCTTCTGTCATATACTGCACACCTCATAACTGACCTCTGCTTGATGCGATTTGCACCAAGGATTTTCGATTCTCACGTCTTTTAAAAACATATAGGGTATTGACACTATACTTCTGAATAAGCTCAGAATTTTTTTTCGCTCCCGAAAAACCTTTTTTCTTTGTTTTCCAAGTCCATTTGGCTTTCTTTCTCTTGTAAAATCCTTCCTGTGCACTTTTCCAGTCTTGATTCCTGCTTATTGTTCTTCCTCGCATGACTTCACTGCCCTCTCACGACAGTTCTTCTCGAATGTGGTTACACTATGATTCCAAAGCGCTATTTTTATAAATCCTTAGCACATCCCTTGAAGAAGTGATAATTCATGGGACGAATCAAAACAAAACTTGTCAAAGCATTGACTGAAGAAGTATACCAGAAATTCAAGGATAGGTTCACGACCGATTTCACGAAGAATAAAGAGATCCTCAAGGAAGTTGAACAAGGAGCTTCCAAGAAGTTGAGGAATGTGATTGCAGGTTATACGACCAGAATGAAAATCAGGGATATCCGGGATGAAGTATAAGTGTTAACTTCTGATTCCTGGAGTGAATGAGCAACAACTAAAGGAGTGGTAAGTGATGGAACAGGATAATTCGATTTTTGTCGGAACAAAACCTTTCATGAACTATGTGACTGGTGTCGTCATCCAATTCACAACGAAAGGTGCTGAAGAGGTTCTTGTAAAAGCAAGGGGGAAATTCATCAGCCGTGCAGTCGACGTTGCAGAAATTGCATTGAAACGATTTCTCAAGGATCAGATTCGAGTGAAGACAATCAATATCGATTCTGAAGAATTCAAGAATAAAGAAGGAAAAGACGTTCATGTCTCAACTATCGAGATCGTGCTGGAAAAGATTCCTGAAAACAATAGCTGAACGATCTTTTCATTTTCTTTTTTATCACTTGCGGACATCCGCTCTCATTTCCTGTTTTTTCTCTCTCGTTCCTTTTAGCCCTAATCCAAACATTTAAATCCTCACACCTCCAGAAATACTAGTATGCGCTTGTTCATAGCAATCGATTGCAGTGAGCTGAAAGGGTATTTCTCTAAGCTACAACAGCAGATGGTGCCTTCAGACGCACGACTGCTTGATACATTCCATCTAACATTGCTTTTTCTTGGCGAACAGCCTGAAACGAAACTTGAACTCCTGACACGATCGTTGAAGCAAGTTTCTGCAAAACCTTTCCGGTTAAGCTTCGACCACATGGGGATGTTCACCATCAAACGTAAAAGAGACATCTTCTGGGTAGGGGTGCAGGAGAAAGAATCGGTCGTGATACTCCAACGGCAAATCACAAGGCAGCTCAAACCCTATGGGGTCAAACCTCAAAAGCGATTCATCCCGCATGTCACGATCGCACGTAGGAAACGATTCCCTGGAGCTTTATCATCCTGTGCAAAAAGACAATCGATAACTAAAAAATCGAAGTATGTTGACTCGTTCAAGCTTATGCAAAGTACTTTGACTCCGGACGGTCCAGTCTATACTGTTATCAAAGAATTCAAATTATAAAAAAAAAGGTAGAAATAATCACTTGTTCGAGAAATTGAAGTGTTTTGTCAGATCAACATCATCTTGTTGCTTTTTCTCTTCTTCTGTCATCTCCCGGCGCTTCCCTTCTTTAGGAGCCTCTTTAGCGGCTTCGCTTTGTTGCTGTGTTCGCTCATCAACCTGGTTGTTCTCAGTCGGTTGCTCTTGTTCCTGCTCTTGAGGGAATGCAGGGTCTGATGATAGTTTCGATCCCGATTGTTGCTGTGAAGACTGCTGAAGGCTGTTGTTAAGGGATTGGGCAGAATACTGTTCGGGCTTGACTTGGCCTGAAGCATCGTTTGAGTTCACGCTTCTGATAGCCTGATCCAACAGGCTGCCAGAGGAAAAAGAGGACGGTTGTGGCTCGTTTGGCGCTTCAGATTCTAGGTATGATGTCCGGCTCTGCTGTTGCACTGGCTCAGGCCCTGTTGTCTTCTGTGTGGCTGTATCTGGTGCAGCATTCCATGAACTGGAGTCCTGATCAGAGGGGCTGGAATCAAGACCCTGTTCTTGCGGGGACTGGCTCTGGAATTCCATGTCTTGCGAAGGGGATGTTTCCTGCTCTTGAGATTCTCTGTCTGTTGCAACATCATATTGCTCGGTATTCGGACTCCTGCTCGTTTCTGGAGATTTATACTCTGAATGGGACTCGGGAATGTCGCTTGCCTGAAACTGGGATTTGAACTCTTCGTGGTCTTGAGATTTTGTCTTTTTGCGTTTCAGCTCATCTTCTGTCCTGCGCGGAGTGTCGAATTCCACTTGGATGTCAATAGGCTTTCCGGCCAAAGCGCGTTCACGGAACTCCTTATTATATGCCTCGCGCTTTTCAGGCTCCAGGTCCGGACTGGTTTTGTATTCCTGTTGTGGTGATGGCTCTGTCGCGGTTTCAGGTTTCTCTTCAGTCTTGATTTCCGGCATGGATTCTTGAGGAGGCTGCGCGGTTTCAAGCTCCTGATCTTTAGCGGGACGTTTGTATTTCCTTACTGCAAAATTAGTCCGCTGGTTCTCTTCAGAAGATCTTGCTACCTTCTTGCTTGTCGAAAGCATATCTTCAGCCATCCGCCTCGCTTCACCAGGACTTCCTGCCAGGCCGCTGCTGTATAACGTCTCTGTGAGTTTATTTACATCTTGACTCATGAATCCACACCTTGTAGTTTTAATGTATCTCAGTTTAGGAAAAACTATACCGGAATACATTTCATTTATATTTAAATTTTTGCTTTTCTACGGTATGCTACTGTCATCTATGCGCCACTTCTATAATCGAGCCGTATAGAACATTAAATGAGCATATTTATATAACTACATTTGTTATGTGTTCTGGATTATCATTATCTTTTGTTTTTTAATACTGTTGAAAAAGAAACATTTATATAATTAAATTCACTTCAAAGTGATAACATTATTTCGCATTACGCTCTTGATAGTTTGTTCGGGTGAAGAATTGTCGTGGTGACACCCGACAAAACGTGTATGGCACTATCAGATGCTGAGCGAGGCTGTAGAAATCCACGAACAAACTCTGTTCCTGATAACCTTTATTGGAAAATGCTATGAGGTCGAAAACAATGACATCTAAACTATTACCGCTTTTGGTTCTTTTCTCGCTGCTTCTTCCGGCGATGGCTCTAGGCTCTTGGGACATCGCAGTCGAATCAGTCAATGTGAAAACAGAAAATCCTGTTGTGGATGAAACTGTCGAATTCAATATGACTATACGGAATGAGGGAAATGAAAGTATCCCTTCAAATATCACCGAAGCGTTGAACATCTCGTTCGGCGATAACACTTCAACGACAGAAAGTGTCGGTACTCTTGAGGTTGGCGAATCAGCAAATTATAATTTTTCTCACGTTTATAATGAGTCAGATGATTATACTTTCATCGCGAGCGTGATCGCATCAGGAGATGCAAACGAAACCAATGACGATGCCAACTTGTCCTTTACAGTTAATGAGAAAGAATATGCATTTACAGGATCTGATTATACATTTGAATTGCTTCCTGGAGAATCAGAAACACGAACAGGAAACGTAACGAATACCGGAGATCACTCTGCAGATGTTATGTTTGGAGCCACAAATCTAAGTCTTGAAGGAGGTTCTGAGACCATCAATACGGAAGGTGCAGTTTCACCTTCTGGAAGTATCGAACTTGCTGAAGGAACAACATATGACAATATCAATCTGACTGTAGAGGTTCCTGCTGACCAAAATGCTGGAACGTATGATGGAAACCTGTATGTCATCAACCTCGATGATAATGACACAATCACTGATATAGGCAATATAACCTTGACCGTTGTCAATGAAGCGCCTACAGTCCAAGTGAGCACGCAACGCGTGGTCGTTGGAGATGAATTTGTCTATGATGTGGGGGCTGACACGACCGATCCTGAAAATGATACGCTGACATTCACGCTCGTATCAGGACCTGAAGGCATGACTATGAACAGTGATGGGCTCATCAGCGGATGGACCCCGAGTGCACAGGCAAATCAATCAGTAACCTTCAACGTCACTGACGGCTACTCGACCGTGCAGGAAACATTCTCTGTAGAAGCGATTCATGATGTTCCTCGACTGGAATTCAATGCTGAAAGCATTGCCTTTGGAGGCGATAATGCTGAACGAGGGGATCGATACACAGAATATATCATGATAGAGAATACAGGATCGAAAAATATTACTGATGTGGATGTTGAAGCTCTCCGCCGATCAGGATCAGAGCTTGATTCAGACTACGAAGCATCTGTTACTATGGGAACCACCACACTCCAGCCAGGGGAATCTACAACAGTGGGTGTTACTCTGACAATCCCTGATGATGCTCCGGCACAAGAGAGAAAAATAGGGCGATTGAAAGCTACCGCTCAATCCGGGGACTCAACCGTCACTGATTATTCAGACATCCTGATGGAAGCGGAAAGCATGTTGCGAATAGAGGAAGTTGAAGTTGAAATAGACGGAGACACTGATGAAATCGATTACGGTGATGAGTTTGAAGCCAAAATGGGTGATGAAGTAACTCTCAAAGTAACTCTAGAAAATCGTTACAGCGATTCTGATAATATCGAGCTTGAAGATGCATATTTCATTGTCGAAGATGACGAGGATTGGGATATCGATGAAGAATCATCTGAAAAAGATATCGACGAAGATAGTTCGGAAACTTTTGAAGTGACTTTCACCATTCCCTATGACGCTGATGAAGACACAGTAGACCTGTTTATCGAAGCGTTCGCAGAGGATGAGGATCATGGTTTTGAACACTTCGATGAATCCCGCTTCGAAATGTCCATCGAGAGAGAACCGCATGAGATCATCATCGATTCATGGAATTTCTCCAGAAACCCTGTTGATTGCAATGACAGCACAGTGGATCTCGATGTCACACTAAGGAACATCGGAGAAAACGATGAGGATGAAGTGATGTTCAGTGTCATAAGCAACAAGAATGAGCTTGACTGGCACAAGAGAACCAGAGGAATATCGATAGACGAGGATGAAAAAAGAACAGAAACAGTCACGATCACTCTACCTGACGATCTTGATGAAGGATCTTATTTCGTCGAGCTTGAAGCCTATTATGATAGCGACGAGCTTTCTGATGAAGAGACCATCGTCCTTGATGCCATCTGTGGACTGGACTCGCCAGACCAAGATGATGGTGAGGATAACGGTGATGGAACTGAAAATGGTATAGTAGTAACGCAACCTGATAACGATTCAGGGGGAGCTGGACAACCAGTACCTAACCCAGTCTCAGGAGAGGATGTATCTTCATTTTCCAACTTCAGATCAAGCACTGGCTACATGGTGCTTCTCGCAGTAGTTATCGTGGGACTCTTGGTCGGTATCGGATATATCCTCTACGGAGCGGCGAATCCTCCGAAGAAAAAGTAATGTCGTAACCAGATAATCTTTTTTATTTTGTTTTATCTCTTTTTCTTGAAGTGTTTTATTCTGAACAGAATTAATAACTTATATCCTCTGATATACTCTTAAAACAAGCATAGAAAATCAGATTCATAGAAAGCCTGAAGTTATCTCTCTAGGTTTTCTTCTCGATCTTAGGATACAAGCCAGGTCGCATGAACACCTGCTGAGGCCTGCACGCCATCCCGCGATCTTTTGACACCATGTCTTTAGAGATCATCATGCTCTCTGCAACGCTGACAAGTTCTCCTTTCAGTGTCATGATAGCGACCGGCTCTCCCACCTGGATGTCGGATTCGACCTTGGCGATACCAGGCACTTTCAGACTCGCACCGTTACATAACGAATCAACAGTGGTGTCAGTAACCCATACTTTCGGCAAGTGGCGGACGCCGAATTCTATAGGGTGGATGAGCTTTTCAAGACGACTCTTATCGCCATCGTGCTTATAATAATGATGGGCGTCAGCAAGATCCTGCAAGGTGCACAAGTCCTCATACTCCTGGAATGGACCTGCCTTTGTCCGACGAAGCTCGGCCATGTGAGCACCACAACCCATCGCTTCACCGATATCGTGACATAATTTTCGGATGTATGTTCCTGCCTGGGTCCCAACCCTGAACAGGACATCTTGGTCCTTGATCTCGAGGATGTCAAAATAATAGATCTTCCTGAACCGATTGCGACGCTTGACAGCGGACTTTGCAGGTGGCATCTGCTTGATCTTGCCCGTGAACTTGTTCTCGATGACATCCTTCAGTTTCGCTTCATCGAAAGAATCATGAAGATGCATGAGACAAACATATTCCTTACCAGCCGTGAGAAGCGACTGGACGACACGGGTACCCTTACCCAGAGCGACAGGGAGAACGCCGGTCACTTTCGGATCGAGCGTTCCGGAATGGCCTGACTTGTCGATCTCAAGGATCTTCTGGACAAAAGCGCTTACCTGATGACTTGTAGGGCCGCTTGGCTTATCGATATTGATGATGCCACATTCAAGAAGGTCTTTCATAGTATGATCACTTGGCGACTTGCCGAAATCCTTGCTAGTAGGCACGTCTTGTCTTACCAGCACTTGGCGTTGTATCTTCTCAAACGGTAATTGTCCCATATGCTCTGTTGGAAAGAACTCTCTTTTTTAAAAGATTGTGCTTATCAAAAGTTCATACGCTTTCCAAACAATTTTAAAGGCTCTCTGCTTTTACTGAAAGTGATGGTTTTGATATTTGAGGATTTTGACACGATCATTGAACAACTGTCCCGAAGCGAAGGCCATGACGCAGCTAAGCTCATGCGGAAAGCAACCTCGACAATTGATACTTGTGAACATGAAATGGGGAATGCCTCTGAAATAGAATCGTTTCTCCTGAAAGCACTACCGCATATCACTGAAAAGAGAAAAGGTTCGATAAGCTTTCTCATAGGTTATGCTGGGTTGAATCTCGAAATGTCCATAAAGCTACTGGAACATCGCAATCCGATCATTCGGGAAGGGATAGTCAAAGGACTTGTCGCAAGACCGCAAGAGCACCACCTGCCGCATCTCAAGGAACGCCTCGAAAAAGAGGACTCACTACGCATCAAGAAACAGCTCATCTATGCCCTCGCTAACATGGGCCTCACCAGCTCACGCGAGCTGCTTGAAGATCACACGCCCGAACCCGAACTATTTCTCGATTACAGCAAAGCCCTTGGAAAAGAACATGAGTTGAACAATTCCTTGCCAAAAACCACTTGTCCTCTTGTGATTCATACTGTCGAGGGGATGGAATCTGTCTGGATGAACAACTATGTCCTTTCCGGAAAACTGCTGGGAAACGGGATGATACATCTCGAAAAGAAGAATCGTCTCAAGGATTTTCTTGTTTACCGGGACGTTTATGGTGTCGGAGTCTATCTCGGAACGATTGATGAAGCGGTGAAACGACTCGTGTTATACTATGATGTTTTGCCCTCTTACCGGATACAATTCACCAATACTATAAAGCGAGAAAAGACTATACTCAGTCGCCTCGCTGCAGCGCTGGCCGAGAACGGCAGCAACTTCAACCCGAAAAGCAAAGCTGCACTCCATCTTATCGATGAGGAGCATGTCATGCTCTATTATCAAAGCCCTGAAAAACCGCTCACGAAACTACCGGCAAGCATCAATACTGTGGTTGCCAGCATGATAAGCCTTCTCGCTCCAGAAGCGACTGAGAATGTGCTGGATCCCTGCTGCGGGGCTGCAACGCTACTTATCGAGCATCATCACCGCCATCCCGGAACACGGCTTCGGGGTTTTGACACGAGCGAAAAAGCGCTTGTGATAGCACGAAAGAATGCCTGGAGCGTAATGGCTGATATAGCGTTAGAGCAAAACGACGCGACAAAAACGGGGCTTTCCGAAAGCAGTGTGGAGCGCATCGTCACCAACCCGCCATTCGGTAAGCGGGTGAAACACAAAAACATAAACAAACTCTATGAAGGAATCCTACACGAAGCCCATCGCATCCTTAAGGAAGATGGTGTTGCTATTATCTATACGGAACAAAAGAAGCTGCTTGAACGAACTGCAGAAAAAGCAGGATTCCGGATCACTGGAAGATACGACTTGAAGTTGCCGAAAAGCACACCGAGCGTATATGTGCTTAAAAACCAAGATTCATGAAAAACCCCGCTCAAAAATATTCATGAAAGAAATGATACGCTGGATTCCTGATTTTGTTCTCCACTCTTCTTTCTTCTTCTCGATAATCAGTTTCCTACCATAATACATATAAAAGAGGAATTGTTGGATGCGGCGTGTACTTCGTAAGGGGTGTAAGGAAATGAAACACGTCTATTTTTTCGGCAATAATCGGACAGAAGGGAAAAAAGAACTAAAAAACCTCCTTGGTGGTAAAGGGGCTAATCTGGCAGAGATGGCAAACATCGGAGTGCCAGTGCCTCCCGGATTCACGATCACGACAGAAACGTGTGAAGAGTACAATAATAATAATGGAACGCTTCCTGATGAGACCAAGAGCGAGATCCTCGAGCATCTCAAGGCGCTTGAACAAGCGATGGGGGCGAGTCTCGGGAGCAGGAGCGAACCGCTACTTCTATCAGTGAGAAGCGGAGCGGCACAATCAATGCCGGGTATGATGGATACGATCCTCAACCTGGGCCTCAACGATGAAGTCGTCAAAGGACTTGCAGAAAAAACTGGTAATGAGCGATTCGCATGGGATTCCTATCGACGACTCCTCCAGATGTTCGGCGATGTCGTACTCGGGGTCAAGGCAAGCAAGTTCGAACACGTCCTCGAGCAGATCAAAGAGACAAAAGGGGTGCACTATGATAAGGACCTTGATGTCGAGAACCTGAAGCAAGCGGTTGCAATGTTCAAGACAATCATAAAAGATGAAGCAGGAGAACCGTTCCCGCAAGATGCATTCGAACAACTGTTCAAAGCGATCGATGCTGTCTTCGGTTCATGGAACAACGAGCGGGCAATCGCATATCGTCGACTCAATAACATCACAGGACTCAAAGGAACTGCAGTCAATGTGCAAGCGATGGTCTTCGGAAATATGGGGGAAACAAGCGGAACAGGAGTAGCGTTCACGCGAGACCCGTCAACTGGAGAAAACGTCTTCTACGGGGAGTATCTCATGAACGCTCAAGGAGAGGATGTCGTAGCAGGGATACGGACACCGAAACCGATCACAACGCTAAAAGATTCCATGCCTGAAGTCTATGAACAACTCGAGACGATCTATAAGAAGCTCGAGAACCATTACAAGGACATGCAGGATCTGGAGTTCACCATACAGGAAGGAAAACTCTATATGCTCCAGACACGAAACGGGAAACGGACAGCACACGCGGCTGTCAAGATCGCAGCGGACATGGTCGATGAAGGGCTCATCGATGAAAGGACGGCAGTGTTGCGGGTCGATCCAAAAGCGCTCGACCAACTCCTCCACCAACAACTCGATAAGGTGGCCAAAGACAAGCATGAGACGCTTGGCAAAGGACTGCCGGCAAGTCCGGGAGCGGCTGTCGGAAAGATAGCATTCTCCAACGATGCAGCGGTCAAGATGAAAGAAGCGGGAGAGAATGTCATCCTCGTCAGAAACGATACGAGTCCTGAAGATCTCATAGGGATGGATGCGGCAAAAGGGATCCTGACAGCGAAAGGCGGGATGACAAGCCACGCTGCAGTCGTCGCCCGTGGTATGGGCAAGTGCTGCATCTCAGGATGCGGTGATGCAGTGGTCGATGAGACTGCGAAGACCGTGACTTTTGACAGTGAGACGTTCAACGAAGGCGATTCATTAAGTCTTGACGGCACTGAAGGGACCGTCTATAAAGGACAGGTGCCGACAGTCGATCCCGACCTCTCAGGATCGTTCGCGAAGATAATGCAGTGGGCGGACAAGCACCGGACAATGAAGGTTCGCACTAACGCAGAAACGCCACGGGATGCGAAGAAAGCGTTGGAGTTCGGAGCGCAAGGCATCGGGCTGTGCAGGACAGAACACATGTTCTTCGAGGGAGAGCGTATCAAGGCAGTGCGTGAGATGATCCTGTCAGAAACGAAAGAGAAACGAAAAGAGGCGCTCGAGAAGATAAAGCCGTTCCAGAAAGACGACTTCAAACAACTCTTCGGGATCATGGATGGAAAGCCGATCACGATACGACTGCTCGATCCGCCGCTGCACGAGTTCATGCCGAAAGACAAAGATGATATCAAGCAGATGGCACACGAACAAGGAGTAAGCGAGAAAAAAATCCACGAGCTTATCGAGAAGCTCGAGGAAGTCAACCCTATGTTAGGACATCGTGGTTGTAGGCTTGGCATCACGTATCCGGAAATCACAGAAATGCAATCAGAAGCGATCTTTGAAGCAGCGCGGGAAGTAGCAGCAGCCGGTGATAAGGTCGAGGTTGAAGTGATGATACCTCTCATAGGCAATGTCAAGGAGTTCGAGAACCAGGGGGATGTCGTCAAACGAGTCGCTGAAAGCACGATTTCAACTAGTGACGCGGTGAGCTACAATATAGGAACGATGATCGAAGTGCCGCGTGCAGCTCTCACTGCTGACAAGGTCGCTGAAGCGGCAGAGTTCTTCAGCTTCGGAACCAACGACCTCACGCAGATGGCACTGGGCATCTCGCGGGATGATGCTGGCAAATTCATCCCCGGATACATCGATAAGCAGCTTCTCGAGTATGATCCCTTCCAAGTACTCGATCAGACCGGTGTCGGACAGCTTGTCGAGACTGCTGTCCAGAAAGGTCGACGTGTGAATGACAAACTAAAACTCGGCATCTGCGGCGAACACGGTGGAGAACCATCAAGCGTTGAATTCTGTCACAGAGTCGGTCTTGATTATGTGAGCTGCTC
>JBKGYN010000006.1:0-50285 GCA_046546105.1 Candidatus Woesearchaeota archaeon | reverse complement strand
TTTCATGAGGCCTAGGCTAAGCACGTTAGTGCCTCCTGCCTTGGGCTCATTTCATGAGGCCTAGGCTAAGCACGTTAGTGCCTCCTGCCTTGGGCTCATTTCATTTGTTTTTATTGCTCCTGTGGTGTAGTCCGGCCAATCATCCTGCCCTCTCGATGTTTGGAAGCGTCATGATCGCCGTTTCTGGTAAAAGAAAGGCAGGGACTCGGGTTCAAATAGTTGTCGACGGATGTCGGTAATGACTGAAAGCGTCATCTTGAACGTCCCGACAGGAGCATTCCTTTTTTTTGATCGGAACTGGCTGTTGCGAATTTCTGGTTATAACCTATTGTCAGAAGCATTCACTTTTCCTGAATTGTTCTCATATTGTCATTATAACGTCTATATGCACTATATTCTGATTTCAAATACGTATTTTGACTACTTCAGAAAGACAACAATCGAAACCTTTAAAAATAAGTTGTACTTTCACATAGTAGTGAATATTGTATATTTACATTACTGTATGATAAGAAAATACTTCAGGTGATAAACAAATGATGGGGTCGGCACAAAAATTTTTTACTATGCTTATGGTCTTTGCAGTGCTATTGAGCGGCGTTGCTCTAGCGGGAACTGAATTATGGGTACGTGGTTCTTTCGGTGCTATTACTGATGTTGTGACGGACAAGACAGTTGCACGTGGAGAATCCGTAACTTATTCGGGGTATGCGCAATCTGACAAAGGTTCATTCACTCTTGAGACTTTCGTTTCTCAATGTGAATGTGATCAAATGAAGAAAGATCTGAATTTGGCAAATGAAGAATCCGTTTATAACGATAAGCTTAATGAAGCAGGTATTGACCGGGAACAGTTCGATACGAGTACTCTTTCACCAGATGAATATTATCTTTGTCTGTTTGCAAAAAGTGACTCCGATAAATATACTGATATTGAGTCCTTGACCTTGACAGTGGAGAATAACGATCCTGAATTCACCGGTCTGGATGAAGAATACAATCTTTCGTTGACAGATCCGAATGATACGGTAGTTATTGACTCTCTGGAGAATTATGTTTCTGATGATGAAGGTGAATCGCAGAGTTTTTCAGTGATTGGTAACACTGATCCGTCTGTTGCTGAATGCAGCATCTTGTCAGGAGACTTGGTGTGCTCCCCGTCATCAGTTGGTTCCACAGATGTTGAGCTTCAAGTTACTGATGAATATGGCGCAACAGACACCCAATCCGTCACAATCAATGTAGAATCTGACTCAGATAACAACGCTCCTTACTTTGAAGGTCTTGATACTGAATATAATTACAGTGTCCAACAAGGTCAGGGAAACATCTTTTCAGTTGATCTCAGCGATTATGGTCGTGATGATGACGGTGATGATCTGAGCTATTCGTTTTCAGAATCATCTTCCATCATAGATTGTTCGCTTTCAGGAACTACTCTTGGCTGTGAATATATCGGGACTGGCCAGATCGGTAGCGAAGAAGTGACTGTTACAGTGACAGACGGTATTGATAACGCATCAGAAGTGATAACTATTAATCTGACTGACACTGATGTCAGTGATGCTGAAGCTGTGATTGACGCTCCTTCCAGCGCTATCGTTGGTTCTGATGTGACTTTTGATGGTGGTGATTCCACTGGTTCTGACGGTTCTGGGATCGTTAGTTATGCGTGGACCATCGCTGGGGAGTCGTATTCCGATGAGTCTGTGACTCGGAACTTCAGTTCTGAAGGCACTTATGATGTTGAGCTTTCCGTGACTGATGAGAACGGTAAGACAGACACTGCATATGGTTCCATTGAGATTACTGATAGTGTTGACGGTGATGCTGAAGCTGTGATTGACGCTCCTTCCAGCGCTATCGTTGGTTCTGATGTGACTTTTGATGGTGGTGATTCCACTGGTTCTGACGGTTCTGGGATCGTTAGTTATGCGTGGACCATCGCTGGGGAGTCGTATTCCGATGAGTCTGTGACTCGGAACTTCAGTTCTGAAGGCACTTATGATGTTGAGCTTTCCGTGACTGATGAGAACGGTAAGACAGACACTGCATATGATACAATCAACATCTACACGCCAGACACAGTGGATCTTGAAGTCAACTACATTCGGATTGATGGTGAAAAGCACGATCCATATGATAAGACCGATCAGATCCTTAAAGTTGAGCGAGGCCAGAAACTCCCTATCAAGTTGAAATTGTCTGCTCACACTGATGTGAGAGATGTCCAGGTCAGTGCTAAGATTGCTGGTTACGAATACAGCCAGTATGAGCAGGACAAGATCTTCCAGATGAGTGATACTTTCGATCTTGATGAAAACCGATGGGATACTCGTGAGCTTGAGCTTCAAATACCTAATAAAGTCGCAACAGGAGATGTCAAGCTCCGTATCTATGTCGAGGATCGTAACAGTAATAGTTATGTCAAGGAGTACAACCTTGATATCGCTGGCGTTGATGATGCTAATGCAGTTCAGATCAGGGACGCATATCTGAGTCCTTCAAACGAAGTCCAGCCAGGTAGGGCACTTTCAGCATTGGTCAAGGTTGAGAATTTCGGTGATAAGCCACTTGACGATGTAACTCTCGTAGCTGAAGTTCCTGAACTTGATATCCGTGACACAGAAACTCTTGACGAGCTTGATGTGGATGAAGTGGAGACTTTCGAAAGAACACTGCTCCGTTTTCCAAAAGATGCTAAGCCCGGTGACTATGAAGTCTTATACACTGTGAAATTTGACGAGTATGAAAAGACCGTTGCAAATGACACAGTGACTATTGTTGAAGACAATACTACTGTAACTGATGGTAAGACCAACGTGAACGTACCGGACTCACAGGAAGTGAAAATCGGTGGGAATGGCGCGGTCTATCCGATCAGTATCACCAATAATGGTGATTCGAGCACCACTTACCGGCTTTCTGTCAAAGGAGTCGATAGTTGGGGTAGTTACCGTATCGACCCAAGCTCTATGATAGTTGTACCTGCCGGAGAGACAAAGACTGCTTACATGTATGTCTCTGCTGATGAGGATCAGCAAATTGGTGTCAAAGAATTTCAAATGGATGTCATGGCTCCTGGTGCTACAAAGCGTGTAGCGCTTTCAGCAGCTCTTGTAGAGGGTGATAGTCAAGCTGAAGACGGACTTGGCGATACGCTTTTCATCGTCTTGGCAGTTGTTATTATCGTTATCATCCTGGCAGCGATCATTTTCGGTTTGAGTCGCATGCGCAGTAGGCCTGAAGATCAGGATGAAGATTATTACTGAAAAAGGAGCGCTCCTTGTTTTTTTCTTTCTCTTTTCTTTTTCTTCTTTGCATTGATATCTGCTGAAGCTTTTTGATGTTTCGCATCAAGATTTTTCGGGGTCTTGATTCGCTAGTGACATCTTATATGCGCTGTATTTCTTTTCAGATAAGTATGCAGCTGTACCCATGACAAGAGATAATTCGAGAAGTTGTTTGCTTTTATCGGATGTTTTTTCAACAGAATCATCGAGTTTTTCCTTTAGATGATCTTTTCGAAGACTATACTGCTCTTTTTTTGCAGGGTTCTTGCTGAGGATTTCCTTGATGTATATTCTATTGATTTGTTCTTCCAGTTTGTTCTGGTAAGACCAGTCGGTGCTGATAGTATAGAGTAAACTGCTGGAGCTTAACATCGTGATTGCAGCAGTGGTAATATATACATTTTTCAATCGTGAGATGAAGTCCATTTTGCTGTTTTGAAAAACTGAATTCTGTTTTCAATGATTGCGAGAATTGATTTTCAGGTGGTTCATAGGATTGCAGCGATTATTTCAGCGATTATATAACTTCCTATCGCAAGAATCGGGAAGAAGTAATATTTGTAGAAAAGCGAATTGAGAAGTTCGTCGATATGCAGATGTTTTCCTGAATGCTTGTGATGTTTCACATGAAGCTCTTCATCCTTCTTCCACTTGATATTCCCTGTTGGCTTGGTATGCATCGCATAGAATAATGCTCCTGACAGGATGCCGAAGAATGTTATTGTTGCAGTGATATAATAATGCGCTTCAGCTACCAGTGATGAGATGACAAACACTGCTCCTAATACGATGTAATCGAGTACATTGAGATCGGTTTTATGCCAGAAGATATATATGAAACCAAAACAAAGCACCAACAGAGCAACTGCTACGAAAAATGGCAGGTATATAAATAATGCCACGAAGACCAGCACAAAGATCATCATCTGGAAATGCGGTATCTTGCTTTTCATCTCGTGGACTTCATCCTTTGACCAGTAAGAAAGGATGCCTCCGAGAAATATTCCGAAAAAGGCGAGTAAGACCGTCAGTGCGTATGTATACGGGTCCATGAGTGCCACCTTCTATGATGTTGCTTGTGAGCAGTTGATGCCGTTTGCAAGCCTGAAATCGTCATCACCGATCCCATATGTGTCGTTTAATGGAACGAGATCTCCTTCTGGTGTGCGCAAGTAGATGCAGAAATCACCATCCAATTCGAGTTCTTCCCTTAATTCTTCATAGTCGGTGTCTTTCATTGTATTGACTTTTGAGGGAATCACTTCACCGTTCTTGACTATACACAGGTTGCTGTCCTCTACATCGCAGTCAAGCTTGTTGCTGATGACTTTCGCTTCTGCAGAAAGTCTTTTCACATCATCATCTTCTTTTCCGTCATCGGAAAGATATGCGTAGAAAATACCTATAACCACAATGAATAGAACTACCGCAATCATCAAATCGAATGACCACGTCTGCCCACCTCTTCGTCCTTGTAACACTGTAAACACACCTATGCCATAATTTTGACTTATATCGTTTAAAAAGTTTTTGTTAAGTGTTTTAAGTGAGAACAACTTGTTTTTATTTATAATTGTTTAGCAAATTTTATAAAAAAAAGTCTTTTTTACCGAAAAATTTATAAATAACGACTTTCTGTTGTATATATATTGTTGCAGTATTTCATATATTTTGCATCATACTTTTCGTAGATTTGCTTTTGGGGGGTAAAAGAGTATGCCATCTTTTGTAAAACGCTGTCCTGAATGTGGCAGCTTGGATTTATCTCATAATAAGGATAAAGGAGAGATTATCTGTAAAGAATGCGGTCTTGTCATTGAAGACAAGATGGTTGATTTCGATCAGGAATGGCGGGAATTCGATAGTGAAGCAGCTGCTAAGAAACGCCGTACCGGTGCTCCATCAACTTATACGCAGTTCGATCAGGGTCTTGGCACTGACGTCGGTCGTAAAGCTGACTTGTATAAATTCGGTGGTAAGACGAAGAACAAGTTCTTCCGTTTGCGTAAGTGGCAGCAGCGTATCTCCACAGCTATCGAGCGTAATCTGAAGCTAGCTCTTTCCGAATTGAAACGCGTCTCTTCATTCCTTCGCTTACCTAGTTCTGTTGAGGAAGAGGCTAGTCGTATCTACACCTTGGCAGTCCAGAAAGGTCTTGTCCGCGGACGTAGCATGGAAAGTGTCGTAGCTGGAGCATTGTATGCAGCTTGTCGTCGCCATGATGTTCCTCGGACTCTTGACGAGCTTGGTGAAGCGAGTGGTATAGAGAAAAAGGAGATTGGACGTACCTATAGGTTTATCACTCGCGAACTTGGTATCAAGATCATGCCTAGCAACCCTGCTGATTACATCGCTCGGTTCGCAAGTGCGCTCAAACTCACTGCTGAAACCCAGAGCCGTAGCGTTGAGATCATCGAGGAAGCCCAAAGCGTCGAACTCACCAGTGGTCGTGGTCCAACCGGTATTGCAGCTGCAGCACTCTATGTCGCTGCCCTTATCAACGGTGAGAAACGTACTCAGCGTGAAGTCGCTGATGTCGCTGGTGTGACTGAAGTCACTATCCGTAACCGGTATAAAGAACTTCTTGATGAGCTCGATCTTGAAAAAGAGATCAAGAAAGTCAAGAAGAAGAAAGCTAAAGAAGTGACTGTTTAAGATTCTTTTTTTTGCTTTTGTTGTTTCCCTGTATTCTGATCTATTTTTTGATTGTTTGAGGTTGCCAACATCTCTTGGCTTCTCAAGAGTGGTGGGTTCTTGCGCATCGGAATTATCGATGTCTCTAGGCGATTATTATCATCCCTGAAAGCTATTGTGCTACTTCTTGCCTGGATTCATATGACTCCTGACATGCCAATAATATTTTTCTGTCAAACATTTTTGGGCACGGCTATTGGTTTGACTTGTTATCGTTGTTTCTTACACGTGGATAATGATTAAAATAATTGATAAAAAACAAACTTATTTAAACAAGTTGTTATAGAGTAAAAACTGGGTTGGTTGAATGGGTCAGGTTACAATTTCTCCTGACATGTATCAAGACCATTTGCTTTATGAGTGATAGTCGTGGTAAAAACAAAGATTGCAAAGGACACACCGTTGGCTGAAGTGACATTACGAAAGTATGAACGCCCTAACTCCTTGTCAGGAAGGAACCTCGTGCGTAAATTCTGCCTCACGCTGGGATTATTGCAGCCGGGTGACTCCAGGGATGTTGTGGTTGATGTCTTGCATGTCATGCTCAAGAACAAAGGTAATGGTCCCTTAACAAGCAGGGAGGTCGAGAAGCGCGTTATCAAGAACCGTGAAGAGCACAACGTGCCGCAGCTCGGTATTGCCCCTTCAAACATCCGTCGACAGCTTCTTCGATGCCGAGAGCTATTTCTCATCGAGAAAGTTCGGGCTGCCTATCGTATTACTGAGAACCTCAGTTTTTCAGATATTTACGCTGAGAAGCTCAAGAACTATTATCTTAAATCGATCATTGAGCGTACTGGCGAGTACATGCAAAAGATCGATGACGAATTCTTTTCTGAAGGGTCGTGATCTTTTGTTTTAAGGTGTTCATGAGATATTCATTCTCCACATGCTCATGGTTGATATCGATCATTGCTTCAGCCAATCATAGAACTTCGTATCCGTGAAGGGAATGGATGCAGGGGGATATAAAATTAGCGTCTGGTATCTTGGTTAGTGAGCTTGCTCCCGGCCTTTGATTCTTTGATCGTCTGATGTTCATATTTTTGACGCGAAAACTATTTAACACACCTACCTTTTGTTTCTACAGGTGTGAATTGTAGTGGTAGAAACATGTGTTATAGCTTACGGCGGTAGTATCCTCATTCCTGGAGATGAATACGATTCCCGTGCGATTGAAAGACTTGGTGATCTTGCCAGAGCTCACCCTGATAAGCGTTTTATCATCATCATAGGTGGAGGAAAACTGTGCAGGAACGTTCAGGCAGCTTCTGAAGACCCGATTGGAAAAGTCATTCCTGATTCTGCTTCTCGCAACCTTGCTCTTGATGAGATCGGTATTGCTGTGACTAAGATCAACGCAAGAACCGTTATCGAGAAACTTGATATTGATCTCGGTCCGGGTGTGGTCTATCCGGAATACATTGACGACCCTGAAACGCTTCCTGACACTACAAGACCCATCATCATCGCAAGTGGATTCCGACCGGGAGTGACGACTGATTATTGCATGATGCGTTTTGCAGAGCTTTCTGGAGCGGACTCTGCTATCAAGATCTCGAACTTTCCCGTCGTTCTTGATGTCATCCCTGCAGAGTTTGACAAGGAACTTGTGGGAGCTTATAACAAGCTTGAGCGGATGACCTGGCCTGAAATGACTGCTTTGGTTGGTGATGAAGCTGTTGCAGGGGGGAATTATCCGCTTGACCCGCCAGCGGCACATCTTGGGAAAAGATTATCCGAACAGACTGATTTTACGCTGAAGATAGGTGGGATTAAAGAACTCGAATCGATGATTGAAGGAGAGGATTTTTACGGCACGACTGTAAGGGGTATGTGAAAAGATGGTAAAAAAAATACGTGGTTTTGAAAAGATTTCAACAGAAACGGATAATGAACAAGTCAAGCTGCCTGTCAGATCGACTGCTGGCAGTGCTGCATATGATCTCTATTCTCCAGTTGAATTGACCGTGCCTGCAGGTTACACTGCCAAAATAAAAACTGGGGTCAAAGTCTACATGCAGTCTGATGAGGGTTTTTTCATCATTACCCGGAGCGGTAACGGGACCAAACGTAGAGTCACGCTCTCCAACAATGTAGGTCTTGTTGATAGCGATTACTATAACAACGAGGATAACGAAGGTGAGATCATCGTCTTTCTCGCCAATGACGGCGAAGATGATTTCGAGATAAAACAGGGCGATCGCATCGCGCAGGGTTATTTCCAGAAAATCCTTCTTGCTGATGATGATAAGACTATCATGGACTCGCGAACTGGAGGTTTTGGCTCCACAGGCTCCCGGTAACTTTTTAATCTCTACTCGATTATCGTTTTCAGATGGCTGATCCTTATCCTGTCTATGAAGTCGATGAAGATACTCTCCTACTTGCTGATGTTCTTTCCAAAGAGCTTAATGCGCGTCTGGAGAAACTCCCTTGCGCCAAACGACTCTCGTTCCTTGACATGGGTGCTGGTAGCGGATACTTGGGTTTTGAAGCGTTCAAGAAAAAAGGAGTCTCTGTAACGCTCGCTGATAATAATCCTCAGGCTATTTCGTACATGAAACTCCTTGTTGAGGATGAGGATTTCAATATCACTGTCCTTGAGTCAGATCTCTTTGAGCATATCCCCTCGCAAGAATTCGACGTCATAGCTTTCAACACTCCATATCTTCCTTATGACACAGAGGATGATGTATTTGACCCTTCTGTTCATGGCGGTGTCAATGGCAACGAAGTCACATTGAGATTTCTCGATCAGGCCAAGTCGTATTTGGCTCCTGGTGGTTGTATCCTGCTTCTTTTCAGTTCCCTCAGCTCTCCGGAAACGATTGTTGACCATATGGATGGGCTTGGATTCTCCTATTCCATCAAAGCTAGAAAAAAACTCTTTTTTGAGACCTTATATGTCTATAGACTCTGGATAGAGACGTGATGACCATGACCTTGTTCGATCCTCGTGTTGATGTGCAGGCACTCCAGAAAAAACTCCCTGTTTATTGTCAGGATATACGATTGCTTTCACGTGGAAAACGCGGTGTCATCTTCAGATCATATTGCAAAGGTAAGGATGTGGCTATCAAGATGGCTCACCCGTCTTCTAAAGCAAATAACGCTATCTTGCAGGAAGCCCAAAACCTGAAGCGCGCCAACAGGTTAGGGATCGGTCCTGCACTCCTTGAATCGAATGATGATTATGTCATGATGGAGTTCATTCAGGGGCGTCTTATCGGAGAATTCCTCTCTGATGAAACTGTACCTTCTGATGAAGTACGCACAGTCCTGGCACGTGTTATAGACCAGCTTTTCATACTTGACAACGCTGGCATCAACAAACAGGAGCTCACCAACCCTTACAAGCATATCATCGTTACTGATGATTTCACCCCTGTTCTCATCGACTTTGAAAGGGCAAGGGTGAGCCTTCGTCCTTCAAACCTTACGCAGTTCTCGCAGTATCTGACAAGTTCAGCTATCACTTCTCATTTGAACGCTAGGGATATATTAGAAGACAAAGAGACCTTCAGTTTTCTCGTCAGATCTTATCATGATGCTGGACACTCAAAGAAAGTGACGCTCAAAGAAGAAATGAAATCTTTGTTATAAGCACATCCTCATGGCATCTGGTTTTCGTTAATTGCTTGTTAGACTCATACTGGTATTATTGTTGCCAGATGAATCGTGTATGCCACGAAGGCGGTGAATAGCAGTATCATGATGACTGCTTTTGCTTTCGAAATTGTTTTAGTCCTGACAAGCATGTAGAAAACTATGATGCTTGCACCGAGCAGGAAAAAGATCAGTTCGAGACGGTCAAAAGCGATCTTGAGCGGGCCGTGGATCAGATACCATAGGAGAACCGGTATGGACAGGCCTCCGAAGATATTGAAGATGTTCGATCCGAAGACATTGGAAATGGCGTCATCAAGACTTCCTTTTCTGGCATTCGAGATGGAGACGACAGCATCAGGTAGAGATGTTGCTGCTGCCACGATTGTAAAGGAGATGATAAGCGGATGGACTCCGATGCTTTCTGAAAAGCTGATTGCGTGTTGTGTGAGAAAATAGGTTGCAATGCCTAACCCAGCAAGCGAGAAGATGGCGATGATGAGATCGCGAGCGGGTTTGTAGTCTTTTGATTTTTTGCTGGTGCTGGTTTTCTTATAGGCTTTCGTATCATTCTTGAGATCGATGATATACCAGACATATAGCCCAAGTAGGATGAGGGGTATGACAAGACCCCATGTTCTTGAATAAGAGAGTGCTGCTAGCAGAGCAAATACTGCGATGATGTAAAAAAGTGCATCTCTCTCGATGACTTCTTTATTTACCTTGAACGCGACCGGTGCGACAAGCACACAGATTCCCGGTATGATGAGGATGTTGAACAGCGCTGAACCAGCGATTGTTCCCATCCCCACTTCGAAAGTGTTGAAAAAGAGCACGCCAAAAAGAGCCACGAGAAATTCCGGTAGCGAACTCGAGATAGCATCCAGGGTCGCTCCTTTGACTGAGGGAGACATCCCAAGATATGTACCTAATCTTGAGGACCGTGAGGCGAATATGTTGCCCGTGACAAAGATGACTGCAGATGTCAGTATGATGATACCAAGAGAGACCCATTCCATCATGTCACTGGATAGTACCTGACCTGCTTATAAATTTTATGTGCTCCTATAAATTGTTGTTGACTTCAAGAACTTTCGAAGTCATCGATAAGTATATTTATAAAGAAGTCTTCTATATGAACATATCGTACAATATTTGTCTTTTTCACGAGAAAAAAATTTGATGATGGTGAGATTATGAAAATTGATGATTTATTCGTTTCAATAGTGCTTATCTTCCTTCTATCCGGCATGTTTTTTCTGACATCCTGTGGTCAAGTGCAGCCTGATACAGGTATTGATGTTGCTGAAAAACCTTCTGTCAAGACCGGTCTGACTGCTGAGGATCTTGAGAAGAATCCTGAGATCAAGACTTTCTCAAGCGATAAGGACTATGAAAAGTTCCTTTCAGACCTTGATACCAGTTCCGGTCATTACGGTGGTTATGAGTCTCGTGGCATGCTTACTGCTGCATCACCGAACACTGAAAAAGAGGCGGTTGATACAGGTGATGGTGGTTCTTCTGCGAATGAATTTTCAGAGACCAATGTTCAGGTAGACGGTGTTGATGAAGCTGACATCATCAAGACTGATGGAGATTATATCTACGCGATCGATGGTGATAGTGTCCACATCATCAAGTCAACACCAGCAACAGATGCTGAAGTGATCAGCACGATCCCTCATGATGCAACGCCGTCAGGCTTGTTCGTGCGTGATGATAAGCTGGTTGTTATCGGATCTGAACGTGATGATCGTATCTATGAGACCATTGGTTTTCGACCTGACTCTGGTATGACCTACGCTCAAGTCTATGATATCGCTGATCGCAGGCAGCCTTCCAGAATTGGGAACTATACTTTTGAGGGTCGCTATGAGACTGCACGTATGACTGGGGATGATGTGTATATAGTTCTAGGTAGTAGGCCTTATGACAGGCCCGTCCATCCGATGCCTGTTGTCATGAGGGATGGTGCTGTAGAATCGGTTTCAGCAGACAAGATCCATTACTTTCCGATGCCATACGATGATCCTACGACTGTAAGCGCCCACAGTATCTCGCTGGATGGGAAAAGCGAACTTGAAGATTCTGTCTCCATGGTTGTTGACGGGCTTCAGGAAGTGTATATGTCTTATGATAATCTCTATATCGTTGGTGACCACCGGATTTCAGAAAGTGATATCCAGTTTGAAGTGACTGGAGAGCTTCTTGATGATGAGCTTTCTAAAGATAAAAAGAGTCTTATTGCGAGAATTAGGAATGTTGATGATGACATACTCTCACCAGGTGAGAAGCAACAAAAGATCATGAATGTCTATCATGAATACCTCTCGATGCTGCCTCAGGACCAACAGGATAATCTGACCGACAAGCTTGAATTGAAGATCAAAGAAGAGCTTCGTAAGATTGATCACTTCCGGTTCAGTGTCATCAACCGGGTCGGCTATGATGACGGCGAGCTCGATCTCGAAGCGACCGGTAAGGTTCCTGGTCGTGTCATCAACCAGTTCTCGCTTGATGAAAGTGACGAGCATCTGCGTATAGCGACCATCATCGACCCTCGATGGTCACGTTACACTGAAGACCGTGAAGATAGCGAGAATGCAGTGTGGGTGCTTGACCAGAGTCTTGAAACTGTCGGTAGCATCACAGGAATCGCTCCTGATGAGAGCATCTACTCGACCCGTTTCATCAATGATCGGTTGTACATGGTGACTTTCAAGCAGGTGGATCCGTTCTTTGTCATCGACTTGGCAGACCCACGGGATCCTGAGATTCTTGGTGAGCTGAAGATCACGGGCTTCTCAAGATACCTTCATCCGTATGATGAGAACCATATCATAGGTCTTGGTAAGGAAACGACAGAGACCGGACGGACGAGAGGTCTCAAGATATCGCTTTTCAACGTTGAGGATGTCTCTGCTCCGAAAGAAGTCGCCAAGTTCGTGACGGATGAGCGTTACGCTAACTCTGAAGCTCTCTATGAGCATAAGGCCTTCCTCTTCTCCAAAGAGAAGGACTTGCTTGTCATACCGGCTTATTCTCGATCGTATGACGGCTCAAATGACGAGTATAATGGTGGTTTCGTTTTCAACATCACCACCGAAGACATTTTGTTGCGTGGTCTTATCGACCATTCATCCTCACAGCGAATGCGTGGCGCGGCAATGGAAAGAAGCTTGTATATTGACAACGTGCTGTTCACGAAGTCGCAAGGATTGCTTCGGGCGAACGCGCTTGAGGATCTGGAGAGTATCACGAACGTGACTTTGAAAGATAAAGGAAACGAGATTCCGACTTATTGATAGGATACTGTGGCTTTCAGTCAGTGAGTGTAATTAGCGATCAGTAAGCGGGATGCAGTGCGTTATGACCTGCGGTCGGCTTTATAGGATCATTCTTTTATTTTTTATTATTGTTTTGATTTGAGATAGAATTCGAGTAGTCTCTTCTTGCTCTTTTTAGTATTCGCCCTCATTACTGATTCAAGAGTCCGTACGAGTTCGAGATCGAAGTGGGTGTTCTCATCGAGATTAGCAAGGAGCTTGATTGCATTCATACCCTCGACAACCTGACCAATGTCGCGTAATGATTGTTTCACGGTTTTCCCTTGGCCGATGTAAACACCGAATCGATGGTTGCGAGATTGTTGTGAGTACATCGTGACAAGAAGGTCGCCAAGTCCTGAATGATCGACGAAAGTATGTCTGTGCATTCTGTTTATGTTCTTGCGATAAAACTCTCTATACGCAGTCGTTACAAGTGCTGAAGTCGTATTCGTGGAAAGCCGTAGTCCTTCACTTACCCCCACCATGATTGCGATGATGTTCTTGTAAAAACCCAGTAATTGGATGCCGAGCTTATCGCTTGTTGTTCTGATCGATAATGTCCCGGTTGATAACTCTTGTGAAAGATGCTTGCCGATGCGCTTATCCCCGCCAAGAACCATGTCTGTCATTGAACCATTGGCCAGTTCGATCGCGATGCTCGGTCCTGACAGGGCGAAGATGAACCTGTCAGTTACCGTGAGGTGTTCCTTTAGAATATCGGTCATCGGCCTGCCATCGCTTGAGAGCCCTTTAGTCACGGAAATGATCGGTGTTCTCTCAGTTGCGATGTTCGATAATTGTTTTGCCACGATGCTCATCGCATGTGATGGTACTGCTATGATGATGATATCACTGGATGAGAGTGTTTTGATATTGTTGGCTGCACGAACATGTCTTGGAAGTTTTATTCCCTTGAGGTATTTACTGTTTTCATGGCGAACATTGATTTCCTTAACAACTTCAGCATCCCTGTCAAACAATGTCACATCATGTTTTTCCGAGAATACGTTCGCGAGTGCCGTGCCGAAACTGCCCGCTCCGAGTATTCCTATCTTTTTCATAGTATCATCCCGAACATCATCATCTTGAACCTGCCGATCCGATCCGATAATGATCCTACGATTGGGCTTGCGAATATTCCTACAGCACCGAATAGTGCGAAGAATAATCCTTTGAGAGGTTCGCTCCAGCCGAGGGATGATAGATACGGCGCAAGAAACGGCACATACAGGTTTACCGCTAAGTAATAGAATGCGTCAATCGCTGTTGTCTTGACGAACTTGTTATAAAGGAACTTGTTGTGATTGATGATCATGTTGAAAAATTGCTATCCATGGGTATTTTTAAAGATTACCTGTGTTACTCAAAAGTTGCGATGCACGGGCTACAGGGAGCGATTGGAAGCGATCGACCTGCTCGAGAGTCTGAATGCCGCACTGGTGAAGGGTTTCAACCATCCTGGTGAGAATCCCTACAGTCGCATCGACGTCGCTGTACGCCCGGTGAGCTTCATCGTTACTGATGCCATAATGCATGCAGACATGACCAAGCTTTTTTGACGGCAGTTCCTTAAGGATGCGTCGTGCCAGTTTGGCAGTGCATATAGTGGGATTACACAAGTGCTCCCCGCGATGGGCGAAGAAATTATGCTTGAGAAACTTCATATCGAAACTCGCGTTGTGAGCGACAATAGGATGATTCTGGAGGAATTCCTTAAGGGAAGGAAGGACTGCATTGATCGTGGGTTCGTGACGAACCATATCATCAGTGATGCCCGTCAGTCGGGTGATGAAAGGAGGAATGGGAACTTCCGGGTTGACCAGCGTCTGGAACGTGTCAACGATCTTGCCATTAAGGACTTTGGCAGCGGCGATCTCTGTGATACGATGCTTGTATGGTGAGAGTCCTGTGGTCTCTATGTCAAGTACGATTACTGGCGTATCTTTCATTATCAACCAGTGCATCTGTTTCTCTTTAAAATATTTGTTGTCGTAAAAACATCTTCCATAATCTATTTAAGTAGTGGAATATATAATATACAGTACAATGAGATGGATAGTGCTTGTTGCCCTGATTGCGTTTGTATCCCTGTTCTTACTGACCGGATGTACCAGTTCTGTCACTGAAATCAAGACTGACGAAAATCTCAACAAGACAGTTCGTGCGGGAGGTGTCGTGCAGGACTCTATCAAGATCGGTGACCTATCCGGTTATACGATTGAGGATGATACTGGCTCGATTGCCGTAGCTTCTGAAGAGCTCCCTGAAGAAGGTGATGAGATCGTTGTCAAGGGAACGCTTCGCAAAGGTCTTGTCATAGGATATTATATTGAAGCTGAGGAGTGATTCTTCTTATTCATCATCTTTTTCATGCTTTCCTGGCAGTTCCCACGTCTCCTTGTGAATCTTCTCTTCACTAACACCGATTTCAAGCAATGAGTCATGTATCGCTTTAGTCATGCTCGGTGGTCCGCAGACATACCACTGGGTATCCTCGCTTTTCACGCTCTTGAGATCGTCTTTATCGATACGCTTGTTTTCATATGCAGAATCCTTTTGTTTCGTGACAAAGAATCGTATATTAAGAGAATCATTATTTTTGGCGAGTTGGCGAAGTTGTTCACTGAAGATGATGTCCTTGTCAGTACGATTCGAATAGAAAAGTGTCAGTTCAGCTTTTTCTGCCAGTGATTTGAGTGTCGGATAGAAAGGAGTGATACCGCTGCCGCCTGCGATGAACACGATCCTGTCAGAAGCGGGTTTTTTGATGCTGAGCTTTGAATCACGTGGAGAGGTGATCTTGAGAGAATCTCCTTTTTTGAGCTTGAACATGGCGGTCGTGAATTCACCTATTTTTTTTATCGTGAACTCAAGATAATCTTTTTCTGGGGTGCTTGCTATCGTGAACGGCCGTGGCCGTGAGAACTTATCAAGCCAGATCAGGCAGTATTGTCCTGGGTTGAACTCGAAACTTCTTGGTCGTGTAGTCTGAAACGTCTTCGTATCATGCGTTTCGCTAATGATCTCTTGTACCTTGACTGAGTAGGTTTCCATCATCATTCTTTTTTGTAGAAATCGCTTTTAGGGGAGCTGCAGACAGGACATATCCAATCGTCAGGGAGCTCTGAGAACAATGTTCCTTCTTCTTTCTCATCGTAGATGAAACCACATGTAGCGCATTCGTATTTTGCCATAACTAGTCACCTATGAACATATTAGATGAAGACGTATAAAAATATTGTGGATACGTGCCTCGAGAGTCATCCATGTCGCAGGTGTGGTTGCTTATGTCTTGTCGTGAGGTGAGTTCTCAGATACACTGCAGCGATGATAAGCACGAATCCTCCAGTTAACACCTTGATGTTTATCCTTTCTCCTAGGATGAAGATCGCGAAGATGATTCCTGAAAGCGGTGTTATCATATTCGTAATGAGTGTTCCTATCTCTGCTTCAACTCCTTCATAACCTAGATTGTAGAAAAGATACGCCGCTCCAGTGGATACTATGCCTAGAGAGATGATATTAAGATTGATCGTCCCGAAGCCGAAGATGATGGGCATCGGTAGGAGAAAAAGGGATGCGAACAGGAAGAACCAGAAGACATTACCTATCGTCTCTTCCATATTCACTTTTCTCATCAGCGTGAACATCAATCCTCCAGATATGACAACGCCCATGGCGATAAGATTTCCAGTCAGACCTTCAGGATGTATTGGGTTGAGGATGAGAAGACCTATGAGCGTGAAGATGAGTGTTATGATCTTTGTTCTTGTCACCTTCTCGCCAAGTAGGAAGTAGGCAAAGATCAAGACAAAAGCAGGGGTAGTTGCCAGGATGAGCGTGACGCTTTGCATCGAAGCGTGCAGATACGCGATTGCCGTTCCTGTGAAATTGATTGCGAATAGGAGTCCTATAAACGCATTGATCTTGAGATTCTTATTCTTTGTCTTGAACGTATCCTTGTCAAGCATCGGACTGACTGCTGCGATGATGAGAAAACCGAAAAACACCCTGTAGAAACCGAGAACGTACGGGCTGACTGCATTGCCACTGAGATTGACAAAAAGCCCTACTGTTCCTATAAAAATAGCTGCGAGCACGAAGAAGATATAGTGGATCATCACATTTTGGGCTTTTAGGCTATTTATAAATCTTGTTTTTATATCTTAGAATTCTCGACCTCATCCATTATAGCATTTATAGAGATGTTTCTTCATGTTAGGTGTCGGGACAGCAAGATGAATCAATGTAAATATTTCCCAGAAATTTTATATACAAATGATGTTTTGGTGTGCTTCAAGATGGCAGACGTATATCATTCCCCGGAATTCACCGATACATTCAGAGAAAACCTCAAGATCCGACCCCAAGAACGCTTCACTGGCTGCAGTCGTATACTTGTCAAGACTCACTTCGGAGAACCTGGTAATAAGTATTCGTTTACGCCAAAGGATCTCAAGCCCGTGACAGACATCCTTCACGAACTCGGTTTTGAGGTCACGCTTTTTGACACCTCGGTCATGTACAATAGTAAACGACACAATCCGGACACTCACAAGCAGCACGCGCTTGACAAAGGCTATGGGGAGCTTGGCGATGTCGATACCGATGATTCGAGAATAACGGTGCACAAGGGGGAATATCTCGAATACGAGGTGCCAGACACTCTCAGCGAGGCTGATGGTGTTCTTGTTCTCAGCCATCTCAAAGGTCACGACTGTTCTGGCTTCGGCGGTGCTGTCAAGAACCTTGGTATGGGTGCTCTCTCGAAAACCTCGAAAGGCGCGATCCATGATGGTGGAAAAGCTGTGGTTGGAGAAGGTTGCATCCAGTGCAAGGCCTGTGAGAACGTCTGTCCCGTAAACGGAATCAAAGTCACAGACAAGCCCGAAATCAGTTTTTGCATCGGATGTTCTAAATGCATCCTGACTTGTCCGGAAGATGTGTTCTCGCCGAAAGTGGAACTTTTTGACACCTTGCTCGGTGACGGTGCTGCTACTGCGCAAAAGACCTTCAAGAAGGATTATTACGTGACCTTTGCTGGTCGCATTGCTAAACAATGTGATTGTGACAGTAACGCATCAGGTCCTATCGCAAGAGATCTCGGCTGGTTCGCTTCAGAAGACGGTGTCGCCATTGATAAAGCGGCCCTTGATATACTTAATGAGGCTGAAGGCAAGAATGTTTTTCTGATCGAACAGGAGAAAGATCCGTTCCTGCAAGTGCAGGCTGCCGAGGAGTTCGGGATGGGCTCTTCAGAATATGAATTGATACGACCTTGATCGCCCCAGAAAGATTTTTATATTGGTGTTTGATCGTTAGGGTCATATGTGTTTTAGGGGTTGTGTGATAGTTCTTGCACTAGTGGCTTTGCTCGTGATGGCCGGTTGTTCTGAAGTAGCTGATGAACCTCCTTCTGAAGATTCAAAAACACGTATTGCTAACCCTGCTGCGAAAAAATGTGTTGATGATGGTAATGAGTACCTGATAGAGAACGGTTCTGATGGCGGTCAGGTCGGTTATTGTGTGCTTTCTGATGGCACGAAGTGTGAAGCGTGGAGTTATTTCAGAGGGGAGTGTTGAATGAATCGGATTGTGCCGTTTGCAGTGGTGTTAGTCTTTATGGTGGTGTTGGTCTCGGGATTAGGACTGGCGATGAATAATCCTGCTGCATCTTTTTGTGAAGAGGAAGGTGGGACTTTCAGAGTAGAAACGGACGTCGATGGTGATGCTCACGGTTTGTGCATCACACCTGAGGGTAAGTCCCGGAATATATGGGATTATTATAAGAATGCTCAAGAAGACCCTGCGAAATCAGAACCTGATGCTGGCTCGATGTCTCTACAGACATTTTCATCTTCAAAGACCGAGAAGACAGGAACGCTTCTCAACAAGAACAAGGTATTAACCACTCAAAAAACATCCTCTGAATCTCTTTTTGAATCTGCACCTGCAACACTTGACTGGCGAAATCATGATGGTCTCGATTGGATTACTTCTATCAAGGATCAGGCCTCATGTGGGGCTTGTTGGGCTTTTGCCGTTCTCGCAGTTTTTGAAGCGAAGATCAATATCAATGCAAACGATACTGGTCTTGATTTGGATCTTTCTGAACAGGACCTTGTCTCTTGCAGTCCCACGGGGAACTGTTCAGGAGGATATATCTATGATACGATGGAGTATATCAAGAATAACGGAGTTGTCAATGAGACTTGCTTTCCCTATAATTCCGGATGTACGGGGGATATCTGTAACGATTGCTCGGAAAAATGCGCTTCTCCAGTCTATTCGAGAATGCATTACGGTGGTCCTGTCACCCCGAATGCTACTGCAATAAAAAATACTCTCGCATCAGAAGGCCCTATCACTTCTTACATGTATGTTTGTGACGATTTCCAGCTTTATTCTGGTGGTGTTTACACCCATTCAAAAGATTGGAATAATTGTGGCTGGCACGCCCTTGCAGTAGTCGGATATGATGACAGTCAGGGCTATTGGATCGTCAAGAACAGTTGGGGTGCTGGCTGGGGTGAGGATGGTTATGCTCGCATCAACTATACTGAATCAGTGTATGATTATCAAGCCTGGTTGGATGATGATACTGATTATCGCACCTTCTTTCTTGATGACAGCTATTATATCACTACCACTGACGCCGATAACGACACTATAAACGACAGTTATGATAAGAGTCCTACAGTTCCTGATACTACCGCACCGGTTATCCATTGGGTGAATCTGTCTGACTATATATTCTCTTCAGGAACGTCAGTTCAAGTAACAGTTAATGCTACTGATGCCGATCTTTTGGAAAATGTTACTGCAGATGGTGTCCTGTTGCAACGAAACGGGAGTTTGTGGCGTGATAATATCACGCTTTCGTCATCACCGGTCTCAATTATAGCTTCTGATTCGGTTGGACATTCAACTTATGACAATGCTACTGAGTTCACTATAGACGATACTCAGCCTCAAATTGTGAATTATACTGTGACTCCGCAGATGATAACTAACGGTTCAAAACTTAACATCAGCTTTGATATTATTGAAGAGAACTTAAAGAATCTCTCTGTATCGGTGGATGGTCGTGACGCGACTTTCATCCGCAACACTTCCGGGCGATTTGAATATAATCACACCATCAACGAATCGAAGGAAGAAGGCACTACGATTGTCAACGTGACAGTTGTTGATATGGCTGGTAACAGCGCCACCTCGTTACAGAACCTAACACTTGACAACCACCCTCCAAATATCACTTCTGCTTCTATTGACAATGAGATCGTTCGCACTAACGCCACAACTCGTGTTTCTTTGAATATCACAGAAGGGAATCTGGTCAATGCCTCTGCTAACGGCCAGGAGCTCTCTTGCAAGAAAATCGTGGCTAACAACCACTCTTGCAGGGCTAATATCACTGTTGCAACCGAAAACATCACATTTGATGTCTGGGATGTTGCTGGAAACCATGTGCGTGACTCCCCTCTTTCTGTAATTATTGATGATACTCTGCCTCAAGTTCATAATGTGAGCCTCTCGAGGAATGTGATCCAGTCAGGATTTGATACGACCATTTTTGTCAATGCTACAGATAATATTGATATCGCTTCAGTTATGGTTGACGATGTCTCCTTGCAACAGGATGGATTGTTGTGGAGTGGTCCAGTCCGACTTGACGATACGAATATCTCTATCTTGGTTGTCGATAATGCTTCAAACACCCTATATTACAATACTACTTTGAATCTCTCTTTCGATGATGATCATCCTGTAACAGAGATGGTCCTCACCCGGAGCAATGCTTCTGTATCGGGTTCGAGATGGCACGCTGAGAATGTCACTGTCAGTTTTGAAGTCAACGACTCAAACAGAATTTCCCGCACCGAGTACCGTTATAAAAACGAAAGTCGCTGGAGGCAATACTCTGAACCCTTCAACGTCTCAAGCAACCTTGTCGAGAACATGCTCTACTATCGTTCGATTGATGAAGCTGGTAATCGAGAATTATATGATGTCGGCACCTTAAAACTCGATTCGCGAGCTCCTTCGATCACAAGCGCTGATCTCAGCTCGAGCAGTGTCTATCCCGGTGCTGAAGTGAATCTCTTTGCAGTTATCAATGAATCGCTTTCCGGGGTTTCTCGTGCAATTGCCCATGTCAACGGCACGAACTACACTTTACGCTCTGATGGTCACAATCATGTGACTACTATCACTTCACCTGCTACAGAAGGTTCGTATCCGGTGGATTTTTTTGTTGAGGATGCGGCCGGTAACAATGCTACTGAATCCTTATCCTTGCATGTTAATGCTTCTGTCCCTTCCATAGTGCCTTCGATTAGAAACGACAGCTTCATGGCTGATGAAACTACTGTTACCTTCAGCTCATACAACATCACGAACGGCACCTATAAGTTAGGAAGCGGTACTTGGAATAACTTTTCTCATGATAATCTTAGTGTTCTTATCAATGAATCGTCACTCGCTGTCAATTTCAACATCACGAATAACGGCACATACCATACACACAGCTTCACCTACCATGTCGATGAGACTGCGCCGGTCTTATCGGTGGAGAATATTGCTGATAACCAGACCTTGAATGGCACTTGCGAGATCCTTGTTGATTGTCGCGATAACGAGACCACTACCGATACTGCTGCTGTGGTGTTGGATAATATCTCGAAGGATATCTCTTCTTCCGGTTATTACACTTTGGATACTTTCCTGCTTGCCGACTCCAATCATTCCATTGTCTTTACCTGTAACGACACTGCCGGAAACAGTATGAACAAATCCTACAACTTCACCGTCAAGAATGGTGATGGGATCAATGCTCCTTCTGTAGATGGCTATGTGTCCCTAGAGAATACTTCGCTTGGCAGTTACGTCCAGATGGTCTCCCATATCAACTCTTCGAATCTCTCTTTATCTCTTGATGTGAATGAGGTTCCTGATTCCGTAGCACGTCCGGTCAGTTTCAGGGATGATAAGCTCTATCTGAACATCACTGCTTCAACCTTGCCGGGTTCCCGTGTCTATTTCAGCATTCCGAAGAGATTGCTTGATGGTGTTGGCTTGAATGATCTGGAAGTTTATGGTGATCATGATGATTCGGGCTCGTTCGCTGCAAAGCACGACCTGACCTTGCTTGATAACACGACTGATTCATATCGCTTCTACTTCACGACAGACTCCTATTCCGAGTTCATAATCGGTGAAACATATCCTGCCTGTGATGATGGGGAAATCTTGTCTGATTGCCTGTGTGCTGATCAAGTGTATTCGTCCGGCTATTGTTGCGACGGTTCGCATCAGGATTCCTCTTGCGAGTCAGATGACGATAGCGTTGGTGGTGGAGTTGGTGGTGTTGGTGGCAGCGTCAGTAACAGTACTGCTTCTGAACCTGGAGATGAAGCCGAGCATAATGAGACTGCGCAGAAAAAGTCAGAGGCTGATATGAAGACATTCACTAACATCTCATCGGATGATGTTATCGAGTTCTCGCTTGACGAGCCTGAAGTTCCTGTTGTTGATGTCGTTTTCATGGTTGACAGTTTTATTCCTGAAGCTACCCTTGCCATACAACCTGATGATACGCCTGAAACACCTCTTGAGAATGCCACGCAGTATTTCACCATTGATGCCTCTGATCTTGATGGTCGTCTCAGTGTTGCCAAGCTCACCTTGAGAGTGAATGACTCTTGGTCTGATCATATCATGCACTTGTATGTGAAAAACGGCTCTTGGCATGAGATCCCTACGAAAAAGCTCTACGAGCGAGGTAATCACACTTATTATTCTGTTGATGTACTCTCTACTGGTGAGTATGCTCTTGCCGGAACGAAAATACGTCCCTTGATACAGACTTCTGACAAGACTTTTTCTGCTTCTAATAACGCTTCCAATGAAACTCCAGACTCTTCAGTTACTCAGCAGTCACTGTTCATTGACCTTGAAAACCTTGTCTTGCGTCAGAAGATCGTGCTTGGGTTTGTCGTTGCGGGAGTTCTTCTATTGCTCTTATTCCTATCACTTCACATCCGTCACCGGTTGCATCAAAGAAACCAGTGATGATGAGATCATTGTTTTTTCGCAATTCTTCCGGCTCTTTTGTAATAACGTTAATTAAATCTCTCTTTAAGAATCAAGTCATGTCCTTTAAGGGAAAAGAATCCAGGGTTGTTTTACTGGCTGATGCCAAAAAACTTTATCTGGATCTGAAACAAGATGTTGAACTAGAGATTAAAAAAGGGAGGTTCGGTACCAAAAAGCAAAAATTATTCTCTTCAATAAATAGGGCAATCGAAAAACTGAAAGAAAATCCTCAATATGGTATACATATCAAGAAAAAACAGATTCCGCAACGATACATAGAATTATTTGATGTGAAAAATCTATGGAAGGTTGATTTAGCTGGATTCTGGAGGCTCATCTATTGGATTCACGGAACCGATGAGATACAGATTGTGAGTTTTGTTGTTGATATTCTCGATCATAAGACCTATAACAAGAGATTCCAGTATTCGAATCGTTAGACTTCAAGACCTTCTCTGATGAACTTTTTCAGCTTAGGATTACTGGATTGTATCCACTGGATGCCCTTTTCCCCCTGAATGATCTTGTTTGATGCCTCCAGATAGTTGAGAATTGTTGTCAGGTTATTGTTGTTTATCTTACCATCAAGCCCTCTTATTATGGCCGCTTTCGAGAAAAGGTCAAAACTATTTCTTATGAGAAAATCCTCGACCATGAGAACAGTCTTGATTGTAGGAAACGATTTCATATCATATTAATCAATACGAGGTTGTTTATATTTCTTTTGGAGAAATTTCTTTTTTTTCGCAATTCTTCCGGCAAATCCTCCGTTGTGCTTTTATTCCTCTTCTTGAAATTCTCTTCCATGCTCCTCGAACTCTTCCTCGCAGTCATCGCGGGCATCACCTGCGGTATCTTTACAGGCCTCATCCCTGGCCTTCACGTGAATCTCATCACTGCCATCGTTGTCGGCTCTGCAAGCATGCTCGCTGGGATCAGCCCTTTCCTTCTATCTGTCTTCATACTCTCACTTGCGCTCACCCACTCATTTCTTGACAGCATCCCGAGCATCTACCTCGGAGCGCCGGATGCTGACCAGGTCTTAAGTGTTCTCCCTGGTCATCAGATGCTACTGGAAGGCAGGGGTCATCACGCAGTCACCTACACACTTGTGGGTTCCTTCGCCGCTCTCATCCTGACGATCATCTTCTTTCCTCTTGGCTTGCAGGTGCTTGAGCCTGCCCAGTCCTTTCTTGAACCCTATGTTGGCAAGCTGCTTCTTGCTATCATACTGTTCCTTCTTATCATGTCGCGGAAGTTCCTGTTAAACACCGTCTTTTTCCTCACAGCAGGACTTCTTGGTCTGCTCTGCTTCAGCCTTGTCCATCAACAACACATCTTATTGCCGCTTCTTTCCGGTCTTTTCGGGACAAGCACTCTCATATTGAGCCTTAACTCCCCGTCTCATCTGCCTGAACAGGATTGCTCGAAAACCATTCCTCTCAAGTTCACTGACATCGAGAACACCGTGTCAAGAGCCACCTTTGTTGGCATGCTCGCTTCATTCCTTCCCGGATTCGGTTCAAGCCAGGCTGCCATTGTGGCTAGCGCCACGATGAAACGGAAAACACCTCGTGATTATCTTCTATTGGTAGGCGGTATCAACACGGTCAACTTCGCCTTCTCGCTAGTCACTATAACGCTTCTTGGCAAAGCGAGAAACGGCGCTGTGCTTGGCATGTCTAATCTTTTAGAAACGATAACGACACACCACCTTCACATCTTCGTTCCCGTCCTTCTTGTCACTGGCGGCGTGGCCGTGATTCTCGGTCTCACTTTATCGAAGAAGATGTCGCGATTGCTTCAGAAAGTCGATTATCACAAGCTCGTTATCGGTGTCATCCTCTTCTTGCTTCTCGTAGTCATCATATTAAGCGGAGTGCAAGGTGTACTCATACTCGTGACAGCGACAGCTCTCGGACTTCTGGCAGCGCAATACGGGGCGCAGAAGAACATGCTGCTCGGATGTCTCATACTGCCTGTGATACTGTATCTGTGGTAGGACAAAGAAAAGCGGCCTGTCTGCCGTAATAAGACTTGTTAAGCTTGGTTGTTCCGGGGTTTTTCTGAAGATGTTCTCGTACTTTTGAGGTATGTATACAGGATTTTTGAAGAACTCTTCACCACTCTTTTTTAGGGATGAAGCATAGAAATCGTATAGCTGTTTATATTGGGTCGTCTATTCAGTCTTGCTTGAAATACTTTGACAGGCGAGGCCCGCGCTGGTATTGATAGTTATTGCCGCTGGCTCCGTAACTGTTCGTTGGAGCGCTCTTATTTTCGAAACACTCCATGAGACAAATCGGTTGCCCGTGATAGACGGTCGTCACTTCGTGGGGTCTGACTTCGAGTACTCCGTTGGCTCCTTTTTTCATGCCAAAACCTGGATCGAAAAACCCAGCGTAGTGGACTGTGAGGTCGCCGAGTTTCGGATCGATAGAGACCATTTCAAGCGAATAATCTTCAGGGACAGCCACTAGTTCCTTTGTTGAGAGGATGTAGAAGCGATCTTTTTCTAGCACGAACTTGCCTGTCAATCTTGATTCGGGCCGGGAATCCGCAACGAGCTCTCTGAAGAACTTCTTTGGATTTAGAGCTCCTTTCTTGCTCAAATCGATGATTTCGTCTGTGGATTTCGCTTCATAGCCAATAATTTTTCCTGGCTCTACATTCAGGCTCAACACCAGACGACCGCGATACATCGTTCCAACCTTGCGGGTTCCGTCTTCCTCGATCACTAGAGGTTGTTTTGAGAAATCGATTGTCGAGTCCTCGTTCTCGTCGATAATCCGGAGTTGTGCTAAAGGAATCCCTTTCTTGACTTTCACATTGAACGATCTGGGGGTCACTTCAAGCCAGAGCTCTCCTTTCTTTCCAGGTTCGATCGTGTCATACAGATAATGGTTATCAACGATAGAGCGTACGCGCAGATCGATCCTTCCTATCGAACTTTTCGGGCTGATGACACCTGAAAGGTGTTGTGGGAGATTGATGTCGAGGCATTTGATCAGATACGTCTGTCCCTTATAGAGATTGGTTCCTTTATTGAGATCGATCTTTTCGATACAAAGCTTTTCTGCTACAGCATGTATCTCGTTTGAGAATGGGATGAATTTTTGTTGTAGGTGATAAGCCTTATTGCCGAGGGGTATATCGATACTCGCTGGTTGGATGTACTCCTCGAGTTCTTCTGATGATGAGATACAGTCTTTTTTGATCAGTTCTGGTAACTCTTTATCCGTGAGTGTCTTGACCATGTTATTACGAGAACAGTTTGGCGCTCCTTTAAATAATTTCCTTGATTTGTAGGTCCGTCTCAATTATATTTATAAACAACCTTGATTCTCGCTTCTGGAGATACCATGGCTGATAATCTGGCAAAGATCAAGGAGTTGGAAGAGCGTATTGCTAACACTCCCTATAATAAGAAGACCCAGTCAGCTATAGGTCTTTATAAGGCACAGATTGCGAAGCTCAAAGAGAAAGAAGAAGCGAGAAGCTCTCAAGGCGGAGGGGGTGAAGGTTGGGAAGTCCGTAAGACTGGTGATGGTACTGTTATCCTTGTTGGTTTCCCCTCAGCCGGTAAATCTACACTTCTCAACCAATTGACCGGGGCTGAATCTGAAGTTGGTTCTTATGCTTTTACCACGCTCACTTGCGTCCCGGGCGTTCTCAAGTACCGTCATGCAAACATCCAGATTCTTGATGTCCCTGGTATTGTCAAGGGCGCGGCTTCTGGTCGTGGTCGTGGTAAGGAAGTTCTTTCGAGCATGCGCAGTGCTGATTTGTGTATCATTCTTCTTGACGCGACCCGTCCTCACGAATATGATACGATTGTCAACGAGATTTATGATACCAACATCCGGCTTAACCAGAAAAGACCTGATGTCAAGATCAACAAGACTGCTAAAGACGGCATTAGGGTGGGATCAACGGTCAAGCTTTCTTATCTTGATGAAGAGACTGTCACTCGTATCCTCAAGGAATTTCGTATCAACAACGCTGAAGTCGTCATCCGGAGTGATATTACAGTCGATCAATTCATCGATTGCGTTGAGTCAAATAAGAAATATATGCCTGCAATCACTGTTCTTAACAAGGCTGATCTCGTCAATCCTGATGAGCTTGAGCGTATCAAGAAGACATACGATGTGGATTTGATCATCAGTGCCCAGAAAGGCGAGGGTCTTGACGAACTCAAGGAGACTATTTTCAACAAGCTCGATCTTATCCGTATCTATCTCAAGGAGCCTACTGAAAAGGCCGATCTTGAAGAGCCATTAATTATGTTTCGGAACTCGAAGATACGGGATGTGTGTAACAAGCTTCATAAGGATTTTGTCAAGAAATTCCGCTTCGCTCGCATATGGGGACCCAGCGCGAAGTTTGACGGTCAGAAAGTTCAGGACAGGCATGTACTTGAAGATGAAGATATCCTTGAAATCCATTTACGATAACTTATTTCAAAAATTTTCGTGTGAAATAACATGGAACGCTTCGACAGCAACATCTGGACACTCAGGGAGTATCTTGAGACTTATGATGGCATAATGCATATTCCTCGATTCAAAGGGATCGGTCATTACGAGCTTCTTGTCAAGAATGGTTATCTTCTGCCTGACTATTCGATCCTGCGAATAGATGATGAAACTGGAATGTGGGGTTATTATGGTATTCTTGAAGATTTCAACTTGTTCGGACTTGATGATTCGTATTCTCCGGGCAAAGAAGGTGTTCACAATTACAGGCAGATGCTTGACAACACGATCTTTGAAACTTCAAAGATTAACATGGATCTTTATTGCGTGATCGATCAGAAAAGATGAATTCACTTACCATGCAAGATGTTGGTGTGATTTCTTGTAGACTGTATAGAGGACACCCATTGATTTGGCGGCGTTTCCGCCTGCTTTTTTCTTCTTTTCCTTATCTCCTGTTTTTGACGGCTCGCTCTTCATCTTACTCTTGTCAGCCTTTGGAGCTGAGAAAAATGATTTGGCGAGTTCTTCCAGTCCGTCGCCCATATTCAGGAATGGTTCTAACGGTCCCCATTTGCGGTATTTGTGCTTTTTATTGAGAAGATCCTTTGCTTCTTGCGCGCCTTTTTCCTTTTTCTTTTTCTCTTCGGATTTTTTCTCTGTCGTGAATTCTTCCTGCGCTTCCTCCAGGTATTTCTCGAATTCCTCGCCCAGATAATCGAACGCTCCGGAGATATGCTCGTCAAGCGTTTTCAGCATATCGACATCCTCTCGGTCACGCATCTTGCGATACGCTTCGATATCGGACTCGTGCCAACCGTAGGACCTGAACGTTACCGTGCAACGGCCTGTATGTGCTACTGCCTGGCTTTGGAAGCGTTGATCATAAGTGAGCTTTGGTTGTGTCGTGAACTTGAAATTAAGTAATACGCAGCTGTAGTGCCCGTCGTTTTTTTTCATATCGATAGGCTTTTTGGCCAGTACTTCAATCTCGAGTTTTGTTGTATCGAACGCGTTGATGATTTCTGGACTCTCGAGATGATTCGGATTGCTTGCAAGCCTTCTTGCGGTTCTGATATAAGGCTTGATCCAAGACATGTAAAGTTGTATGATCTTCCAGTGTTGTCGTAGGTATTGGAGCAGGAATTTTCGTCTGTGGTACAGCTCTTTTTCAGTCTTTTCTTTCCAGTTGAGGAACTGATATAGTTTTCGCTTGAGAACCGTTCTCACTTGCTTATTGAATTCTTTTGTCTGGCCGTTATCGACTTCCTGATCCACCTTCTTGAGATCATAGATGTGTGTGTTGAAAAAGAGATCTGGTAAGACTGTATAGCCGATCCGCTGTGCCAGTTGATAGACTGTGTCTGGACTTGGATTCTGCGGGCTTCCTTCTGCGAACTGCGTGAAGACTTGTTTGAGCGTGATATCGGCACTCTTGCTCTTTCTCCAGTCCTTATAGGGTTGGAGTTTCTCATCAATGACTCGTAGCTCGCGAACCAGTTGGAATAATTGCTTGACGAATTGGCCTATATACTGTAGATACTGGCTTGCCCTGTCCTGTTGGATGCTCTGCTTCTGGCCTGTGTTACCGAACTGGGCGCTTGACTCTGACGCGCTGAAGATATCATAGATCTTTTCGACCATGGGAAAACCTAATTCTGTCCGTAAGAAGTCAAGACACCAATAATACGTCTCTTCAAGACTGGCGCTTTGTTTTTCGATGGTGAGTTTCAGCCTCTTGATTGGTTCCGGATAAGGGTTTTCATCACTATTATCTGCTGTCTGATAGCCGCCTGCCTTGATAGCATTAACGAACTCCAGTTGTTCAGGCTTCCAGCCGAGCTCCTCGCCGAAATGCTTTATGTAATCGGTTTTTTTCGCGAACTTCTCATCCAGTCTCATTGTTGCCCTGAATACATGATAGCAGAATTGCTATTTATAAATGTTTCCGCAAACACTCGCTGCCTTTTTGGTGTGTGGCTGAAAAAATGCTGGTCATATTCAGTAGGGAGAAATCTCGGGGTTGATAATGGAAAAGGAATGAAAACAGGATTTTACTCCTGTTTTTCCTCTGAAGCTTCCTCTTTAGGGGCTTCGATAGGGTCTTTACCTTGTTTGGTGACCTTCAGGTTGATCTGAGCGGTATTCTCATGGATAGTGTTTCCAGCGACTAGTTTTCGTTTCCTCATTCCTGCACGTTCTTTCTTTCTCATTCCGACGCCACCTGTGATGAGGATTCTTTTTCGTGTCTTTCCTTGAACGTCTTTTCGCATTGGGAAACCTGCGCTGTCGGTACCTCCGACTACTTCAAATTCATATCCTGGTAGTTCCAGAGATTCTCCTTTGATCTTGTCGCCGATTTTCTTACCGATGATTTGGTTCATCTGGTCTTCAGAAAGGGTCTTGTTGTATGTCTTCTTGGTTTTCTTATCGCCAATATTGACTTTTGTTTCTGCCATGTGTATCACCTTCCGAAAGTACGCCGCCGTGGCAGCTTCTATGCACTCTCAGTCAGGTTAATCCAAAAATCACGTTTCATTTATAAAGCTGATGGTTGATTTTCCTATTAAGCGGCGTATAGGGTGCTTCTTGGACAACAGTTTTATAAATGAAAACGATTCTGGAAGCTATGTTATGGTAACTTTCTTCGGGTTTACGATTGATAGCACTCTTTTACGTATCATTTACGTAACTGTAGCGTTGCTTGGCACTCTTATCGTTCATAAAATCGTCATCGTCCTTATCAACAGACGTCTTCAAAAGACTAATCGGAGGGTGAAGATTGATGACACTCAGTTCATGGTTCTTAAGCGATTGATCTCGGTAATGATTTATATCGCCGGAATTGCAGTTGCGATTTCTTTCATTCCTTCGCTTCGCACCGTTGCAGTCTCTCTATTCGCAGGTGCTGGTGTGTTGGCTATCGTTGTTGGATTTGCTGCTCAACAAGCCTTCTCTAACATCATAAATGGTATTTTCATCGCTGTGTACAAACCTTTCAGGGTTGGTGATATCATCAGTTTTTCCGGTAAGACTGGTGTTGTCGAGGATATCAACCTTCGACATACCGTCATCCGTAATTTCGAGAATAAACGCTTTGTCGCTCCGAATTCTATCTTGGGTAATGAAATCGTGGAGAATTATAACATCGGGGAGGAAAAGACCTGTCGTCATGTGGAGATCGGTATCAGCTATGATTCTGATATCGATAAGGCCATGAAAATCATGGCTGAAGAGATTGAAGCTCATTCGTTAAGCATCGATCCCCGAACGAAAATGGATATTAAAGAAGGAAAGCCAAAAACGCTTGTCAAAGTCCTTGGTTTCGGTGATTCTTCTGTCAAGCTCCGGGCTTGGGCCTGGGCGAAAAACCCTTCAGACGCTTTCATGATGGGCTGTGATGTCAATAAGAGTATCAAAGAACGATTTGATAAAGAAGGTATTGAGATTCCATTCCCGTACCGTACGGTTGTCTACAAGAAAGATTTATGAATTTTCATGGTCGGGCCGTTGAATGCATTCTGATGCCGGCTTATCCCTTTGTCTATATTTTTGATATGTCCACGACCCTGATCAATCTTGGTATTTCTTTTGCTCCTTTCACGACCGATGAGAAAGCCCGTGACATAGTCGCTCTTTCCAAAGAGCAAGGGGTATGCGGGAAGAAGATCCACGAACTCCTCGAGAAACTCGAAGAAATCAACCCAATGTTCGGGTATCGTTATTGTCGAGATTGATGGTCTCAAGTTCGAGATAAAGAAGATAAAGCACCGCCGTATCGATAAAGTGGTTGTCACGCGCCTGAAGACGCACGCTTTGCATTGAACGGAAAACAAACGTTATACGGCTTCAATTCTTATAGAGGAAACTGCAAATCTGGTCGTGGAGAGGATGGTTCTTTTGCGGTTCGATAACTGGATGGTATGAGTTCTTGATCCTGCTGGTAAACCGTTCGATAGTATTGTGTGCTTGATCTAGAGTTGTATTCTCGAGTTGCTTTTTATGGGCTTGTTCCTTATTTTGCTTATATAACTCTCCAGTGAGCTTGTTGAACCTGTAATATTCGATCTGGTCTTGTTTGTCTTTCTTGATTGCTGAAACGGTTGTGGGGCGTCGTACCATGTTCTGATCACCAGTATCGCAGGAACTCCACTTGTATTTATAAAGGTATTGTTTTTGACTATTTAATAGTGGTAATTTGTTTTTCGGTTGGTTCACAGTAACTTTTTTAAGCCACGGCGTGTTGCTTTACGTTTATGGTAAAGAAAACGAGGCGTTTATCAAGAGCAGAACGTGAAAAACGGAAAGAGGCCCGTAAGCAGAGAATCATGAGTCTTGTGCTCGTGTTTATCATGCTTGGTGGTTTAGCTGGATTCGCGACCTTCAATTCAACCGGTGATGAGAATGGTGTTCGTACTATAGGCCCGTATGATGTCTCTATTGAGGACCGTGCTGATTTTTACAGGTCCGATCGCACAGTTCAGACCATAACCTTGCATGTTGGTGATGACTCGGTACCGTTTTATACTTACCCTGATCAGTTTTCGCAAATCAATTCCTCGGCCGACCTCAAAGGCACTCTCTCTAACAAGAGTATGGTTGTGATTTCAGGGCTTGGTGATGAGACTACTGAGAACCAGCTTCTTGATATGTTGCGCTATGATCTTTCTAATAATGCTCCTATGACTGTTGTGGGTGCTATCCCGGAAAACGTCTCTGACTCCCAACTGCCTGTTATCGGTTGTGGTAATGCGACGGCATCACAACCGGTTGTCTCGATTGACTTCGGGAATCAGACCAGATACATGCAAGACGATTCCTGTATTGAGATCACTATGAGACCAGAACACACGCATTTGGTGCGTGATCGATTGTTGTATAACATGTATGGTGTGAGTGCTTGAACAGAAAAAAGGTGTCTTCTATGGCTAAAAAACATACTGAAGCGATCCAGAAACAAAAGAAGAAAGAAAGTCCTGGTGTAAAATCCTGGTTTATCATTATACTGATCATTGCAGCCGTGGTTTCTTCAACGCTCATGTTCGTCGATTTCGGTGGTGATGGTAGGGATTACAGCACATACAACCACTTCGCATTCGAAAAAGCCGGTGAAAAGTGGAAAACGCAAGTGACTCGTGATGATCAACTTTTTGAAGTGCCTTCAAACTATCATCCTTACGACCTCGAGAACATTTCTTATAACCAGAATGTGACAACTTATATGATGGCTGAACCTCATGCGGGTTTCATCCTTGCTGTTGATGACAACGGTTCGAAACCTGTTGTTGCAGCTGTCAATATTGCTCGTATCCTTGGTGAGAAGTTTTATGGCTTCCCTGTCAAGAGTGCGATCTACGGAGAAGCATCGGGAAACAGTTCCACCACTAACAGCAGCATAACGTATAAGACCTGCGAGGATGCTACAAAGCTCGTGCCTGTCATCCACATATCGACTGACGAAGACGAGCCTGTTGTGGACTTTGCGGATAATTACACGAATTGTATCGTTGTCGGCGGTTCTACGGGTGACGAGGCGATCAAAGCTGCTGATAAGGTCGTTTTCAAGATACTTCGCATCATGGATTGATGCGATTCATTTCATTTTCTCGGGTTTTTTAGCATGGCGCATTATTATGATGAAGACCAGGATTCACAAGCTCGTGAAGAGGAGGTTCGCTTCACGATACGGGGTAGATCGTATTCTCTGCTTGCTGCAAGCGGTCTTTTCTCTAAAAAGAAACTTGATAACGCTACTGAACTGCTCATAAAAAGTGCTGATCTGTCCGAGGATGAGTCTGTGCTCGATCTCGGTTGCGGTTGGGGTCCTGTCGCAGTGGTCCTTAAGGACCAATTCCCTCATGTATCCATGATGGCTAGCGACACTAATCGCAGGGCCGTGAAATTCACCTGTGATAACGCTCGTCGAAACAATGTTGATGTCAACGTGATCCACTCGCACCTCTTCGAGAAGATCGATGAAGATGGTTTTGACATCATCCTGACAAACCCTCCTTATGTCGCAGGGCGTAAGGTCTGCTTCTCGTTCATCGAAGAATCCTACCGACACCTGAAACCTGGTGGACGGCTTCATCTCGTGGCTCGCCACTCGAAAGGCGGCAAGATGCTCTCAAAGAAGATGGAAGAACGTTTCGGGAATGTCGCTGACCTGGCTAAACAAGGTGGTTTCCGAGTGTATCAATCGATCAAGAAATAAGTCTTATTTTGCTGGATACTCGTTTACATACTCCACTACATCTGATCTGATATTGCGGTAGATTGCATCAAACCGTTTGAACAGCGCTGGATTGCTCCTGTTAGGCCTGTAGCGTTCATGGCGTGTGGGTTTTTTCTTATCTCCTGTAACCTCGATAATGACTTGCTGTGGGACTTCTTGCCGGTACCCTGTGGTATCGGACCCTTCTCTGATATTGACCTTAGGATGAGTCTTATAGACTCGCACTGTGTCTTCATGGATATGTTCGATCCGGTGTTCGCCTGCAAGTTCGTAATAAGTGATTGATTCATCGATCGAAGGTCGTGATTCATATACTTTCCCTCTGAAATCTTCTACCGTGATGGTTGGTAAGTACTGTTCTCTGAGCTTTTGCGTGTAACGCTCATTTTTCACGCTATGGAAAAGGATTCTCGCTTGATATGTATTCTTTCCGACGCGTAGGAATTCCTGCTGCTTGCGGTCGATGAGGTATGGCACGAGGCATCCTTCGGGAAGTGAGGGGTCATTCGGTACAGTGACCTTGTGATATTTTCCTTGCCGTGTCATATTGCCTTCGATCTGATCGACATATCGGGAGAGTTTGATTGCGCCAGCATTGATGAGTGCTCCTGTAGATGGTCGGACGGCACTAGTTCGAGTATCCATCTGGAAGTCCTTTGTCTTCGTATAATTGAGAACTACAAGCATCTTATTGCCGTATCGGTAGATTCCTTCGGGGTTAAGTGTGTCGCTTGATAATGTGGTCGCTGAAGTAGATACTGCCTTGTCAGGCTTTTCGGGGTTTTCCTCCTGATCTCTGGCCTGTGCTTTCATCTTTCGTTCCTGAGTCATACGGCTTGAAAGAAGGTTTTGCATCCTGTGTAGTTGTCTTCGCGAGATGTTAGTGTCCTGAAGACTGTCGTAGCGCATGCATATCTTCGTAGCCTGCAGTGCCTTCTTGAAACCCGTTTCCGGATCATTCTCGATAATTTCCTTGATTGTCTTTGTAAAACGCTTGTCATTGCGTGTCATTCCCTTGAGATCGTATTGTGATGTATCATCAAGCAGGAAGGCCTGAAGCTGGTTATTGTATGCTTCAAGGTATGCGGCCTTGATTCCTGACTGCGAATGTTTCGTGTACTGTCTGCACCTCTTGATGAGTCTCAACCCGTTGTCGATATCTTCTCGTGATGGCTCGTGGAAAACGGCTTTGAGAAGACCGTTCTCACCTATTGCCTTGTTGAATTCTTTTTCGAATCGTTTCTCGCTTGACAGGATCTCTTGATAGTGTGTATTCATATATTTGATCCGTTTATGCACGTCTTTGAGATAGTCCTTATAGAATTCCTTATCTGTGCTCATTTCCGGCGCTTTCTCAAAACGCTTCTCGACTATTTCTTTAGCCTTGTATAGTTCCATATCGTGGATCATTCGGGCATATCTGAGCTTGAATGAGTTGTTATGGCATTGCGGGCAGTTTTTGACTTTCTTTTCCAGAGATTCTATATTTGTAGGGATATTTGTCTTGATTGTGTCCTGTTTGATCGTTTCAGTCTGTTGAAGGTCTGTTGACTGGTTATGTCTAGAGAATTCGTCTGCAATAGCTTGGTTATGACTACCCAATGCTAATAAGGCGGCTGTTGCAACACCAAGGAATCGTTTTTTCATCATCAACAAGTAAGAAAAACGAACATTATTTTATAAACTTACGCGTTTTTTTCCTGTCTGATACTCAGCCTGTGGAGCAGGATGGCCAGAAAACCAAGCACTGCTGCTCCTGAAAAGATCGTCATGCACCTTGTGCAGGTCTTGCACTCTTCTGAGTTCATATCGCACGAACCGCCCTTGTCATTCTCAGCTGATCCATTATCGAGATACGGGTTCCCTTCATAATACGGCCCTTGCGCTTCCTTGATATGCCCTGTGCACTGCACCATGACAGCAACTAAGATTCCTATGAGTGCCAGCAGCAGGAGTATGGTCTGCAGCGATCGCAATCGTTTCTTGTCCGTAAGCACGAAAAACGCGCGGAGCAGGATGAGAAATGTGATGAGAAGCAGAGCGCCCGCAACGTAGGTGTCGAGTATCCCGAAGGATTTGATCGTGATGATGAGATACGCTCCGATACCGATGAGAAGCGCGTTCATCACCGTATTGAAATAATGCATCACTTTGGTCGCTTTTCTCGTTTTCGACAGCAGCGACATGCCGAAAATCGAGAAGACAAGGGCTGGAATGAGAAGGCCTGTGGCGAAAACGAGCATCGTAAAGACTAGTTGTGTCGCCGAATTCGTTGCGATGATGCTGATATAGGCGAATGTACAGGGATTGACTGTGACTATGAGTGCGAACAGGGCGCCGAATAATAACGGATTCTTGATGAGGGGGAATTGTAGTGGATTGAAACGATTCCGTAACGCTAATATTCCAAGAACGATGAAAAGAAGACCTATACCGAGCTGGAAACCGTGCTTGATAGTTGATGACAGGACTTCCTCGAGCAGTATCCCTGCCAAGAGGAATGTGCCAAGAAATGCAGCTGCAAAAAGCGAGACCTGCAATCCCTTGTTCCGTTCCTGCTGCGAGAATCGGTAGATCAGAGCCGGTATCAACACGATAACGCAAGGTGTGAACGCTGCCATCAATCCTGCCAGGAATGCTGCATAGATGCTCATCGGTTCCTCACATCACTTCTTGAAGAGTCGTTTGAGAAGAGGTTTTTTCTCAGTATTCTTTTCTATGAATTCTCGCTTACCTTTTGCGATATCGAGGTATTTGTTGATGGTTTCGATAGATTGCACTCCAACAAGTCCCATCGGCGTCTCATGTCCGGGACCATAGAATATGAACGTCGGCACCGAACGCACATTGAATTTCTGTGCGAGTAGCTGTGCTTGGGGATCGTTCATGAGTAGATTATGGAATTCCGAATCTCTGCGTTCGCCCTTGACCTTTTCAAAGACCTTTTTTGCATGGGGGCAATGTGGGCATGTCATTGATGTGAATAGCAATGCTGTTGCTGGTTCCATTGAGTTTTCTTATTGTTCTTTCATTTAAAACTGTTTTGAAGGTGTGCTGCATATAGCTTTTTTGATGCACATCGAAAATAAATTAGTTGGCCTTGTCATTAACATAGTATGACCAATAAATAGTACAACCAATAGAAAATATATTTGGCAAAAATAAATATATTTAAACAAATTCGAACATAAATTATTTAAGCATAGATTAAAATATATTAAAAAAATTTAATTGAATTTTTTAAGCAAAAACTGTTTTTTAAGAACACATGTTTTTTAATATATTTAAGCAGAAATTAAAAAACATTGTTATGTGTATTTAACTATCAAGTGGGCTTTTTACTGAACGGATCGTTGAATTCGTGACGTGGGTATAAATCTGGGTTGTTTGCAGATTGCTGTGTCCCAATAATTCTTGAATTACTCGGACATCATTGCCTTCTTCAAGGAGATGGGTTGCAAAACTATGTCTGAGCTTGTGTGGCGTGACTTGTTTAGCAATTCCTGCTTTAAGAGCTGCATTGGATATGATTTTCTGAACATTTCGCGTTGTCATCGGTTCGCCTTTACGTCCTGGAAAAAGGGCTTTTGTAAGCCCTGCTTTTTCGATGTATTTTCTTAGTTCTTCGCAAAGATGTTCTGGTATGACAAACATCCTGTCCTTGCCACCCTTTCCACCACGAACCCAACCATATCCTTCGGATAATTCCAGATCCGTGACTTTAAGCGACACTACTTCTGAAACACGTAACCCTGAAGCGTAGATCAAGCGGACCAGCAACTTGCTTTTTGGCAGGAGTTGATCGAACACCGAACTTAATTCCTTTTTCGACAGAACAGTAGGTAATCGTTGCGGGATTTTCGGAGTCTTGATTTTCGTGAATCCTTTATCAAGAACATCGTTGCATAAGAACAAGAGTGCGCTTCTTGCCAACGCTGCAGTTGATGGCGCTGCCTTTCGTCTGCGAATCATTATTGCAAGATATTGTTTGACGTCCCTTTCTTCAATGGTTGTTTTTTCTCCGAGAGTTTCAAGAAAATCAGTGATTGTATGAAGATAATTTCTAACTGTGTATTCTGAAAATCCTCTCAAATCTAACTCGGCCCGAACGTCGGCCAGCACCGACTTGTTTTTTTTGCACATTTTTGTCTGAGAGGCTGCCTTTTCCATCAAAAAAACCTTTTTTTATGCAATAAATACATTTATGTTCGCACAATATACATTGTGCGAACTATTCTTTATAAATGTTGTGGATATAAGGGTAAAAAACATGGCGAAATACGCAATTTTTGATCCGTGAATTTTGTTGGGATCAGTGGTTAACAAGATGTTATATATTTTAAGCAAAAACCGAATAATTGAGAATTCAAAATATTTAATCAAAACTTAAATGTTTACTTTTGATATAACGACGCATAATTAATGCCTTCAGGAACAACAAATCCTTTTTCAGGATCGAGATGCTCGTAAGGTGCAATTACCATTGCTTTGGAATTAGGTTTGATGAAATTCACATACGTTGATATTATTTCTGGTGATGCAATCTTGTTGTGTTCTCCATCGAATATCGAATCGAAACTGTAGAGTCCTTGAAATTGTCTGAGAAATCCTTGATCAGGTTTACCGACATAGCCATAGAGGATTAAATTCTTTTCTTCCAATTTTTCAGGTTCGGTCAATGTATTCACATCATATTCCAATAATAAATAAGCTGTTTTTATTGCTGTCTTTCCTTCAACCCAGTCATAAATTCCTTTGAACAGTTCTTCGTTCTTGAGTTCTTCCTCAACATCATTCATTCTCTCTTGCAGGTTCGCTACGATGTTGTCTCGTTCCTTATAACTCTCTGCATATTCTGATGCATGTCCTTGATTTGGAGAGTCGTTACTTGAACCAGTATCTCCAGGGAGTCGTCGAGGATTTGCTTGCTTAAGTGCCCTTTCAAGCATATGATGGTTGTTGTTTTTCTTCGCCACGTATAACTACCTGATATCAGAAATCAATACATCGTTATAAATCTTATTTTCCAAGAAGTTCTTCGCTTCGTTTCATTCGTTCTTTTGTGATGATGTTTTTCAATCCCCAGAAATATCTTGCAAAGAGGATGTGTTGGCGTTCGAGCTCTTGATTTCCTTCCTCTCGAAGCGTGTAGATTTTTCTCCTTCCGGATTTGCGGTATCGAACTAGTTTTTGCCTACGTAATTCTTTCAGGGCTGGGTAGATGGTTCCTGGTGTTAATCGAGTTCCTTTTCGCCGGCCGATTTTTATGGCCAGATCTTCTCCGCACAACGGTTTCGTGCTTAATTCATGGAGTATGAGAAACGAGAGGAATCCTTTGAATTCCAGGATGTGGTTTTTATCTGGTTGGGTTGTTTTTGTCATGTCTTGATTCTATGGTTTGGATGTTTTTTATATTTATTGGTCATAAGATACATTCTATTTTGACTTTTGCTTAAGATGTTTGAGCGCACATTCTTTTCATAATTATTTATTTTTGCTTAAAAATTATGATTTTATTTGTGTTTATTAAATGTGTTTTTTGATTATTATTTTTAATATTGCTCACACAATAAATTGGTAAACCAATAAATAACTGTTTTGAAGTAGAAAGAACTATGTCATTAAAGATAAATTTCTTCAGAACAAACCGCCGAGAAGGGATCCTAACAGCATCTTGGATAAGAGGTAGATAGCAAAAGAGACTACAAAGAACAACGGCACATTCTTCAACCCTTCTTTTGCATTTCCTTTGCGGATAGAAGAGATGATTGCGCTTGCGAAAAAGCTGGTCACGCCAAGCAATGTCAGCGAGAAGAAATTGAAATCATCTAAAGAAACGCTATCAGCATTAAGTGTCAGCGATAAAGCGCCGCTACCTCCTCCGGAGTCACCTTCAAAGGATTGGGCAATATCGCCGATGACTACAAGTAATTGGCCGCTCAAGGCAAAAAGGAGTGGTGCTGCTACCACGGCCGCTACAGCGATGAATATGATATAAGTCGTTACGCTTGCCGAAATCTCTTTTTTCATCAGGCGTGTTTGAGTGATATTTTCAGAGATGTTGTTGAGCAATTCCCCAAGTTCGCCCCCTGATTTTATGCCTGCGTTAATCAACTCGATGGCTTCTTTCAGAATCCTTGAATTGTATTTTTTGGTCAGGTTAGAAAGTTCTGTCTCAAGCTCTCCGCCTGTGATGGTAGCTTTAGCGACATTCTCGATCTCATTGGCCAAAACCCCGAAGCGTGGCCGAACTGCAAACCATAACGCACGTTCTATCGTCATGCCGGCACTGATATTTGCCGATGTCAATTGTAGGAAATCAGGCAACACTTCCTCAATCTGTTTTGTCCGGCTATATATCTTAAGATCGAGATATATGAAAACTGCAAGCAACGAAAGAAGATACAAGCAGATAAGAACTACTGTCCACACCAGTGCGAGTATAGTGAGCACATCAACGATATCACTTCCTTCAGCTATTGAGAATGCGATGATTGCCAACGAGAGCAGGGCCATTATGATGACATCTGCGATGATTATTTTCTTGTTCAGGTTTTTCGGTGACTTTTCAACACCGGCTTTTTCGAAAAATTCAGTGAATATCTTATAGATATGGCGTTTTTTATACTGTTTTTTCTCATCAAAGACGCTATTGACTGACCGTTTGCCTGAAGTGTTATCTGTGGCAACGGTCTTTTTCTTTACAGCCTTTTTTTTTGAGACTGTCTTTTTCTGTTCTGTCATTTTCACATGCTGATTGGTGGTCGTTGCGCTTTGATCATCGAGAGGAACATGAACTGGACAAAGCCAACGAATGCTGCAATACCCAGCAGAACTGTCAGGGAGAGGTTGAGATTGATAAATGATGCAAGCACGACAAGCATCGTCGTTCCGAGGCTTGGTACGATGACAGCTATCATCATATAGAACATCGCTAGCGGGTTGAGCTTTTTTCCGTATTCTTTTACTGCAATCTGCTGTTCCTGGACGATGTGATCAAGAACGGATTTAAGAGCGGGAGCGACATCAGAACCCATTTTGATAGAATTTATTAGCTGCCAGAAAATCCTTCGCAAAGTCGGTGATGGTGAGTGGCGAAGCGTATCGTTGATCGCATCTTCAAGGCTTGTTCCCATATACATCTTATTGACGATATCTCCGAAATACCTGCCGACAATCTTGTAGTTGCGATGTATGTCCTCGAAGCATTGGTGGATGGGAACTCCTGATTGCAATTCGATAATCAGGAATCGCCCGGCAAAAACGATTTCTTCATCGATTTTTCTTTTGATCTGTTCGATCTTGACATCGACGAATTTCATGAAATACATGAAAAAAACCGGTGCGAGGAAAAAAATCGCAATAAACACTGCAGGGTGTTGCAAGAAAAGGAACACGACTAGACTGAGACCCACTGCCATCATCATCGCTGTGAATGCGATTTTCTTGACATAATATTCGGGCGTGTCAGGTATTCCTGCCTGCCTTAGCTTGAAACCAAGACCCGGAACAGTCTTCGATAGTCGCTTGTAAAAATTCATTTTTCCTCAAGTCCTGGGAAGGACCGATCCTTAATGACGTATTTCAGGAGGTTTTCCTTATCCGTATAGTACTCTGCGATAATCCGCCCAACACCGTCAACACTATCTATCTTGTGCTTGACAAGGTATTTGAGTATTTTGACCTTCTCCTCGTGATCCCGGATCAACTCCTTGTTGGTCATTCCAGTATAATGCTTGATTGTTTCAAATAGGACTGAAGAGTTTTTCTTGTTGAGCAGTGATCTGACAACATCGGTTTTGGGCGTTAAGGAATCGCTTTTCGCATCGTATTGCATGAGTACTTGCGCATCACCTTTCTCCGTGATTTCAGAAAGTTGGAATGTCCTTCGGGCGCCCGTCCGCCGGTTCCGGAATTGTACGATCACCATAGAGATGGCTGGAAGCATGATCTTCGGGACATCCAAAGGAGGGTTAGTTAGCCTCTCGACGGCTTCTTTTGAGTTGTTCGAGTGGAACGTCGCATAGACTGAATGACCTGTGTGTATAGCTTCAAAAAGCGTCTCTGTCTCTTTTTTCCGACGCACCTCTCCTACGAGTATTCGGTCCGGTCTCATTCGCAGGCTGTTGACAAGGAGGTGTTGCATGCTCACTTCTCCTTTATTCTCTGCGTTTGGCAAGACTGTATTAAGCGGTACCCAATGAAGGAATTTCGGCAGCCTGATCTCTCTCGTATCTTCGATGGAAATGATACGCTGGTTTGGCGGAAAGAAGCTTGCAAACACGTTAAGTGCAGAAGTCTTACCTGATGCTGTTCCTCCCGCGATGATTGCTGACATCTCATATTGGATTCCGGCCCATATGATGGCTGCTGCTTCTGCTGAGATGGTCCCTCTGTCGATGAATTTCGTTATGGTCCACGGATCTCGAGAAAACTTACGGATAGTGATCGTGTTCCCTTCAGTGCTGACTGGGCTGAGTGTCGCATTGACACGATCCCCCCCTCTCAAGTGCGCGTCAAGAAGAGGTGTCAGCACTGTGATCTGTCGTCCGACTTTTCGCCCGATGATGCTTGCATAATGCCGTATCTGATTCTCATCATCCAGCTTGATCGTTGTCTTGAGCCAACTGTATTTCTTGTGATAGACCCAGACAGGCTCTGATGATTGGTTGATGACTATCTCTTCTAGCAGTTCATCATCCATGATCAGCTCAAGACTGCCCAGACCAAGGCTTTTTGTCTTGAGATATGATGTGAGATATTCAGTCGTTTTCACATCGGAATCAGGAAGGTATTTTTGAATTAGGGTCTTTATCAATTCTTCGAATCGTTCTTCTACGAAGTCTGTCTTTTTCATGTCGCTCAAATCTGAGATGCCTAGGCTAACCTTCTTGATAAGCTCCTGCCTGATTTTCTCGAGCATGAGGTTTGTCGTCTTGCTGATAGAAGATATCTGAAGGTCATATATAGGTACGAATTCATCAGGATCTTTTTTCACAGTGATCTTGATAGGGATTTTTCCGGACTGATAATCGTATTCATCAATAATACCGGACTTCTCAGTTTCTGGCGTGTCGAGATATTCGGATTTCTTTTTAGAAGTCTTTTTTGCTGCACTTTTCCTGAAGGTGGATTTCTTCCTGACAGCTTTTTTCCCCGTAGACTTCTTTTTAGCAGATGTTTTTCTAGCAAGTCTCTTTTTCGCCACTTTCTTTTTCGCTGCTTTTTTTCTAGTTCCCTTCGTGTTAGCCAACGACACTCCCCCCTTGAAGACGTTTTATTGTTTTCGAACATAACTGAGCAGATAATTGATTTTTTCCACAAGTTTGCTCTTGCGCTTGCTGTATTGCTCGAATAATTTCTCAATATCATCGAATTCTTTTTTCACATTCGAATTATTCTTTGAAATGGTGAATGCACTTATGCGTTTTTGCAGTTTTACAAGCTCATTCTTGAGTTCCTGTTTTTCTTTTTCTATATTATCAATCAATTCGCGGGTCTTTATCTTTTTCATGAACGCTCCCTTGAAGTGTTCATAGAATTTCTGGCCTGTACCTATGTATCCTTTGATCTCCTTTACTTTAAGTTGTGCATCATCAACCAAGGCTTTTTGCTTGGCCTCAATCTCCTCTCGTCGTTCGCCGACCTTTTTAGCAAGGACTTTAAGGTTCTTGGCTTTTACCTCGTCAATATTCGTGGATAGTTTCGAGATTGATTTCTTGATCCTGCTGATCTTTTTTTCAGAACCATGGATTGCCTCGAGCTGGTTATCGAAGTCCTTAGAGATATCTTTCAATTCCTTGATCGAATCATTGATTTTTTTCTCGACTCTGGACCGGTCTTTTTTCAGTTGTTCGATGTTTTTCTGGTATTTTTTTATCTCTTCCTCTTCATTTCGTAGTTCTTTGATGGATGTATCGTATTTTCTCTGGAATTCTTTTATCTGTTCGTCATATTCTTTCCTGAATTTGTCGAATACTTTTTTCTGTTCCTGGAGTTCCTTGCCCAGATTCTTTTTCAGCGAATCATAATGTTCAAGCTCTTCAGATTCCTTACGGACCTTTTCAAGTTCATCCTTGATGCTCTTCTGGATGACATCGAATTCTTTGCGTACCTCTTCAAATCCCGAGGTATCCTTGTCGATTGCGCGTATTGCAGCATCGACTTTCCGTTGCAATGCATCGCGTTCAGAATAGACTTCTTTAGCAGCTTTGACAACATCATCTTTAGTCTGCTCTTTTGCCTCAATGTACATCTTCGAGAATTTATATGAGAGTTGGACGATGTTCTCCTGCTCTAGAAGTTCCGCCCATTCTTCCACAACTTCCTTGTTGAGGTTAAGAAGCTTCGCCGCACGCTCAGAACTTAATTTTTTATGCTTATTGATAAGTTGAGCGAATCTGTCGATCCCTGTCGATATTTCTTTCATAGATATGACTCCCTGTTTAATAGGTTATTAAATACTTTTTGTTACCACTCTTTAATTTCTATACATGTGTTCTTTTATGGACATGTCGTTGAGTAGTTCAGCCCGTCAATATCATAACGGTCGACTCTGTTTTGCGGTAACACTACTTCATAATCGCTATCGACGTACTCGATATCGCATAGTTTGTTCTCGGGTAAATTATTGAAATAGATATAATCGACCTTGATCCTGTTCGCATAAACAGATATATCCTGTCTTGAGAGCTCAACGATGTTCACAATAGACTCTATTCCATTATCGCTTGCAGTCATATTGTTCTCGAAGCGCTGGAGAAACGATGGAGCCCTGTCTGAAGCTACGTAATACGAGCCATCGATATGTTCTTCAAGTACACTCGTGTCAGTACCGTTGACAAACGGTGATTCATTAAGCTGCCGTATGGTGTTCGGTATCTTGTTATCGGTATAGACTCCATACAGGGGATCGCGTAAGCTGTGTATTGGAACGCTTGTGAAATAAGTTTTGTTGAAATTCCACGACGCCAACCCTTTATCATCATTGATATCCACATGGGTATCAACATAGACATCGACATGCCATGGATCTGTCTGTGTCAATTTGACAGAATTGACAGTCGCGTTGACAGCAATACCCACTTGTCCTGAAATCTTGTTGACGTTGGTCAAATAATCTTTGATAGTTGAACCTTCTATGACCTCTTGAACACTTCCATTTACCTCCCCTGTCACTATAGCGGTCTTGAAATGACTTCCCAGATCATCATAGAACTCACCAGAGGAAGCGATCTGGTTTTCAAGTGCGAGAAGTGTCCTGAACGACGCGATATACGCTGCTCTGGAAAAGTCCTGATTGAAGTCATCAATGAAATTATCGATTGTAAGCACTCTGGATTTGTATAGTTGCTGATCTTCCTGGAACGAATAATTATTATTCGTAAAGAACACTAGCAAGAGTATTCCTGCCAGAACGACTACTGAAAACAGGTAAGCGAATCCTTTTTTATTGAAAAGCACCATTATCAATCCCACAGATTTGCCGTGACCACGCTCGGACCCCAAAGATAAGGAACACCGCTCACGAGCGAAATCGTTATTTCAAGATCTGAATCGGATAATTCCAATGAAATCGTTCCGTCATTGTCAGGGTCAAATATTTCAAAGAGATACGCGGCAGCTGTATCATACGCATCATTCTCGTTATATGACGTGTTCCTTGAAGTATAGAAGCACTTCTTTGTGCCATTATAATCGGAAGGTATCAGCAAGTTTGATGTTGATGTTTCTGATTGTATTGTCCAGTTGCAACCTTTATAGTCTTCAACGACATCCGTTCTTGGCGATGATGAGTTCACAAGACCTGTGTAAATAATAGAATTTTTGGCCGTACAATTAGTGTCATTATGCGGACTATCTCCTAATGTGAGCTCGATCGTATTGTTAACACCGGAATTCAGAACTGCTGACGGTATCTGTATGGTAAACGGATCGCCCAGCACCGAATAGTCATCACCATATTCGGAAAGATTGAATATTTGCACATCATTTGCATAGACTTGTTTTGTCCAGTGACTTCCCGAAAATGAAGTGATATACGCATCAGCTATTCCCATCCCTTCAGGTATGTAAAAATCAGTGGAACAATTCTCGAATTCGGATGTCTCGTAGGTGAGATCGATCTTGTTCTGCGTATCTTCAACGATAGGTTCGTAGTAGATGTCGATATATGAGCCTTCGTACAGTTTTGATGGAGTGTAATTTCCGACGATGTTGATTGTCTGCGAACTATAATTTGCCGAGACAAGAACCTTATTCGAGATATTCTGATAGATCTTAGAAAGCGTTGAGGCGTTTGACGCGTTATAATAGAGTGATTCATTGCAAGCGATCTGTTCCATTACCTCGTGGCCTTGCTCGCTCATGCTTTCTCCAAAACCTATCGAATAGACCGTGATGTTATTATCGCATGCTGCCTGCGCCGCGTCGATAGCCCATTGCCTGCTCAAGGATGATGATCCGCTGGATCCTGTATAATCATTGTAGCTATTGCAATAATGTGTGGGCTCACCATCACTTAAGACGACCATGTATTTGTTGTTTTCAGAGTCTTCTATCAGATTGCGTGCCCTGTTGATACCACAGCAAGTGCAAGTTCCTCCTCCGGCTGAGTATGTATCTATCTCATTGTGCAAGAGATTATCATTGCTTGATAAATCTGTGTGGTCATTTGCATCAGAGGAGAAATCCACTAATCCGATCGAATGGGCACTCGAGTCATTGAAAATGGTGTCGACAAATAGATGGTCTGCATCCTGTGCCAGTTCAAGGAGTGGTTTTTGGCAAGTCGTCACGGTCTTATTATAGACTTCGTGATTCCTAGTCGTTGAGGTACCGCCGCATTCATTTGAAGAACAGGATCCCGGGTACTCGCATTCAGTATCGATCCACCAGTACCAGTATTTATACTCGTATTTACAATATTTTTCCTCGTATTCATGATACAGTCCACAATCATCCATGCTTCCTGAAACATCGGTTACAAGGAAGGAATCTGCGGGCTTTCCTTCAACATCGACCGTGACATTGGTGAGATTGGTCGAGCCGAGCCGGATAGGTATTTCTGTCGGTGCTAAAGCAGTATCTTGTTCCTTATAAACTACATTCTGTGTCTCGTTCTTTCCTGACGCGGTAAATATCGTCTCGTTACCGAACGTGAAGTACGTGTCATATTCGTTGTAGAAAGTCAGATTAAGCGTCCAGTTCTTGATAAGCCCTTGTGCGCTGACTGCATCGTAGATATTCATGAATCCTTCTATCTCTGGGAAATAGTAGCGCTTGTGGCCTGGTTCGAAGATCTCGTTTGCAGTGTCTGTATGGTACATGACCTTGAGAAAGCCACCTGAAACATAAGAATCCTCAAGTGGTGATGAGAATCGCAGCGATACCTTGTTCTCACCAGGGTCAAACAGAGCGCCACAACTGTTTAGATCCAAATAACGGACTGGTGTCTCCGAACCGTTGATATCTGAAAGGCAAACATTGTCATTGATAAGCAGATCAAATTCTCCGGGTGTCTGAAGCTTGAGATTTGCCCCTTCGAATTTCGATAACGAGAAGTCATCTGGCAATGTCATTGTCGTGGTCACATTCCCCTGTCCATAGAATCCTCCAAAATAGGAGAATCGGGAGTTAGTCTTGTTACGTATTTTCTTGATATAAGCTGATGAACTGTATCCTGTCATGGGTGATCCTTTCGCGATTCCCGAGATCATCCTGCGACCAGCAATCAACGTTTCAGGTTCGCTCGTCTGTTTTTCGTAGATCGTATCCGTTCCCATCGTGAACTGGAAATTATCAATATTTTGTACTGTGTCGTTGATGATCGTGTCAAGCAGCCGTTGTGCCTTGTAATCAAAGTCCGTAGCCCAGTATTCACCTAATTGTTCGAGAACCGTATTATTCGGATTCGCTATACCTCCTCCAGCCGTCTCGATCCTGACAAAAGAATTGTTGAGTTCTTCTATCTTGAGTTCTTCAAGGATAGAGAGAAAGTCCTGTGAGAGATAATTTTTCTGTTCGACAGGATCCTGATAGAATGATACGTGATAGAGGGCTACGACTACTCCGATGAGCAGGAATCCCGCTAAGAGAGCGTCCATTGAATAGTATATTGCTTGTTTCGCTTTCATTCTAATCCCATGAGTAGATGACCATTCTGATGATAGATGAATCGTATATGAGTAGTCGTTCTGATTTGATGAAATTCGAATACGTCAGCGTATCGAATTGTGGGTGGCAGGTGGAATTGGTCTGTATCGGATAGCCGTGAACGCATTTTGTTATGTTAAGCGGCGTTCCATTACGGTAGAACTGGATGACGTACTCGCTTGTTATATGGAACAATCCTTTAGTATGCTGATAGCGCAATTCATCGAATTCTTTAAGTTTGGTTTTGTTCAGTCTGTGGTCGGAGGTGATACCTGGGATGATGACCTCGGATGTGTTCCACTCATCAGGATAACCTTCCTGCATCAGCATCTCATTTACATATATGTTCTCTTCATTGAGCATCTTGAAGTCATCAGTAGGGACGATGGAGATGATGAGCTTGATTGCTATGAGCACTAGGAAGATAAAGCCGACAAGACCCAATATGAAATCTATCGTAAAGACTTGTCCTTTTTTCGTTTCTCTCCGCTTCATCATCATTCTCCTGTTTTCAAGTCACATATAACGTTCCGTTGCGTTTAGTCACTGTATTCGTGCCGGTCGTTATCGTCCCATGTATTTTTGGTATCATGAAGAATATCTCCTGATTATCATGGGCGAATATGATATGGCTTTCAGCCTTTGATGAACTTCCAGTATGGATGTTGAATGTTCTTGAGCTGAGCTTTCGCGGAATCGTGAAATTTCTTGTATAACCATCATGCACCTGGGATGCGAGAAGCAGTTCTTGTTGGACGGACTTTCCGAGATCGTTGATTTCATAGTAAAATTGTTCTGAACGCTTGGAATTAGAGACTGACATCAGAACAGCAAGTATCGTGAAGAGTATGAAAAATCCCATTATGAGAAGGATTATGAATTCCGTTTCCAGCTGTCCTTTAGAACCTGACGTCATGTTTTCCCATCCTCTATCCTGACGTTATTCTCTTCAGCCACGATCGTGATGATATGCACTCCTTCGTAAGATTTTATCGACCCTGTAAGATTCAGTGCCGTCTCTTTCGTGAATTCGAATGAGGATTCCTGCCTATTCACCACGAACACGATCCCATAATCCCGTAATTCCACTTTTTTTATATTATCGGGAAGTGTGACTCGTATGGTCTTCTGGGATGGTTCGCCAAAATAATAGACCTCTTTTGCCGTATCGACTATCTCGTTGCTGATCTTTTCAAGTTGTGCGTTCACGATATTCTCTTCGAGTGTAGAAGTCTGTGTGATGAAGATGATCAATAAGGGTATAATCATGAAAAACGTTATGGAGAAGATCATCAGATACTCCATAGCGATCTGCCCACGCGCACTAGCACCTCTCATAGTTCGTATTTAGAAGAGGGTTGTTTTTAAAATTAGTGGTTATGAACTGATAAGAAATAAGAAAAATAAAGAAAAACAAAAAATGCATTCCCTTAGGAATACTTACCATCGACGGTTCCTGAGTGGGTTATGGTCTGTCCGGTTTCTGCATTCGTGTAATCGAATGTCATATCCGCTTTGAACTTGGATCCCACTCCAGGAGCATCTCCATCACACTCCCATTCCACCAGGAAGTTTTCACCATTAGGTATCGATGTAGAATTATCGACCGATTCACCTTTATTATTGGTGGCGGACACCGTCGCGTTATAACACGGCACCCCTGAATCGGGGCTGACCGTTCCATTTAGCGGGAGTGTAATAGCTACACCTTTGTTGTTCTTGAATGCAATCTCGACAGTATTTGTTTCAGCATCGACAACTGCATTGTCCAGATTTGGGATTGGCGCAGCGAATGTTGTTCGTTCAGGCAGAAGTTTCTGCGGACTGAGAACTCCGAAATACGCCAATGCACCGATAGCCAGCAATACTACAAGGATTGCCCAGCCATAGGTCATCAAGAACTCCATAGCAGCTTGACCTTTTCGCTTCATTGTTTAAACACCTCTAATCACTTTTCACACCAGAATCGTTAACGATTCCTAGTTTAAGTATATTTGTATACACTTTTGCACATTGGACTTTATAAAAGTTGTTATTTTGAGAAGTGAAAATCATAAGATAGGATAAGAATAAGTGAACGCCACTATACAGTGAGTTCACCTAGCTCGTGTAAAACCCGGTCGTCGATCGGGACGATGTTCTTTCGTGCCTGTATATCCTTGAACGTCTTGTCAAGGGCGTAGGTGAAGTGTTCTGATTCGCTCCTGTATTTCTTGACCGGCACCCCTTTTGAAATAAGTTTCAGAATGTATGATTGGATCAAGTCTTCTGTCAATCCGAGGTATTTGGCCATTTCAGCCAATTCCAAACCTTTATTGGCCGTGTAGAGGATAAGGAAGACTTCCTGTTCACGGATCGTCAGGGAAACGGACAGATCATCATAAGCAGATAGTTC
>JBKGYN010000005.1:0-51118 GCA_046546105.1 Candidatus Woesearchaeota archaeon | reverse complement strand
GAAGCAGTTCAAGTGATGAGCGATATTTTTTTGTTTTCTCTCTTTATCTTGACTCGTTCTTAAAATTCATCCAACGGGCTCTTTGCAGTCAACAGTTTCGGTCGCCTCGTGTGAGAATAGCCTAATGTCGTTGCAGGATGCACGTGACCGAGAAGCGATTGGACGGTCGAGACGTCATACTTCGCTTCCAATAGATGGGTAGTAAAGGAATGGCGGAACATGTGAGGATGGACGTTATCAGGGATCTGGGGGCTGTGAACAGGGCCCTGGGAGCGGTCTTCTGGGTTTTGCAGACGGTAGTCTAATTTCGGGGAACTGTTGTTAGGGTACTGTGATTTGGTTTCTGCTTCACGATTGTGTTGTTTTCTTGCTTTATCAGCAGCTTGTTGCACGATCTCTCGTACTGATTTCACTGATAAATGTCCTTTCCGACCAGAAAACAACCACTTCTCATTTCTTTCACAAAAGCGGTTTTCAACTCGCCGATCAAGATGTCAGGAATAATGAACGGGCGCTCCTTATCACCCTTGCCATGGCGAACCCGGCCTATGGAACGATCAAAATCAAGATCTGATGCTTTCAAGCTGACAACCTCGCTCACACGAAGACCCGCACCGTACATGAGAGCGACCAGAAGCCAGTGCTTAGGGTTGACTATAGCACGAAGGATGGCAGCGACCTGCTCTTTAGAAAGATGAGCAGGAGCACGCTTAGGAGTCTTTGCGAACTTGAGCTTGAGATACATCGACTTATGAAGGATATCGATCATGAGAAAACGAAGAGCATTATGAGCGACATTAAGAGTCGAGCCAGCCACGCCCTTCTCCTGAAGGGATATGAGAAACGCGCGAACATCCCTTTTCGAGAACTGTCTGACATCATTATCCTTACAGAACTCAAGGAACTGCCTAACGTACTGCAGATATGTGGAGATCGTTTTCCGGCTCATCTTACGCCGAAGCATCTCGCGTTTCATATTATACAGCACATCAACAGTCATAAGAACATCAAAACACCTTGCCACAAACATCTTTAAAAACGATTTCTGCATAACATCCGGAAATATTGCGAAAACAAGCGAATGATAGATGTTGACACTCACTTACCAGACACAACAGTTTTTTCTGAGTGAAACAACAAAAACGAGCGGATGAACACATCCAAACGAAGGAATTCAGCGTTTCACGCATACAATGTGTTACACTCAATAATGCTCAGACTTCTTCTTGCGCCTTACTCTGCGAATTTCTGTCGAGTGAGCAAGCCACTCTTGAAATTCTTGTCCTGCGGAGAGTATAACAGTGATTATGTGCAATATTACTCAGACAAATATTTATATACATGTTTAATTAACTAAATAATATGGATAATAAAACAACTAATCGATTAATGATAATGTTAACAATAGTAATTGCTTTAGGGACGCTTGCGGATGTCATGATTGCAAGTGTTACTACGAGCTGGTCTCTTGAATCACTTCCCACAGGTATTATTATTGCAATCATAGCAATGATTATGGGAGCATTAATTTATGCAGCAATTACCACGTTGTTTTCCAAGTAACAATAAATATTTGTCTTCCGCCATACTGTGCCTACGCTTCGCTCCGGCATTTTTTCTTGCAGAAAAAACACATAACAAGGATTATGCTGAGATATTACTCGTCCTTTTCAGTCCTGCGTCATACCCGAAAAACGATCTTCTTCGTTCTCTCGCAAGTTAATTGCTCGTTCTCTCTTCAGTGTTTTTCGCCCTCTCGGGTCGCATAACAGTGATTACACTCAATAATGCTCAGACTTCGTCCTTGATACGCCCAAATCTCAAACTTCTTCGGCTTCGCCTCGACCCCCGCTGCGCTTTCGCCTATCGGCTCGGGCGAGAACGAAACTGATATGGGAAAGAACTTATTCAAGGATTTCAGGGAATCAGACCATCAAGGTCATGATCTCATACTTCTCAAGGCAATCAACGATGAAGGGTTCGGACAAGCGATAATGGATAAGATCAGGAAAGCAAGCGGTAAAAGCGATGTTTGAACGTCGTATCTCCTATCCTTGCAATAGCTTTTCTCACGAAAACACTTCATAACTCCCTGCGAGCATAAGACAGAAACGCATCGAAACGGTCAATATCTTCAGGAGCTAATTTTCTCTCATCATCATGATTGACAGACCTCTGCAACCGTTCCGATGGTGGAAGAACCCGACCGTCAGCTTCAGGATAATACAAGCCTTGCAAGACGACCCTGTTCAAACCATTAGTGCCGCCACGATACAGCGTTCGCACGCCATCAAAGGATTCATCCTGCCAGCTTTCCGGTTTGAAGTCAGGTTTACCGAAACTTTCTGCAATCTCGACGACGGCAGAATATTTCTTATTAGCAGGCTTCAAGATGCCAAGCGAGCAATACAGCAGATGAGCCTCGTACTTTTTGATAGTGCCTGTATTGTTGACAAGAGTTCCTTTCTCGATAACCTTATCGATAATATACTCGACTGTTCCCTTACGTTCGTTCTTAGTTAACATGGTCAATTTACACTCGCAGGAGTTATTTTTTTGATGTCCGGTATTCCACAAGGTTACCTTCGGCGAACTCCTCATTTTTCAACAGGTTGAAACTCAACCCGTTATGCTTGATCCGGTGCATGTAAAACTTGTTATTGTCAACAATCCCTGACAAGGTCACATCCAACGAATTCTTCTCAGCAAGCCAGGACTGTACGGTCGACACTGATGATTGATCGAGAGAAAGACCTCTTTTCAACCGCATGTAATCACCAGGAATGCCCCTCGCCTCAACATCAATCGTATCACTGCCGACAGCAAGCCGCACCGATAATTCATCACCGAGAAATCTGGACTCATAAGATTGCCCGACATACGTTCCTTCGATCGAAACAGCATTCCCTTCATACGCTCGTAACACAGAATCAACCGGTTCTTCCGATAATCGGATTTCAGAAGTGATATCAGCATATTGACTTGGCGGATTGATCCGTTGACAACTATAACTACCTAGAAGCGTTACTGCTGTGCCAGTAAACAAGACCGCTTTTGCCAACCAAGAACGATTTCTCATTGTATCAGGAGGAGAATTCTCGCTTCTCTTTATAATGATTATGGTTCTGACACCACTCAACAATGCACACGGTTGCTGGTGCGCACAATCTTTTTTAAACACGTGCGCATTCCCGCCACTGTTATGACATTCGAGATCATGGCAGAAGACGGCCAAGCACGGACAGGACTCTTGCACACAGCACACGGCAAGGTCCAAACACCTTTTTTCATGCCAGTAGCATCAAAAGGATCCGTCAAGGCGATGCGAGGAGACGAGCTGGAAGACATCGGCTTTGAAAGTATCATCTCAAACGCGTTCTTGCTCTCGCTCGTGCCAGGCACCGATGTAGTCGAGGGAATCGGCGGGATCCATGATTTCATGAACTTCAAGAAAACGATCTTTACCGACAGCGGCGGTTTCCAAGTGCTCTCAAAGGATTTCCTGCTCAAGAAATCGGAAGAAGGGGTGCTGTTCAAGGACAAGCGCGGCAAGAAGATGAACTACACGCCCGAAAACTCTGTGGAGACACAGATGCGACTGGGTTCAGACGTTGCCATGACACTCGATGACGTGACGCACTATGGCCAGTCAGGAAAGGAATTCGTCGATGCGATCAAACGAACACACTCGTGGGCGCGCAGGTCACTGCTCCACCACAAGAAGCTCAAAAAAGAAACTGACAGCAAGCAATTGTTGTTCGGCATCAGCCAGGGAGGGGTGCGACCCGAATACAGACGATTCTCAACAAACAAGATCAACGAACTGGACTTTGACGGCATAGCGCTCGGGGGACTTGTCATCGGCGAGAAACGCCACGAACTGCTCGGCAACATCAAGGTAGCCGTGGACACCATCGACAAGCACAAGGTCAAATACCTCATGGGATTGGGTTCGCCAGCAGAGATCATACAAGCGGTAGCGATGGGGGTGGACTGTTTTGACTCGATATATCCGACAGCGAACGCCAGGCACGGATCGATGCTTACAAGAGAAGGGCGATTAGCGGTCAAGAAAGTCAAGTACAAGCATGACTACGGACCCATCGAGGACGGTTGCCAATGCCACACGTGCAGGAATTACAGCAAGGCATACTTGCACCACCTCCTGCGAGAGCACGAGCTGCTCGGCTACAAGCTCGCTACCATCCACAACCTGCACTTCATGACAACATTCATGAACGACATCAGGGAAGCGATCAACAAAGGGGATTTTGAAGAGTTCGTCAACGAGTTCCTGGAAACGTATTACTCGAAACAAGAGCGAAAAGAGATGTTCTACCACATCCAGCAGAAATACAAGGAAGCTGAAGAAGCGAAAAAGACGCCGTACCTGCTACCGTACAAACCTTGAGAGGGCACACGGAACGGTGAACGGCGTTACAGGGACCAGAGAATAGGGGACAATGAGCTGCTATGCAGGGTACCGGAAACAGGGAACCGGGAACAGGGTTCCGAAATCTGGGATCCGCTGCGCGGTGAACAGGATACGGTGGATAGTATTTTGCCTTACTGAGGTCAGGGCACTGTATGCTGAGCAAAGGACAAGCTTTATAAAACGGTCATGGCTAAATACCCGTGAGAGGTGTGGTGTCCGCGGAAAAAAATCTACGTGATAATACTATCAGTACATACTGGCAAGGCTGGAACGCCTGCTTTTCTGAACACGACCACTTCTCCACGAGCAATACCCCGAAAATGAAAAGAGCGTGAGAGAATGCCAACCAGTTCCCAGAACAAGAAACTCAACTATGAAGTCATCAGGGAAGGAGATGATGTCATTCTCAACGTCGATTACACCACGCGAGGAAGGATTCCATCCATAGAGGATGATGAGGTCACGATGTCAGAGGCGATCACGCTACTCATCGAGAATCCGGCAACGACAAAACTCATCTTCATGCAAAAGCACGAGTACGAATACGACTTCGACCAAGTATCGGTGTTGGCAGAGATCGCAAGGCTCTATAACAAGCTCGTGCACCACAAGGAACTGTTCAGCTACGGGTCACTCGCACAATCAGTGGCTTCAGCCCAACTGGCGAACAAGTACAACGAACTGCACAATGTACTATTTGCAGAACTGAAAAAAGATCCTCTGGCCTGTTATGTCAAGATCAAACGGATTAGGCGACGCGAGATGGTGCGCCTTGACAAGGAGATTGAAGAGAATCTCATCAAAGGACACAAGCACTATATCTCGATTCTCGAACACCTGCTCAAGATGCTTGAAGCGACGAAGTTCTTTGCGCTTGTAAAACCATATGTTGAAGGTTATGAAATCGGAAACAGGGATGTATACAGGCGCATTTTCAGCCCGACGATCAAGCCAGATTTCATGTTCACGAAGCTCATGGCGACGTATCCGAAAAACGCTGTGGAACTGGATAATTATTCAATCGGAGAAACGGAAGTGGTCGTTTTCGAGACTCCGGAATCGGTCCAGTATATCTATCACGTCATGCCGCCAGAGTTCAAGCTTTCAGAAGATGTCTATGACCTGCTTGACACGGCCCGAAAGATCATGAGCGAGCACAAGCCGGACAAGGAGGAATTCACCGATCCGATGCGGATGCGAGAAGTCTTCTACGATGTCGGCAAGGACCTTATCGAGGAGTTGGCCAGCTATCGCAAGATGACACTCTCTGATGATAAGGTGGAAGAACTCGCGAGAATACTGGTCAGGTATACGGTTGGATTCGGACTTATAGAAGTACTCCTCTCTGATGAGAAGATACAGGATATTTCTGTCAATAGTCCAGCCGGAGAGATCCCGATTTTTGTAGTGCACGCCGTTTATGATGATTGTGTCACGAACATCTATCCGACAGTCAGTGATACGGAAAGCTGGGCGACGAAACTGCGGATGGTATCAGGACGACCGCTTGACGAGGCGAACCCTATTCTGGATACTGAAATAGAACTCCCTGGGGCGAGTGTGAGAACATCAACAATCACCAGGCCGCTTGACCCTTCAGGACTTGCATTCTCGTTCAGACGCCACCGTGACAAGCCGTGGACGCTACCACTCTTTCTCAAGTACAAGATGATATCGCCACTGGCTGCAGGACTTCTCTCCTTTCTCATTGACGGAACAAGAACGATGCTAGTGTGTGGAACCCGAAGCAGCGGGAAGAGCAGCTTTCTCTCGTCACTGCTCATAGAAATCATGAGAAGACATAGGATCATTACCATAGAGGACACTTTAGAGCTTCCAACAGGAGCCATGAGAAAGCTGGGCTTCAATATACAACCAATGAAAGTAGCAAGCGCACTCTCGAAAGGAGGCGGTGAGTTCAACGCGGATGATGGTATCAGAAGCACGCTACGATTAGGAGATTCAGCTCTTATCGTCGGCGAGGTGAGAAGCGGGGAAGCGAAGGCACTCTATGAAGCGATGCGAGTAGGAGCGGCAGCGAATGTCGTTGCCGGTACGATCCACGGTGATAGCCCTTATGGCATCTTCGACCGGCTAGTCAACGATATAGGGATTCCAAAAACATCATTCAAAGCGACCGACATCGTGGTGATAGCAAACCCTATCAAGTCAGCAGACGGGCTGCACAAGATGCGACGAGTACTTCAGATTACCGAAGTGAGAAAATCATGGGAGGATGATCCGAATACGGAAAACGGTTTTGTCGATCTCATGAAATACAATGCCGAAACTGACGAGCTCGAGCCGACACAAGAACTGCTCAACGGAGAAAGCGACATCCTAAAAGAAATCGCCGGAAAGGTCAAGGAATACACCGGCAACTGGGATGCTATGTGGGAGAACATCGAATTACGGGCGAAGACCAAGCAACGAGTCTATGAGATAAGCGAAGAATACGAGATGCCAGAACTCCTGGAAGCGGACTTTGTCATCCTGGCAAATGATAAGTTCCACAAGACAGTGGAAAAAATCATCAAGAGAAAAGGAAAACCCGATAACGACCAGATTTATTTCGAATGGAATTCCTGGCTTGAACGAGAGGTCAAGCGAAGACAGATGAAAAAACAACAACGCGAAAATATACGGGCATAATACGATGAGTGACGATTCTGATTTCAGCCAAGTATCAAAGATGTACAAGCAGCGGCTAGAATCAGAGCTTTCAGGAAACTCCTCAGCAAGCGATCAGGAAAAGCTCGAAAAAGAAGTGAACACGAGAGAGTACGAAGAGTTCAAACAGCAATACATCCCGAAACACCTCTCGATCTATGAAAAAATCTGCCAGACAGCGGAAAAGACGCTGAACATCCAGCCGGACAAGGGAAAGCAGAAAAGCTACGAGGATGCAATCAGAACATGCCATCTCAACACCACCGCAACGGGTGTGTACAGCGCTTCGATTCTCATACCCCTCCTTCTCATTCTCGTTTCCATGATCATGTTCTTCATGATGCCTGTAATGATGGGCGGTGAAGGGAATATGTTTTTCGTGATCGTTTCTGTAGTGGGTGGTCTGGCGATCATGATCGCATTACAAGGATTGCCATCAACACTTGCCAATCAATGGCGGATGAGAGCGTCAAACCAGATGGTTCTCTCTATCTTCTACATCGTCACGTACATGAGACACACGTCAAATCTGGAACTAGCTATAAACTTCGCGTCAGAACACTTGAACCCGCCCCTATCACTTGATCTGCGCAAAGTGGTCTGGGATGTGGAAACAGGAAAGTACGAATCGATAAAAGTATCGCTTGATGATTATCTGGAAAGATGGAGGAAATGGAATCAGGAGTTCGTCGAGAGCATGAACCTCATCCAATCATCGCTTCTCGAATCAGTCAATGAACGGCGTCTGGGTAGTCTTGATAAAGCGCTCAATGTCATGCTAGATGAGACGTATGAGAAGATGCTTCACTATGCACATAACCTCAAAGGACCCCTCACTACGCTTAACATGCTCGGTGTCGTCCTGCCGATCCTCACTCTAGTCATTCTCCCATTGGTTGTCAGTTTCATGGAGGGATTCAGATGGTATCATCTCTTTGTCATCTACAACATCGCACTACCTGCAATGGTCTATTATCTCGGGACAAAGATACTCTCGACACGACCAGGAGGATCAGGGGGAGAAGATATCACTGAAAAGAATCCTGAACTCAAGAAATACCAGAAAATACCGCTGAATCTAGGCGGTCAGAAACTCTATCTCAACCCAGCATCACTGGCAGCACTCTTTGCCATTGTACTCTTTCTCATAGGGATCTTTCCACTGGCATTCCACGCCATAAACCCGCAAACAGACTTCGGAATCGTGCAGACAGAGACAGGACCACAATTCAAGAATCTCCAATATGATGACGAATCTGATGTCCTATATTATTTTCTCGACTACAGGGAACGGAGTGAAGAAGGGCACGAGGGCGAGATGGTAGGTCCATTCGGGATGGGAGCAGTGCTCTTGGGCATACTCATACCTTTAGGCATCGGTTATAGCATGGGACTCTATTATAAGCTCAGATCAAGAAAGATAATCAAGGTGAGAAACCAATCAAAGAAGCTCGAACTGGAGTTCTCATCAGCACTCTTCCAACTCGGAAACAGGATCGGCGATGGCATCCCTGCGGAGATGTCATTCGGCAAAGTCTCGGCGATGATGGAAGGGACCACTTCAGGCAAATTCTTTCACCTAGCACATATGAACATCACAAGGCTGGGAATGAATGTCGAGAAAGCAATTTTCGACCCTGAGAAAGGAGCGCTGAAATTCTATCCGTCGGATCTCATAGAAAGTTCAATGAAAGTACTTGTGGAATCGACGAAGAAAGGTCCTAGAGTAGCAAGCCAAGCGCTTATCAATGTCTCGGAATACATCAAGCAGATGCACCGTGTCGATGAACGACTCGACGATCTTATGGGTGATGTCATCTCAAGCATGAAAAGCCAGGTGAAATTCCTCACACCCGTCATTTCAGGAGTTGTCATCGGAATCACGAGCATGATCACCAAGATCCTGGGAAAACTCGGCAACAAGCTCGGCGAGCTCGGAAGCGGAGCAGCCGGCGCAGGCGTTGCAGGGGGCGGTATGCTCCAGATGTTCGGAACAGGGATTCCAACGTACCCGTTCCAGATAGTCGTAGGACTCTATGTGGTGGAATTATCATTTATCCTCTCGGTCATCGCCAATGGCATAGAAAATGGACCTGACAGGATCCAGAAAGAGCATCTTCTGGGACAGAACATGACAAAAGCGACCGGTCTTTACTGCACACTTGCCTTTATCATCATACTGCTTTTCAACATCGTTGCGGGAAATATCATCGGAAACCTCGCATAGAATGAGCCGGACGAAAACCTTATAAACGCACCAGCAACACTCTAAAGAGATCCTTCATGGGCTGGTAGCTCAGACTGGCAGAGCGCACCGCTGAAGGCGGGAGAACTTTTGTCGGGTTCACCACATCGAAACGGTGAAGTCGTGGGTTCAAATCCCACCCGGCCCACATTATTATCATATTCTAGAAGGTGGGCTTTGAACATGCTCGACATTTCATGTCGGCACCTTCTCACTACGTTCAAAGGAATCCCACCCGGCCCACATTTTTTCTTCAAAAAATTGGTTATGTGGGATTCTTCACCCACTTCGTGGCATAGTTACTGACGTTCCTGGGTTTGAAAGCAAGTTTCAAACGTTCAAATCCAAGCTCTCGAATAACGATTCGAGAGATTGTCAGAAGAACAAAGTTCTTCGCTACCACCCGGCCTATTGGACGGGTTGGTCGACAGGATTTTTTCCTGTTGTCTCCCACCCACCCCATTCTTTTTTCTCCGAAAACACTTGGTTTAGCGTTTCCAAGCAAATTTTTAAAAGGACACACTGCTTCTTCACGCACTAAGAGAGCATGGCACGTAAACAGAGCAAGGAAGAATGGAAGACGTACGGCGGAGTCTTTGACAATCATACGATCGCAAACTTGCGAAAGCTTTCCGCGCAAGGACACTTCGAAGAGATCAGGACAACACTCGCGCTTGGCAAGGAAGCGAATATCTTTATCGCCAGAAAAACCAGCGGAGAACTTGTTATCCTCAAGATCTATCGTCTTGAGAACTGCGACTTCAACAAGATGTACTCTTATATCGCACAAGATCCTCGTTACGACTCGCTCAAAGGAAACCGCAGACGGATCATCTTCGAATGGACGAGACGAGAATACCGAAACCTGCAAAACGCACGAGAATGTATCAAGGTACCCACACCCCATGCGTTTCGTGATAATATCATCGTGATGGAGTACATCGGAGATGAGCACAGGCCAGCCCCCCAACTCAAGAATGTGGATCTTGAGGATCCGAAAGCGTTTTGCGATCAGATAATCGAGAATATAAAACTGCTTTACAAGAAAGGGCTGGTACATGGAGACCTCTCCTCATTCAACATACTGGTAGACGGTCACCAACCTATATTCATCGATTTCTCCCAAACGACAATGACAACATCGCATCAAGCACCGGAACTGTTGATACGGGATCTTAACAACATCACCGCTTTTTTTTCAAAAAAAGGAGTGAACAGGAATCCGAAAGAACTCTACACGGAAATCACCGGCAAGATGCCGCCACACGAGGATTTATAAACCAACTTTTGCCAATGACTAAAACGGAGGATTACAATGACTCATGAACAGCAGATCAAAGGGCTTGATACGCTCAAAAACGAGTTATCGGAAATCAAAAACACCATTGAGGCCGATGATGAGAACAGGGAGAAGATAATAAAGATATCACGGGACATCGTGAGACCGGCCAAGCATGCAATCCACTCGCTGCACAGGAATGAATACGAGAAAGCGAAAAGCCAGCTTGAAAAGGCTAAAGAATCGATCGAAGAAGCGTACAAGCTCATCGACAGATCACAATTCAACACGGTAGGGGCCTTTGGCGCAGGTCTGGAAGAGTATATCGAGGCAACATCCTATTATTTGTTCCTGACAGAACAAAGATTGCCTTCACGGGCAGGCCTAGGCTTATCATTTGAAGTGCCGCACGATAAGTTTCTACTGGGGCTGTGCGACCTGCCGGGAGAATTAGCAAGAAAAGCAGTGCTCTATGCCATAGACGATAATCGCGAAGGGGTTTCTGAAATCCACTCGATCATCGAACAACTCGTCGAGGCGCTGCTCCAGTTCGACTTCAGGACCGGAGAGTACAGGAAAAAGATCGAGAGTGTTAAATACCAACTGACAAAAGTCCAGGACATACTCTATGATATGCATATGAAATCATCATGATTGATAAGAGGGTTTACGATGCACAGAACACACACATGCGGAGAACTACGGAAAGAAAATGAAGGAGAGACCGTGACGTTGGCGGGATGGGTGCACAAGATACGAACCCATGGTTCGCTCGTATTTCTCGATTTGCGAGACCGTTACGGTATCACACAAGTAACGATCACGCAAAAACCTGAAACGCTGCCGACCAAGGAGTCAGTCATCCAGGTCGAAGGAGAAGTTACTGTCAAGCCGGAACCGAATAAGGCACTGGCTACCGGTGATGTGGAGATCAAGGCAGAGAACTACACGATGCTAAGCGAAGCCAAACCATTGCCGCTTGACCTCAACAATGAGGAGACGACTGAAGAGACAAGGCTCAAGTACAGGTATCTTGATCTCAGGACGAAACGGATGAGAGACAACATCGAGATACGACACCGGACGACAAAAGCGGTGCGCGATTATCTGGATAAGCACCAGTTTCTCGAGATCGAAACGCCAGTATTGGGGAAGAGCACGCCCGAAGGAGCGCGGGATTATCTCGTGCCAAGCAGGGTCAATCAAGGAAAGTTCTTCGCACTACCCCAAAGTCCGCAGATATTCAAACAACTCTTCCAGATTTCAGGCCTGGACCGCTATATGCAGATCGTCAAGTGCTTCAGGGATGAGGATCTCAGGGCAGACAGACAACCGGAATTCACCCAGATAGACCTTGAGATGAGTTTTGTCGATGAAGAGGATATATATGGGCTTATGGAAGGGATGATAAAACATGTCTGGAAAGAAGTCCTCGGAAAAGAGATCACAACACCATTTTCACGAATGACATACCATGAAGCGATGCTCAAGTACGGAAGCGATAAGCCTGACTTGAGATTCGATCTGCCTATAACTGATGTGACTGCCTGGGCGAAGGAAACGAATTTCAAGATATTCCGGAACGCAGCATGCGTACGGGCAATCAGGATCAACGGAGCATTCTCAAGAAAAGAAATTGATGCTTTCACCGAAAAGGTCAAGATCTACGGGGCGAAAGGCCTTGCATGGCTCAAACAAGAGAACGGAGAACTTGCAGGGGCGATAGCGAAGTTCGTCGAGAAACCGCCGATGGAACTGGAGGAGGGCGATCACCTGTTCTTTGTAGCGGATGACGAGCACACGGTCGCAGAAAGCCTGGGGGCACTCAGGCTCCACTTGGGAGAAGAATGCAGTCTTATCGATAAGAAACAATGGAGGTTCGTCTGGATCACAGACTTCCCGCTTCTGGAATGGAGCGAAGAGGACCAACGCTACGTGGCGATGCACCATCCATTCACAAGCCCACGCCACGATCAGCTTGACAAGCTCAAAACGAACCCGAAAGAAGTCATGGCAAGAGCGTATGACCTCACGCTCAACGGTTTCGAGCTCGGTGGTGGCAGCATACGAATCCATGACAAGAAACTCCAGGAAGATGTCTTTACAGCACTAGGTGTCAATGATAAGGAGCAGCAGGAGAAATTCGGATTCATGATCAATGCCTTCCAATACGGAGCACCGCCGCATGGCGGAATAGCTTTCGGTCTTGACAGGATGGTGATGCTGCTTGCAGGCATGCCGAATATCAGGGAGGTCATAGCATTCCCTAAAAACAAGGATGCTGAAGATCTCATGCTCAAGGCGCCGAGCGAGGTTTCGAAGACACAGCTTGAAGAGTTAGGTATCAAGACAAAGTGATAACTCCGGATGATAGCCAGCATACAAGGCACAGGAAATATTTATAAAACAAGCTCGTCCATACAACTGATATACAAAGAGGGGTGCCTGATACATGGCCGATGAAGAGCCAACACTATTTCCCAACCAGCCGAATCCGGAAGAACACGTGAAACAACACAAAGAAAGTCAGGAATCGGCGTTTGCTCCCGTGAAAGAGACTGTCAATGATATAGCGACACGTCTCAAGATACTGGAGGAACGATACAGCATCATCAGGAAGAAGACACAATTGGCCGAGCATAGCATCATCAATCTCGAGAAGGAATCTGCAGAAGAGATGCGGCTTGTCAACGATGACATCCTCGAGCTCAAGAAGACTGTCAAGGATGTGCGTGAGAAACTATCGCTTCTAAGTGACGAGGTGGAAAACTTTGTCGAAAAACCTGAATTCACCAAGCTCAAGAAATACGTGGGATTCTGGAATCCGATGGATTTTGTCACGAGAAAAGAAGTGAATGATTTCCTGAGAAAGAAGTTCGAAGAAGAAAAATAAAAACCATGTTCTCGAACGCTTTTCACTAATCCTCATCAGAACTGCGCTTTTTCTCAAGTGGCTGTGAGCCTGGATTGTTCCGGTAAGAAGAGTCCTTCCCGACAGCGCTTTTGAAATCATCTGAAATGCGGGATAACTCATCGACTTTCTCTGTAAAGACGGGAAGCACTTTTGCAAAGACTTTCTCCATAGCATGAATTTCAGCACTGACGTCCTGGATATGCTTATCATACTCGCCGACTTTCCCAAGGATATTCTCATGGAGCTTGTCAAAATCCTCCTTGATACCCTTAACCTTCTCCTCCATGGTCGTCAAGCGACTTTCGGCATTATTCTTCCACTCGACAATCTTGTTGATATCCTTTTCAAGCTCGTTCCACTTCTCATCGATAATCGCTTCAATAAGCTCCTCATTAGAGACGCCTTCATCGACAGGAGAGCCCTGCCCGCCCTGCGCAGGAGGCACCTGGCCTTGCTGATCGCCAGGAGGAGGGGGCATCTGCCCCTGAAGGGATTTTTGAGAAGAATCATGTTGTTGATCGTTCATTACGTATAACACCTCTTTTGGCTAAACTATTCGCATGCCGGATTCAATCACCGCCTGTTGAGCGGGTGAGAAGCAGGATGGCAAATCCTGCAATGAAAATAAGGAGCAACACACCTAACATCTGAGGATGGAGGATGGTCTGCAGGATCTGATTCCCGAGAGATTCTGGAGATTCAGCTTTTTTCTCATCGTGAGCTATCGGACCTGTGCGCTGGAGAACCTCCGTGCCGTTACTTGAAGTGTTCTCTTCAAGCGAATCAGCCCGGTCTTCTGAAGCGATACGACGATCCACACGCTCCTGATCGATAGCAGGAGTGAATGAGGTAATCAGGATGATGATAAAAACCGCGATAAGGGTCCAGTAAACAACAGGCTTTTCCTTGATAAGCTTAGGAAACATCTCATCCTCAGGACCTGTGAAGACCTTGAGGACAAACATGACAAGAAACAAGAACACGATGAGTGTGGCAAACCACGGGGTCATCGAGGTGATAGCAGTAAATGCGCCCTTGGACAGGGAGACGATAAAAGCGACAATCACGGAGAGGATCGCATAAATCCCCTTGGCACCTTCAGTATCCTTGAACATGTTCGTGAACTGGAGGAAGGCATAGACTATGATAAAGACCAAAAAGAAGACGAACACTCCAGAGAAGTGTTGCATGATCGTCAAGTCAGCAAAGCTTGTCATCGTCTAATACACACACCCCTATCAGCTTCAGTCATTTGTTCTTCTTATCATCAGCACTACCTAGGAATTCTGCAAAGTTCTTCATGGCAGAATTCTTCTTGTTATCTTCGCTTTTCTTACCCGGGGAACTGATCCACTTGATAACCAGCCCGAAGACAAGAATGGCTATGACAAGCGCGATGATATCGCTGTTCAGAAGTCTCATAAGCCAGTAAGGAGCCTGCCACCAGCCGATCGATGCGACGAAGATGATGATGACAATCGCAGCAGAGATCATAGTGAACCAGACACCAGCACCCTTGTCGCCGCTTGGAGTCTTACCGGTCCAGAGTCCGATGGTAAGAAGCATCATGACAATAGCGACAAGAAGAAGACCTACCTGCGGTAATGCCTTGTTGATGATCTCGACAACATCAAAGCCATAATAATAACTGCCTGTGACATGAGGCACGACAACGGCGAAAGCCATGACAATGGCGATGATCGCCGAATATTTCCTGTTCTGTCCTTCATCTTTTGAAAGAAGCTGGATCTTTTCCAGGACCGCGAAGACTATCGTAAAGATAAGGATGAATGGAAGGATGACGTCAATGACACCCCACTGTTGCAATGAATGAATCAAACCTTGTGCACCGTAAAACATTTGTACCGCCTCACACACATTTCATATTCTTATTTTATCGAACTTGTTTTGCCGATGAAAAAAAATCAATCATCGGAATCCTCTGATTTCTTACCGCTGCCTTTCGGAGTGGTGATCCAATACATGAACCAGATGAACAGACCGATCATGATGACCGTTGCCACATGGCCGTTATTCCAATTGCTTACCAAAAAAGCATAAATCTTATCGAGCCAGCCAAGAGCGTTGAAGAGGATGAGCACGATGCCGACAAGGCTGAAGATCTTATACCCTTTCTCCCATTTACCGCTGAGTTGCATCGGCTCGTCACCCTGATAGATGACGCCGGATGCGAGCATGAAACTAAGACCTGCAACCACGAGTATGATCGTGTTAGCAAGGACTTCGCTTATGATACGGACCAATTGGCTTGAGGCAATCACGAAAAACGCTACCGTGAAGGCAACAATACTATTAAGATTCTTTCTCGTGAATGTATGTTCATTACCCGAACTATCGGAAATGACCTCGACACCGAGCACCCTTGTCTTCTCAAGGAACGCGAACATCAGGGTGAACACAAGCAAGAACGGCAGAACGATATCATAGATACCGATGTGTGCCAGAAATTCCACTGTGTTGCCCAGAACAGTTCCCGCCATGAGTACTCACTCTAACACTCACACCAGTGAGTATTTAAAGGTTTCGTTCCCCTGATCTTCATTTATCTCTCTTCTATCCCCGTCAGTGACGAGAATCAGCCTGTCAACAAATAATAGAGGTCTTATCCGCTCATACAGGACAACCTTTAAAAAGCACTGGTCGTTTCCACGCAATATGGAAGAATACTCCTACGAGCTCAAGATACCAAAAGAACGCATCGCAGTGCTGATAGGCACGGATGGCGCAGTCAAGGAAGAACTGGAAAGCCATGCGCACGCCACGATAGAAGTGGATTCTGAAGACGGCGATGTCAAGCTAAGAGGGTCTGATTCTATAATGCTTTTCCAACTCAAGGATGTCGTCAAGGCAGTAGGGCGAGGGTTCAACCCTGAAATCGCCATGAGACTCTTCAAACAAGATTTCATTCTTGAAATGATCACGATGACAGACTTCGTCAAATCAAAAAACCATATGATCAGACTCAAAGGAAGAGTCATCGGAAAAGCAGGAAAAGCACGAGAGACGCTCGAGCAGCTCACAGATACGAACATCAGCGTCTACGGAAAGACCATCGGTATCATAGGATTCTGCGATAAGGTCGCCGTGTGCAAACGAGCTCTCGAATCACTTCTCAGCGGAAGCCCGCATTCTTCAGTGTTCAAGATGCTGGAAAAACAGCAAAAGCAATGGAAAATAGAAGAGAAAACCGACATATAAGGGTTTTCTCAAAATCCTCTTTCCATGCATGATCGGTCCAAGACTTCGCAACCATACAAAACGTTTAAATACTACTCTACTGCAGATCACCACTGTAAGGGGTGAGTGCAGACGTATTCTCTCACCATTCGATTGACTCAAATGACACGTGGAAACCCCTCAACCAAAGAGAACGCTCTTACTGGTAAGGAGAATCACGAACTCCGAGGAGTCGATGACGTGCAATGGGAAGAATCCAGTGAACGACAATGACAGCATTATCAGAATATATCCGGCAACTTCTCGAACAAGGCTATGAGGAGCAGGATATCATATCATTTCTCAAGTCACGAGGATATGATGCTGTCACAATAGATTCCGGCATGCACGAGGCAAAGAAGAACGAGAGAAAAGCCCACCACCATGCAAGGCAGCAATCGAATCTCTACCAACAACTATACACATATATCTATTCGATGCTCAATAGAGGGTATCAGGCGCGACAAGTATATGGAACACTCATCGACCAAGGATATGACAAGAAAGTGGTCCGGGACGTGTTCAGGCATATAAACAAGGATTACTATCAAGGAAGTCTTGAGCTTGATGACATCCGCAAAAGCTCCAATCAGAATCTGAAAGCGATCGGTCTCGGAATCATTCTCTTGGCAATGCTCATCGCTGCAGGGGTATTTCTCATCCCCGTGATGCAAGGGAATGATGGCGCTGGCGAGTACACGCTCAACAATGCAGAAGTTTCATCAGTCTCCCGATCAATCCCGCCAGGAGAAGCTCTGGAGGTCACTGTCACGGCGGACGCTCAAGAACAGCCAAAAGAAGAGCTGATCGAGGTCTCGCTGAGGATAATGACTGGAGACGGTCGTCATGTGACAGAATCACGAGAATCATTGTATTTTTCAGGAACAACAAGCAAAGAGATGACTGCGCAACTCCCTTCAGACCTTGGAAACGGTACATACACTGTCAAAGCGACCATGACGCATGCAAGCGGGGTGTTCACGGATACGACCCGATTCAGGGTAGAAACATCAAAGGAAACGAATAACCGCACAGACCAACAAGATGATGAGCCAATGTCGGGGGGGCAGCAGGAAGAGACCAACACGACATCCTCGCAAGATCCGCCTGAAAGAAATCCTCGACAGGATGAATATGCCTTTGCAACGGATGAGAACACATACTCGCGAAGCGATAAGATACTTTTCCAACGAGCACTCAAATCATCATCAAAAGAGACGGCAATCACCCATTGCAAACAGATGGAGGGGGAAACATCGCGCTATGAATGTTTCGTGGCGGTAGCACGCAACCATGATGATGAGGGTGTGTGCGAACTCACTTCATCAAGAGAACTCAAAGAAGATTGTTATATAGATCTAGTGCTTGACGGAAAACAAGAACTGTGCAACGAAATCGAAATACCTCAAAACAAACAATTCTGCAAGGAATTAGAACTTCTCAAAGGAAGTTCTGAGGAAATAGGGCAAGAGAGTCTCGGATAAGCGCAGGCGATGGTGGTGAGTGCGCATCTGAATATCCATAGAAATCTTTAAAAGCGATCGCCGACTGACCCGTTTCTGATGGCTTCTGACAACCAAACACAACAAACGCTTTCTTCAGCAACAAAAACACAGATGAAAGAACCAAGCAAAGCAGAGCAGATGGCCTCGAAACAAAGGGACATCGGCGTTGCCGAGTTCTTCGCGAGAAACAGGCATCTTCTCGGTTTCGACAACAAACGAAAAGCGCTGCTCACTACTGTCAAGGAAGCAGTCGATAACTCTATCGATGCATGTGAAGAAGGAGGTATACTGCCCGAAATAGGAGTGGAGATCATTGAGATGGGGGGTGATCGATACAGGGTCGTCATAGAAGATAACGGTCCGGGAATCGTCAAGAAACAGATACCGAACATCTTCGCAAAACTCCTTTACGGAAGCAAGTTCCACAGCCTCAAGCAAAGCAGGGGGCAACAGGGTATTGGGATCAGCGCGAGTGTGATGTATGGTCAGCTCACTACCGGACGACCAGCGAAAGTCATGTCAAAAGTCGAAGGCGAAGAACAAGCTCATTATTACGAATTGAGAATCGATACGAAAACCAACAAGCCCGAGATCCTGAAAGAGGATCTGAAAAACTGGAACAAGGAGCACGGCACGAGAATCCAGATCGATCTCGAAGGCTATTACCAGCGCGGCTCGCAAAGCGTTGACGAATACCTCAAAGAAACAGCAGTCGTCAACCCTCACGTCACTATCATCTATACGAATCCGAAAGCTGAACAGCTCGTCTTCCCAAGGGCTACAGAACAAAAACCGGCTGAAGCGGAAGAGATCAAACCACACCCGTACGGGGTGGAAGTCGGCGTGTTCATGAAGATGGTGGAAGGTACGAAAGCAAAGACCATCCAGCAATTCCTCACAACGGAGTTCAGCAAAGTCAGCCCGAAGGTCGCAAAGGAAGTCTGCGAACTAGCTCGCATACTACCGACTGAAAAACCGTCAAAAGTAAGCCACGAACAAGCGGAAAAGATTGTCAAAGGTTTCAAGGAAGTCAAGATCCAGACGCCATCACCGGAATGCCTCTCCCCGATCACGTCAGAACTTCTCGAGAAAGGGGTGAAAAAAGAAGTCAACGCAGAGTTCTACACGTCAATATCAAGAACTCCAGCGGTCTACAAAGGAAATCCGTTCCAGATTGAAGTAGCGCTCGCGTATGGGGGTTACCAGCCTAAGGACAAGACAGTCAGAGTCATGCGATTCGCAAACAGGGTGCCGCTGTTATTCCAGCAAGGAGGCTGTGCGGTAACAAAGGCAATCTCAAGCATCAATTGGAAGTCATACGGGCTCAACCAGTCAAACGGGGCACTCCCTATCGGACCGCTTACCGTAGTAGTGCACATATCTTCGGTATGGGTGCCGTTCACAAGCGAAAGCAAGGAAGCGATGGCGCACTATCCTGAGATCATCAACGAGATAAAACTGGCACTCCAAGAGGCCGGAAGGGCGCTGGCCAAATATACCGGCAAGAAAGCACGAGTGAAACAAGAGCTCAAGAAACGCAGCTATATCAAGAAATATATGTCGCACGTAGCTACGGGCTTGAAAGAAATCATCGATTTTGACAAGGCAGATGAGGAGAAAGTGCTCCAGAACCTTGAAGTCATCCTCGAAAAGAAACGAGGTAAGATCGATAATATGGAATTCGATCCGACAAAGAACACTGAATATGACGAGCAGTGGGCGAAAATCGGAAAGGACGAGTCCTCTGAAGAGAAAGAAGAGGCTGATCAAGAGTCGGAAAAACAATCGGCGTCGTCAGAGTAAAATCACGATTAATTGAGGTAATATGATGGCAGAGCATCAAATTGTACAGGGCAAGATCAAGGATATAGCGACCGAAATATATGGTGCGATCATGAAAGGGGAGGCGCCGAAGCTCGAGACGCCAGTACGATCCCTTTCAAACGTCCAATTCGATAAGGCACAAGGATTTTTCAGCATCAAGGAAAAGGTGAAAAAACGAACCCTTACAGCTTCAACGATAAAGTCATTCGCCCAAACACTACGGATGATGGCACTATCCAGTCAACTCCTGTCAGAAGATGATTCGGCAACAAAAAGGGAAGCATATTACGTCTCGAAAAACTGGGGGGATGCACGCTTTGGAGAACAGACTGAATCTGACAGCGCCATGGATGATATCGAAGCGATGCTGCGCGTAAACCGTGAACAGATGGGGTTCGTACCAGGAGAACACGGAGGAGCGGTGGCCGGAGCTCTCAAGGTCGTTGATGAGGATTCGGAGACCAAAGAAAAGATCAAGATCGACTGCACGCAATTCGGTTCGGGAGCTTATTCAATCCCCTCGTCAGTGGAGCATCTGGGTTTCGAGACCGAAGCGAAATTCATCCTTGCCATTGAGACACAAGGCGCGTTCGAACGGCTTAACAAGCACAAATTCTGGAAAAAAGAGAATTGTATCCTCGTGGCCATGAGCGGAGTGCCAACAAGAGCATGTAGACGCTTCATCAGAAAACTCTCCGATGAGAAAAACCTGCCGGTCTATGTTTTCACAGATGGCGATCCGTACGGATACGGGAACATCTACAGGACCTTGAAAGTAGGGAGCGGAAACGCGGCGCATATCAACGAATACTTCTGCGTTCCTCAAGCAAAATTCATTGGCGTCACACCTGATGATATCGAGAAGTTCGACCTGCCGACACACCCGCTCAAGGAAGTTGATATAAAGAAGATCAAGGACATGGTCAAAAACGATCCTTTCATCAAGGATCATAAAGAATGGCAGCAAGCACTGCAGAAAATGGCAAAAACCAAGGAGCGAGTCGAACAGCAGGCGTTTGCAGCGCACGGACTCAATTATGTCATGAACACGTACCTGCCCGGAAAAGTCAGGGACCAAAAGAGCTGGTTACCATAAATCATCTTCTTGATCTCGCTCTCAAGATCCCGTCGTGTCGTTTCAGATACCGTTTGGAAATGCCTGTGAATGCCTATTCCGACAAAAAGCTTTAAATACTGCTGCACGTAAGACATTCCTATATTCATGGAGGTTGACGATTGTGGGGCAGCTTTTCAGATCACGACGAGGCGGTGATTCGCCAACAAGCGGCGCAGGAGCCGCGATTCTAGTATTGATTATAGCAGCGCTGCTAGTGCTGTATGTTGCTTTTCTTCCGGCTGATGAGAAGAATGCGCTGCTTGAAGAACAAGACATTCCGGGCACACCGCCTTCATCATCAAGCGGCTATTCCCATCTGATCGGAACCTCAGCACTTGAAGACCGGATAGGAAAGATAAGCGCCATAAATGATGAGGAGATCAGACATGAACTAACGAGTTTCAGATTGCACACAGAAACCGAAGCGGCAATCCTTTCAGAAACGCCGCGAGTGTCTGTCAAGAACTCTGCATTCGACAAGTCAACTCACACGATGGAATTCTCCATCGATCCAAAAAGCACAAGCGATGTATACCTCTCCTACAACGTACTCTTTGGCGACGGACAGCTCAAGATCCATCTCAATGGCGTGCCAATCTATGATCATGAGAAAGACTACGGTTCGATAGAACCGATCAAATTGCCCAAACATCTTCTCAAGCATGAAAACGTGCTTCACATGTCAGTATCAAGTCCGGGAATAGCATTCTGGAGCACGAACATCTACAGACTCGAAAGTATCCAGCTAACAGCAGATGTGCAGGATAAAAGTGATAGTCTCAATGAACAGCTCCTCTACTTGTCTCCGGAAGAACTTGAATACTTCGATAAAGCGACGTTGAGCTTCTATCCGGACTGCGAAGCGGAAAATGTAGGGCCTATAGACATCGCCATCAATGGCGAGAAAGCGTTCCACGGCATTCCCGACTGTCACATGAAGAATTTCATCAAGATCCACAAGAAACTCCTCCAAGACGGCGAGAACAACATCAGCTTTATCTCAAACGAAGGGGAATACATCATCGACCAACCGATGCTTGAAGTGGAACTCACCGATGTAGAGCATCCAATTTATTACTTTGATTTGGAAGAAGATCTATTCAGATTCAAGAAAGACAAGTCCAATTACTGTGGCAAGATAGATGGCGTGTGCCCTGACAACTGCTTGCCTTACGAGGATAAGGACTGCTGCTTTGAAGAGTCGCGAAAGAATTACTGGTGCGACGTCAAGACGAACAATCCACGAGACCGATGCGCTAATATGATATTGGCAGAATACGCTGACAGGTGCCCAAGCGGTTATGAAGATTACTCCGGTAATCCACATGAAGATGCTGAAAAGACCTGCGGGGATGATACGGATGGTATATGTCCACCAGGCTGCGATGCTGATCAGGACAAGGACTGTTGCTTTGAAGACGATCCTGAAAATTTCTGGTGCGATGATGTTCCTTTTACCGGACGAGATGATGTGTGCACACCGTATGTGACGGTCTCCGAATGTAACGCGTGCCCTGACGGTTATGAGAATGAAGACGGTGAAAGGCCGAACTGTCCGCCACGGGATGAAAGCATCGAATACGAGGATGAACCGCAACTCAAAGCAGGGGCGGATGTACTATTGCGAGTGGATTTTGTTGACAGGAGCTATAAGGATGTTACTTTTGTCATAAACGGCATGGAACTGCCTGTAGCCACCCACAGCCGTTCAATAACACGTTCAATAGACCAATTCGTCCGTTACGGAACGAACTCGATTGTCATCAAACCGCAACGGGATGTAACAATCGCACAAATGGATGTGCGCATCGAATAAGATTATCAAGAAGAGGTGTGTGAGGTACATCAGGGCTCTCTTCTCAACGATACTAATATAGTGAACAGTGAAAATGGTTGACCTGCAAGACATGGCATCGGAGAAATTCGAAGAAAACCTTCGAAACACAGCTTTCTCATCACTTGACGAGTATAAAAAGCAACAGAAAGAACAGCAGAAGCAGGCAGAACAACAACGCCAACGCAATCTCGACATGCAACAACGCCAGGCACAACAACAGCAACAAGAACAACAACGCCAGGCACAACAACAAGACGACAAGCAGCAGATTGAGCAAGGCAAGGAACAAATAGAGCAGGACAAGGAAAACAAGATCCAGAGACTTGTCCAGAAACGCGATGAAAAAATCGATCGGATCGAAAGTGGCCCCCATGGGACATTAGCATTCTTCACCTCAGGACTGGGCGTTGTCATCTTCTGGCTCGTGGCAATACTTGACGCTATCGTCAACCTCGCTTCAGGGATGGCTGGTTTCATACCGTTTCTGGGGGGAGCGTTGAGTGTGGGGCTTGACGGGCTGGAATTCTTTGTTTGTATAGGGCTTATCGTATTCTATGCGATTCCCACAATCTTCTTTCTAGGAGACATATCTGCATTTGTCAAGATCGTGCTTTTCTATCTCTTTGATGCTGTCGCATCATTTATTCCTGTCGTAGGAGACTTTATCGACGCAGGCTTTGAATTCGTTGTCGGAGTGGGAATCAAGAACTTCCTCCCTCCGCATGTCATCAAGCAAAGTTATGAGGATCGCAAGGAAGATCTCAAGGCAAAGGTGCGCTCGCGCTATAACAAGAAAATCGCCTCTGTCAATGATGATGCTCGAGAACGGATCAAGCGACTGGTCAATGGTGTCAAGAAGAAAAAACTCAAAGTCAACTTCCTCGGAAGCGGTGATGTGTATTATCTTATCCTGCTCACGATCACTTTTTTCATAGGACCGCTTGGTGCGGGCTGGATTTCAGCAGACTTCAAAGGAATCACTTTCGGCGTCATAATCGTTTACGGGTTTCTGCTCGCATTCTTTTACAAGCTCAATGCGATGGGTGAGCGAAAGATATTCAGCGTTATCGGATTCATGGTCATCATGTTCTTGGCAGATGTCTTCCTCACAAGCCCGACTCTTGCAGGAAGCCTATTCGGAAACAGCACCTTCATGGTATATCTCGTTCTGGCATTCGTTGTCGTGATCGATATAGTCTGGGCGTATGACCCTGAAAAGCTCTCTTCGTTCGTGTTCTTCTTCGCTCTGGTGATAGCACTCATTTACGTGGCACCGCAATTGTTAGCTTATGTGCAAAGCGGAGAAGTCTCATCGGATCTCGATGCGAACCAGGCAGATATAGAGGCAGGGATGAAAAACCTCAATCCTATAGAAAGTTTCCTCGACACGATCCAAAGACAATACGGCTATGGAAACGCATCTACAGTCAAAGGAGGAGAAAACGAGAAAACTGAAGAATACCTCGGGGCGAAGATCGAGGGGGTGACACCGTTAAGGGATTATTTTTTCACAGGACAAGAAGTAGCCTTGGATATCGATACGGTGGCAAACTCCTTCCATCCGATAGGTCTCATGACAATGTGCAGGGTCGATAATAAGGTGGCTGATGAAGTCAGCCCTCGCTACACGGAAGTGACGGGGTCGAAAGCAGCGCGGATCAGATGCTCCTTTGACAGCCTTCCAAAAGGAAGTCATGTAGTTGATGTAGAGCAGACGTTCAGATACCGTTCATCGGTCAAGATACCGCTCAAGGTAATGACTGGAGAGAAGGAGAGAACGATGCATACCTTGGCAAAAGATGCGGGGGATGACTATTCGCCGAGTGAATTCATTGGAGGCGGTGATAAAGCGATCTCCTCGTCAGGACCTATTCAGATAAGAGTGGGTAATATGAAAAAGGAAAATGAGCATGTCCTCGAAATGCCGATTGTGGTAGACGCTGAAAATCCTAATGACCATCGCAGGGTCAACTTCAAATTCCAACTCGATAATACGGGTAATACTGAAAGCAGCAAGATATCATCTATCAACAAAGCGGTCATCGACATGCCCTCAGGAGTAGGGTTGAAGAACTGTGATTTCATGAATACCAGAGGCGAACTCCCATACGAAGATAAAGGCGAAAGATGGCATTATGAATTCGATCAGGAGTTCAGCACTTGGGATGTGTTCGATACGATAAGCTGCGACCTCAACTTCTATCCGAAAATAATCGATGATCGATTCGAAGATGATGGCTGGTTCTTTGACAAGATATTTTTCACGTTAGACTATAATTACAAGATAGAAAAAGCGACAACCGTACAGGTGGAAGCATGAGGCAAGAAAGACCACTTTGGATATTGGCACTCACGTTCATTATTGTGACAACGATTCTGCTTACAGGATGCCAGGGCGGTCGATACGAAAATCCAGGTTCAGAGTCCGATGATTATCATGAGGGGACGGAAGGTATCGCCGTCTCGATCATGGAACAAGCGCCACCACCTGTCGTGTTCGAAGGATCGACTTTCGACCTCCAGGCGAATATGCACAATAAGGGGGCGTTCAACCTCTATCCTAATTACACGATGACCATGTCGCTGAAGTACGACAGCTCATCAGTCCACAAGACCGATGATGCTACTACCAATGATAGATATGAGTCTCTTGAAGGAATACAACTTGAGGGACGTTCACAATCATTTCCTGACGGAGAGAAAAATGATGTCGCTATAGGGCGTTTTGAAGCGAGAGATATACAAAGCAATTACGAGAAAGACATGGCACTGTTCGTTCTCAACTATTGCTATCCATACAAAACGATGTTTTCAGACATGGTCTGTATCGATACCGATGTACAAAAAACTGATTCAAGACAGCAAGTCTGCGAAGCCAGCGACAAGAAATATTCCGATGGACAAGGAGCGCCTGTCTCTGTAACGGAGGTGGAGAGCCAAATGGTCCCTGTCGGAAACTATGTCCGACCACAATTCACACTCCATATCAAGCAGCACGGAGACGGATATGTCTCAGATTTCATCCTCGGATCGAATGCACGCGGGCCCGACGCTGATGCTAACAGGCGCTGCGGAACGATCAATGAGACGACAATCAATCTCGTGAGAGTGAATGCGAGAATCGGAAACGACACGCTCAACTGCCTACCGGAAAAAGTACGCCTTGAAGACGGTAAGGCCGAAGTCCAATGCCAACTCGATGACACAGACATCCTCGGCGTGAAAGCAAGTTATTATACAGAACTATTTGTCGAGCTATCATATCTTTACAATGACAGGGTCTCGAAAGAAGTTGCCGTGAAACGTTCAGGCGATCCGACCTTCCACAGCCAACAGGAGATAAAAGATAATTGCATGCCTTGGGAAAAGGAACATGACGGCGAGTGCATCTCGAAATGCGAATACTACGCTGAGAATCACGCTTATGAAGAGTTCCAGAACATTTCAGAACAATTAGAACAGACATCGACTGACTGGAAAGTGGAATACTCGCCACTAGCCTATGCCGAGAAGAAAAGCGAGGAAGAACAGGATGCCGTCTATAATGCGATGGGCTGCATGTACGGGGATCTGCGCGAATGCCGAAGGGCAGGTGGCAATTGCATTCCCACGAACGGCTTGTGTTTTCCAGGATCATATTGCGGTTGGCCGAGTTGCATGGATTCAAACAATCGACCACGAGCAGTAGCGATACAACAAGTAGGAGATTCGATCAAATGGCAATGCAGCGACCCGGATAGCGATAGGGATGTCCAGAGAACCTGCGGCTGTGCAGAGAAGGCTTATTACACGTTCACGAATCATGATCTGCTCAACAAGAGCAGCAGGTGCAAGAACATACCAAAAGACCAGTATGAGGAAGTTGAAGGAAGCTTCTCTGAAGTCTATGGTATGAATTTTGAGGTCGATTTACCGAAAAAAGATTCGGAAGATGATACGATCTGCATCATGGTCGAAGACAAGCTCCAAGAACGAAGCATTACGAATTTCCGTTTCAAGCACTGAAGATAAGGTCGTGATGATAAACTAAAATTATTTAAATGACCTTCAATAGAGTGATGGTGATAGACTATGGCTAAAAGGGCGACACGAGCTGTTTTGACTCTGCTTTTGATAGTAGTTCTCATCAGTCTCACAGGATGTACCGGTGGACGATTCGGAACAGGCACCGATGACAATCCAGACAAAGAATACTATAAAGGCAGTGAAGGGGTGCGAATGCAATTTTCAAATCCTACAGATCCTCCAAACCGCATGTACTATTATTCTGATAATGGACGCCCAGAAGATCATGAGTTCGGTATTTCAGTCGATCTTCACAACGTAGGCGCTTCTTACACCAGAGGAGGCCTGTATGTGTCAGGCTATGACCCGTACCTTGTTCATATCGAAGGAATCGACATTCCCAGGATGGATCAAGGGTGGGGTGATTGCGATTTCGATTTCGACATCGGCGGAATAGCTTCCGGAAATTTCTGGGAAAATGTCGCTGCAACTGTCAATTGCCAAGGAGTCAGCACTGGTGGTTATTTCGAAGGTCCGGAAAGCTGGGGGTTCCGCGCTGAAAGCCTCGGACCGCTTGTAGAAAAGCTCGGTCTGGAAACAGACATCCTAGATGACGTGGGGTTGAGCTATGATAAGAAGAGACAAGGAGGGGATTTGAGCTTCAACCTTGGGGATGACTTCAACTTCGATGCCTTCAACCACGGTAAAGGCTTGATACTCATGCTCTCAGGACTCTCTTTCGACCGATATAATGGCAAGGAATTCATGCTAGCGCCAGACAACCCGTCCTACCCGGGTGGAGAGCGTGAGACCTTCGTTTTCAACGGAAAACTCGATCATTGGACGAAAGGAGTCGATAAGCGCGATGTCACGTTCATGGTGACCAACTGCTATCTCTATTCAACATATGCATCCCCGATGGTCTGCATTGATCCAGCACCAATGAGCGAAGGACGTAAAGTCTGCAGCCCACGAGAAATCACGTACAACGGTGGGAACGGAGCTCCAGTCGCAATCACGAGAATAGAACAAGAGAACACGAGACGAAGCGTATACTTTGATATCTACATCAAAAACATCGGCAGCGGAACGGTCTTTGACATGGGACAGATCGAGAAGTGCAGCCCATACTATCCGGGAGACTTGTCAACGCGCTATAAAGACAAGGTCTATCTGATTGACGTACGAATCGGGGGGCAACATCTTGAATGCAACCCTGATAAGTTCGAAGGTGTGCGATTAGTGTCGGGCAAAGAAGGACACGTCAGATGCCGATACGACTTGGAATATGTCACCTCAAAATCAGCTTATGAGACACCTCTGGTCGTTGAAGTAGGATACGGCTATTCCAATACCATGAATGCTCGAACCACGGTCAAACGAGTTTGAAAAAAGCACATGTCTGTAATCATAACAAAAAACACTATGATCAATGGAGGTTTGAAACACGATGAGAAAATTGCTATTACCCTTATTTATTGTCCTGATAGCCATCACACTGACCGCATGTAACGACGATACCGGTTCAAACGAAGATAAAGTCAAGCCCTTCATCGGAGGAACACGAGGGATTTCGATGGAGTTCGTTGAAGGAGCGCCACCTCAAAGTATTCTTGACGCGGGCCAGACAACCTTTTCTATCCAGACTCGCCTGACAAACGAAGGCGAGCAGAATATCGAGATGGATGGGGATGTGAACTACCTGGAAGTATCTGTTGAAGGTATCGTTCCGCAACAATTCGGACTACCGGCGGACGATGATCTGAAGCTAGAACTCCAAGATGATCTTCAAGGCGGCAAGAAATATCCTGATGGAACAGTCAACCCAGGCTCCTCAACAATCCTTTCATGGGATGGACTCTCTTACCCTTCAGATTTACAGGGCAACGACGAAAAATCTTTCCTGGTCAACTTGTGTTATGATTATATGACGAAATCGACAAGCAGGATATGCCTTTCAGATGATTCTTCATCAGCACTTTTCGACAAGCAAAGCAAAGACATCTGCGACATCACGGCACCGAAGACCACTTATAATTCAGGAGGGCCGGTGCACGTACAGAACGTCAGGCAAAACACTGCCGGCGGCAACAAAGTCAGCGTGATGTTTGACGTAGTGCATGTCGGAAATGGTGCTGTCTATGAATTCGGAGAGGCAGAGTGCGATCCTTCCCTCAATAACAGGAAAAATAAAGGCAAGGTCGATGTGACTGCAAGCCTGCCGGAATCAACACCGGCTTCTATCAGCTGCGGACGTTCATGGGAGAATGATGGTTCAAACGAAGTCTCCGGAGCGATAACGCTTCTTGGTTCAGAGTCGGACGATGAGGACGGCGGTCGGCAATCAACAACCGTCAATTGCATCATCGAATCCGACGCAGGCGGCACGGTAGTTTATGACGAGTCCCTGTCAATCGATCTCAAGTACAGATACAGCCAGAACGAGCGAAAGACAATAACCATCAAGGACGTCGGTTCCTCGGACGAATAAAACCCTGTTTATTTTCTTTTTTTTCCATTTGCCTTTTCTCTCTATTAGCGTGATGATGCGAAAATATACCGCTCGAATGCGAAACATTTAAATACTCTTTGATGTTGATACACAGATAGGTAGTAGGGTGACGCGTAAGAGGATACTAAACGCATCACTTCTGCATATTAATCCATTTCACAAGCGGTTATACACGTGAGGGGTTTTGAGCAAAATGGCTGATGACGAGAAGAAATTTTCCAAACAACTCATCAATAAGACAGTCGTTTCAAAAACAGGGAAACGATTCGGAGAAGTAGGCGACATCATATTCGAAACATCATCTGGGGAACTCATCCACATAGTGTTGAAAGAACCGACCGTGTATACGAAAAAACTTGAACTCGAGAAAACAAAAGAAGGAGATCCTCTGATTCCTTTCAGCGCGGTCATCGCAATGGGAGATTTCATGGTGGTCTCCGAAGAAGACATCATATAAGCGCTCCTGTCTTTTCCTTTTCACTTTATCTTTCAGGTCCTTGAAATTTAACAAGTGCTGGTTCTCAATTCCACCAACCAATCCAAAAGTATACTCACTGCGTTCGTAACTTTTGCTTCTCGTTTCATTGCATTCACTCGAATCCAAAAGTGTACTTACTTCGCTCGTGACTTCTGGCTTGCTTTGCAAATCAAAACTGCACTCACTGCGTTCGTAACTTTTGGTTTACTTCGTAATCCAAAAGTATTATAAAACGGTCGGGGTTATGGGGGTAGTGATGGAATCGACAATCTGGACGGAAAAATATCGTCCTGACACGTTTGAAGAGGTCAAGGGACAAACCCATGTGGTGGGAAAACTTGAGGCGTTTGTCAAGAAAGGGAACATGCCACATATACTCTTCGCGGGACCTGCAGGGGTGGGTAAGACAACGCTTTCTCTAGTGGTCGCAAAACAGCTTTTCGGCGAGAACTGGAAGGATAACTTTCTCGAACTCAACGCGAGTGACGAGCGCGGAATCGATGTTGTTAGGGTGAAGGTCAAGGATTTTGCACGGACCAAAGCACTAGGCAATGTACCGTTCAAGATCATCTACCTGGATGAGTGCGATTCACTGACAAAAGAAGCGCAGCAAGCGCTGCGACGGACGATGGAAAACTACACGAGCACCTGCCGATTCATACTCTCATGCAACTATTCTTCGAAGATTATCGACCCTATACAATCACGATGCGCGGTGTTCAAATTCAAACCATTATCAAAAGAAGACATCTATACTGTCATCGACACGATCGCAAAAAATGAAGGGCTCTCTATCGACGAGAAGACCAAAGAGACAATCTACAAGGCAAGCAACGGCGATCTCAGACGTGTAGAGAACATCCTCCAAAGTTCAGCGAGCATCGGCGATACAATAACAGAAGAGACAATCCTGTCCATAGCCTCACTGGCACGACCACAAGAGATCACAACAGTCTTTGAACAGTGCAAGGGGAAAAACTTCAAAGAAGCGAAAAAAACACTGCTGGACATCATGCTCGAGTACGGACTCAGCGGTCTTGATATAATCATACAACTCCAGAAAGAGGTCTGGAATGTTGAGGGCATCAGCAATATGACCAAACTCTCATTCGTCAATGCATGCGGGGAAGGAGAACACCGGCTGAATGAGGGGAGCGATGAATTCATACAACTCGAAGCCCTCCTAGCAAGACTGATCCTCGATATAGACAGGGAAAACGAGTGAACATCCTTTTTCTTTTCACATTCCGAATTCTTTCTTGACGTTGGAAAAATGCAGTTTGCAGAACTTCTGAGGAGGGAGACCCTTTCGTTTCAACTCTTGCAAGGCATCTTTGACATGTGTAGAGCCGAAGGGAAGCTTGAAGCCAGCCAGGACTGACAAGCGATCGAACTGCTTCACACCATGAAACCGTGCCACGATACTAGCTGCAGCAACGGCAGTGCAATGAGATTCAGCACGCTCGAGAATGACATCGCCCACGCTACAACCAGGATACTTATCAACAATGACAGGAACATCTTTTCCGCCAGGAGATTTATGCAGTTCGCTCGTGACAGATTCATGAAGCTTATCAAGGAGCTTAGTGCTTCGGGGTTCTCCAGAGAGTTCAGCATTATACTCTTCAGGGAGAAGCTCGATACAGGTGAAACTATCAGGATACTTGTCAAGAAGGGAGGTGGCCACTCGCCTGATCTCGTTCTCAGAAAGAAGCTTGGAATCACGAACACCAAGCTCCCTGAAAGAGGGCTCGTCATCATCGCACAGGAGACAAGCGCACACGATAAGACCGCCAAAAGTATCGCCTTTGAGCGTCTCATCACTGCCGATGAGGCACTTGGCATCAGGAATAAGGGATGAAGGAGAGGCAAGCGTTTTTTCAGACGTCTTTCTTGCGCTTTTTTCAGAAGATTTCAAACGAAGACCGAGCTGACCGGAAAGCAACATATCAAGAGAAGAAGCCTTGTTTTCAGGAACTGATACGACAAGCTTGCCCGAAGAATACAAGACAAGAGTGGTCTTACCTTTTTTCAGACGATAACGCTCGTATTCACTCTTTATCTCTTGCTCTAGGAAACCGTGAGCGGGAAGACTATCGAGTGCAGAAAGCGAGACTCCTTGGTAAACAAGCGTTGTCTGAACCATTTCAAGCCAACCCGAAAAGTGATAGGAACTTGACAAACCAGATCTTCAGATACCCTACATAAGGGACCCTGGCAACACCAACGCCGATGATATCGTCCTTGCGGATATCAAACTCATTGATACGGCTGTTATTGATTTGCTTGGCATTATGATCGCCCTTGGTCTCAAAAACAAACTCTCCTGCTTCTGTCTCTTGCTTCTCGACCACACGATGGATGATGGGATAGGAATTTTCCATTTCTGCCTCGAATACGAGGACGTCACCGACATGGATATCCACGGGCTCTTCACCCTTGAGAAAAATCACATCGCCTTTATTGAATCCATCCTCAAAAGGAAACGATTCGAAACGCTCGTAAGAGATGTTGTTTTTCTCATAAAAATTGCCGCAATGCTCCCAATATTCCTTAAAGGTTACAGCACCTTCTCCTTGAGACGAGCAAAGAACTTCCGGGGAGATTTCAGCACCACAGTCAGTGAACCGATGCTCCATGGAACAGGAGACGACTGCCACTAACGGAAGGCTCGTCCCGAACATTGCAGAAAGTACTGGATAGACGATGAACTTAATGATGAGAAAGGCGAGAACTATATTAGCAAGCCAGCTAGCCAGAGAATCATCCTTCCATAAGAACCGCCAGACACTCCTGAACCAATCTTTTATTGAAAATCTCTTCTTTCGAGAAGCCATGGAAAATCTCAAGAGGATAGTGTTTTAAAAACCTTTTTGTTGCTTTCAGGAAGATGTCACGCTTGCAAAAGAAATCCTTAGGAAGTTTTTTAAATAAGCCTTTGTGCTAAAGACACACATGGTATCGGAATTTCTAGCTAATCACTGGCTGACACTATCATTCTATGTACTGATAATAACACTTCTAATCGTCTATCGTAAGAAATTCGAATTCCAGGCGCGCATCATAGCGCTCCGCCGAACGAAATTCGGCATCAGATTTATCAACAAGTATGCAAAGAAATATAGGGAGTTCATAAAGCTTCTCGGTTATATCGGCATCGGCATCGGTTACGCGGGAATGATCTACATATCGATCTTTGTCATCCGGGGTTTTATCAAACTATTCACGCAACCAAAAGCACCAGCGGCCGTTTCGCTTGTCCTGCCAGGAGTCAATGTACCTGGAAGTCCTCTGACCATACCGCTATGGGTCATCATACCGCTTTTTATCGTCGTTGTCATCCACGAAGCAGGCCATGGACTTGTAGCTAAAGCGCATAAGATCCCTATAAAGAATACAGGAATCGCGTTCTTCGGACCATTGGCAGGAGCATTCGTCGAACCTGACGAAAAAAAAGTGGAGAAATCAGCGGATACCACACAGTACTCCATCTTTGCAGCAGGGCCGTTTGCCAACGCGCTGACAGCGATAGTAGCAGGACTGCTTGTCGTGTTCGTATTCGCACAACTCGTTCCCATACCGTTCATGAACAACACAGGATCGATGGTCACACCAGACGGCTTCTCATTTGCAGAACTACAGAATGAGACCGTGCCAGCAGCAGAATACGGGTTGGAAGCAGGGGTGGTGTACACGCACGTGAATGGGAAAGAGCTTAACTCTACACAATCATTCTCAACGTTTCTCAACAGCCTAGAACCCGAAGAGAATGTCACGTTCACAGCGAGAAACGGCTCAACAGTCACTGTCGTACCTACGGAAAGCCCTGAACAACCAGGACAAGGATACCTCGGTGTACTCAAGCCACGGCTAGAGACTAGAATAAGGGATGACATCGCGACATGGAAGTATCATACGGTTCATTTCTTCGGAGAATTCTTTTTCTGGATCCACATATTGAGCTTGGGGCTTGGAGCGTTCAACCTCCTACCTCTCGGACCGGTGGATGGCGGCCAGATGATGAGACTGTCGCTACGGCGGATCTACGGCGATGAAAAAGGAAACAAGTATTGGGCGAAGATGGGGTTGTTACTCTTTATCATAGTGCTCTTCCTGATATTCTTCCCGATGCTACAAGCGCTCTTTTAACAGCGAACAGCTATACAGGAGACAGGGAGCGGCGAATTTCAGGGTTGCGGGGAACAGAGAACTGGGTGCTGTGGTCGGCTATTCAGGGATTGGCTTTACAGGGTTCTTGGTCTGCTGTACAGTTTTCGGGGGACAGCGATCAGTCTGCGATCAGCTTTTCAATGCACGGAGGTCTTAGGTCTGCTGCGCTGGGCACAGAAGTAGGGAACGGTGTTCGGGTTGGCGGTAGATGTATCATCTCTTCCAGTCAAGAAGCGTTTTCATGATGCGATTGCGCTTCTTGTTCTTCAAGAAGTTCTCTAGCTTTCTCTCGATATCCTTATCAGCATAATTTCTCTCATCAACACGAAATTCACGAGTGTGATACCTGGCGCGACCGTTACTTGTCTTGTAAGAATGTTTCTTGTGAAGAAGCTCGTGGTACAAGACGTAACGCACAAGGTCAGGGCGGGGTTTCAAGGCAGTGCTTATCGTCACCCGATCTTTCGTGAAGTTATAATGACCGAGAGTGGTGGTCGCGTCAGTTCCAAAGACCATGGTCGGCTCTTCAAGAAGGTCGTTGAAATACTCCTTATTAAGCTCATCAAACATCGCTTTGAGGTAGGGATCGCTGTCGCTACGCGAGGCATACCGTGTGACGTGCTTGAGAAAGGAATCGTAGAACTCCTGCTCGAGAGTCTTGACACTAGTCTTGTAAACTCTGTTAAGGAGATGCTGGATAATCCCTATTTTGATGTCGTCATCACAATCCTCAAAAGAACGGGAGAGGCGGAAGACGATCCTCCTGAAACCCCTGCCACTTGTGATGCGAACATTGCCATTATACTCGTTGAACCGAGCAGAATAGGAGAGCGACATCTCAGGAAGCCGCTTAGCGTCAGGATAGAGGCCTATAAACGCCTGCTTAAGAATAGGATCTTGAGATGACACCATCAACATAAAAAGAACAACACCGGGTTTAAAAAAACTGTGAATGAAGTCGTGTGAAGAAGAAATGAGCAGAAAAGAGAAAGAAGAAAGAAAAAAAGGAAGAACGGTCTAATCGTTCTCGCCGAGTCCTTTACGACTACGGATCTGGTTCTTGATCTTATCCTGGAGCTCATCAGGAAGTTTCTCGAATTCCTGAGAGACAAGAGATGAACTTCCGCGACCACCTGTAGCGCTTCGGAGGTCGCTTGACAAACCAAACATCTCTCCTACAGGAAGTTTACCTTTGACTGTAGCGGTAGCGCCGTCGTCATCCATGTCAAGAAGCTGGCCACGCTTGTTGCTGATGAGCTTGGAGATCTCACCAGTATGCTCGCTTGGAGCTTCGAAACGAAGCGTCTGGACAGGCTCGAGAAGGAAAGGCTTAGCGTTACGCATAGCTTCCCTGATACCCTCACGGACAGCAGGATACATCTGTGCAGGACCACGGTGGATGGCGTCTTCGTGAAGTTTTGCATCATTAAGAGTCACCTTGACTCCGAAGCAAGGCTCTCCAGCAAGACTTCCATTATTCATGACATCCTCGAACATATCAAGAACGAGACCCATGATCTCGTTGATCTGCACGATACCACGAGTACCATCAACGAAGATGTTGCCTTCAAAGACATCCTTGACCTTGTCAGCTTCTTTCGTATCCATGCCGGCGTCGATGAACTGCTGCCGGAATTCCATGTCCTTTTTCTTGACACGACCTTCAGGGATACGACCATCTTTCATGCGATCAATGAACTCCTGACCGAGAGGCTCGACAGTGAAATAAAGCTTGTTATGCTTGTTAGGGGATTTACCTTCAGCAGGATTCTCGTTCTTATCCTGGACGGATTCCCTGTAGACAACAACGGGAGGGGTGGTTGTGATCTCGACACCCTTCTCCTTGATGATACGGTTCTCGGTAATCTCAAGGTGAAGCTCTCCCATGCCGCTGATCAAGTGCTCGCCAGTCTCCTGATTGAGCTGGACCTCGATGGAAGGATCCTCTTTGGATATCTCGACAAGAACATCGACGAGTTTAGGAAGGTCGCTTGGCTTTTTAGCTTCGATAGCCTTCGTGATGACGGGGTCAAAGATATGACCGATCTTCTCGAACGGTTCGCACTCAACACCCTGAAGCGAGACAGTCTCACCAGGGAACGCGCCTTTCAAACCGCCGACACCGATGATGTTACCTGCAGGGACGTTCTCGACAATCTCTTTTTTCGCACCGTTATAGATGTAGATCTGCTGGGTCCGCACATCAGCCTTAGCATTGTGCATGCGTACAGAAAGACCTTTTTTCATCGTACCGGAATACAAACGCCCCATCGCAATCTCACCAGCTTGAGGATCGACAACGACTTTGGTCACCACGAACATCACGTTACCTTTCGGGTTTGCAGCTATCAGATCCTTACCGGTCTGGGATTCAAGATCGCCATGCCAGAACTTAGGAATCCTGTACTCAGCAGCGTTGACAGGGTCAGGGTGGTGCTTGATACTAGCGTCAAGAAGAACCTCGTGAAGCGGAGCCTTCTTTCCGAGAGTCTTGAAATCATCGTTCTCATACGCGTCGATGATCTCCTTGAAAGAGACGTCACGCTTTTTCATGAACGGAAGGCTCAAAGCCCAGTTGTGAAACGCACTACCGAAGCAGACACTACCATCCTGGACGTTAACCTGCCATTTATCACCGTACTCTTTCTCAGCGATTTCTCTTATCAACTTGTTGACACTAGCGATAATCTTCGTGAACCGCTCCATCATAGCTTCAGGTGACAACTTGAGCTCCTTGATAAGACGGTCAGCCTTGTTGATGAACAGAACCGGCTTGACACGCTCTTTCAAAGCCTGCCTGAGAACTGTTTCTGTCTGGGGCATGATGCCCTCGACAGCACAGCAGACAACAACGGCCCCATCGACTGCACGCATAGCGCGACTGACGTCTCCTCCGAAGTCAACGTGACCAGGGGTGTCGATAAGGTTGATAAGGTGATCCTTACCTTCCTGACCCTCGCTGTCAGTGATAGCGTGAACCATAGATACAGCTGCGGAATCGATAGTGATACCACGTTCGGACTCGTCCTCGTGAAAATCAAGCGCACGCGCGTCACCGGCAAGCTCGTCACTCATCATACCAGCACCCGCGAGCAGGTTGTCTGAAAGTGTCGTCTTACCGTGATCGATGTGAGCTGCAATAGCGATATTTCGAATACGTTCAGGGTTTTTCATTACTGTCATGACCCTGTCAACCATTTTTGCCATAGTATATCTCCCTCTTACTTACTAGTTTATTTTACAAATCTTTCATGTAAAGGAAATCCTCTTCCAGCCGTTTCCAGCTGTGGATCTCATCATCGTTGAACCAGACCTTAATCTCCCTTTTTGCCTCTTCGACTTCCCCGGATGCGTGAATGATATTCATCACAGGTCGGTTGGACTCGTTAGCAAGCCCGTAGGTGTCGAAGCTGTAATCCCCTCGGATCGTGCCAGGCAGAGATTCTTCAGGACTCGTCTCGCCAACAAGCTTACGCACGTGCTTGACCGCGTTATGGCTCTCGAGAACCATGGCGATAATCGGACTGTGAGCGATATAGCTTGCAAGCTGCCGCTGCACTTCCTTACCTATCTCAACAGGATCCTTGTCAGATCCCTGCTTCTCCTTCAAACGAGCACCCACTTTCTCGAACCAGTCATCATCCATATCGTAATGCTCGAGAGCGATAGCTTCAGAAGCGTACACCATCTTCATAGCGACAATCTTCATACCACATCGTTCGAAACGGTTCAAAATCTCGCCGACAAGGCCGCGCTGGACCGCGTCAGGCTTGAGCAAAACCAAAGTCTGTTCCATCATAATCTCCCTCACAACTTCAAGAGTCTATTGTTGTTTCTCCTTTCTCATCTTCTTGATCTGAGCGAACTCCTTGGTCCAAGGCGTGATACGTGCCTTGAACCGGCGATTGTTCATGCTCTTCTCGCACTTAGATGAACAAAAGTTGATTACAGCACCGTCTTTTTTGACAAACATCTTGCCGGTGCCGCTAGGGATTACTTTCCCGCAAAAATCACAATCTACCATGATATTTCACCTTCGTGATTGTTCGTGACATCTAGATTCCACGTCCAGCCTTGTTAAGAGGTCGTGCTTCAATCTCAGTCTCTCTCAGCATCAGCGTATCGCCGATCTGGACAGGACCCTTGACGTTACGTCTGAGGATCTTGTTCTTATCTCGTCCTTCCAGGACTTTACACCGTACCTGGATAGCCTCTCCACGTGTACCCGTACGTCCGACAATCTCTTCGACGGTCGCAGGAACAGCTTCAGTGAAAAGTGAACCGCTGGCAGCCTTATCTCCTTTCTTGCCACCTTTAGCATCTTTTGCCATGATCATTTCCCTCCATCATCAAGTGATATAACAAGCTCTATGCCAGTCAGTCTCACTCGCTTTTCTCTTCCTTGAGCTCTTTGAGCATGTCCTTAGCATTTCCAGCGTCAACAACAGCGATAGCGACACTAGGAACAGCAAGACCTGCAGCAGTACCAAGTTCTTCACGGGACGGAACAGTCACGCAAGGCACTCCTTTCTCCTTTGCAAGAAGCGGGATGTGCATGGTGATCTCTTTAGGACTGACATCTTCAGCCACTGCAACGAATTGAGCCTTTCCACGCTCGATAGCTTTAGTAACTTCGTTAGTCCCTTTTTTCAGGGAACCCGATTTTTTCGCAGCTTCTATAAATTCATATGCTTTCTCACTCATCGTATTTACCTCCAACGTAATTCAAACTGGTTGGATCTCCCCACCAAAAGGGGTTTTTCCATGTCGAGACGATGCTCGTATCGTAAGCTCGTCCCTAATAGAATTGCGAGAAGAATTATCCCACAATCCCTCAATCAGACAACCATCGCATGCGATGATCATCATCATCTATCACAGGTAACTGTGTCACTTGAACAGGAACGATCGCTTATTTATAAAAGATGTGGTTTCACCGTTCAAATGCATGAATATATTTATAAAGAAACTCCTTTCAACCCAATACTGTTATGATAGAGGGAGTGCCTACCTGGTTGTCACATGCCATCATCCTAGCAGGACTGTTCTATGCCTCATACACGGATCTGAAGACGCGAGAAGTCCCTGATATCCTCAACTATTCACTCATGGCTCTCGGAGTCATCCTCGCCGGAACAGCAAGCATCCTGCAAGAAACGTTCCTGCCCGTCCTACATTCGATCCTCGGTCTTCTCGGAGGATACCTGCTCGGAGCGCTCATGTTCTACACAGGGCAATGGGGTGGCGGCGATGCGAAGATGCTCATGGCAGTAGGGGCTTTCCACGGGATCTCAATCTCGCAACTACTGGCTGGAGAGTTTCCGCTCTTTTTCACCACATTTGTCTCATTCATGCTAGCAGGAGCGTTGTACGGGTTGATATACGCATTGGTTCTTATGCTTCGAAGGTTCAAGACGGTCATGGCAGAAGTCTCGAAATTCCACTCGCAAGGACAGGCTGCAATGGCGCGCAACATAGTGCTGGGCGTGGGTGTGGTAGGGTTGGTAGTAGCACTGCTTATCCAGGCGCAGATAATCAGCATCTTCATAGGATTGGTAACAACATTCCTGGTCGTGGGCTATTATCTTCTCATCCTCGGGCGAGTCGTGGAGAAAACCTGCATGATACAAACAGTACCGCTGAACAAGGTGACTGTCGGTGACTGGATCGTCGAAGACATCCACATAAGGGGAAAGCGGGTCTGCGGTCCGAAGGATCTGGGCATCTCCGAGAAACAGCTAGGGGAACTCAAAAAGCATAAGGTCAAGGCCGTAAAAGTAAAATATGGGATTCCTTTCATACCAGGATTCCTTCTCGGTTACGCGCTCATACTGATCTTCGGCAACTGGATCGTACAATTGCTCACTCTCCTGTAATCCGTTCTCTAGAAGTTCAAGCTACAACCAATGCTGAATCCAGGGCTTTCAAGATCATGCATTGATGCGGTGATGCCAAGGGCATGATAGCTCAAGGTGACCTGAAGACTTTCTTCAAGACTGTAAGAATCTGGCTTTGAAGCAGGGGTTTCAGGTGTGTGTGAAAAGTCGGTCTTTTCAGCACTGCCACCTGATGAGATGCGGTAGGTGCTTGTTATCGTGTATTCCCGCAAGTCGTGGTAGCTTGCCCTCTCAAGCATCGCACCAGCATACACCGAGAAGTTCAACCTGTCTGAAGCACCGAATCTCACACCTGCAAGGAGACGGCCAAGATCGTTCTCGCGCCTTGTTCCTTCCACTACTGCAGTCTCTACGGTTTTCTCATACAGATCAGGGCTTTGTCCAAGAGGCAGTTCTGACTCTTGAATAGTGCGCTTTGCAAGATAATCATTTATCGTTTCAGAACAGTACGTATAACTTGCTTTCAGACGAAACGCACTAGCATCATGATCGGAAGAGAAGGACAAGAGGTCTCGGGCAAGACCTAATTCAACCGATGAAGCCTCGCCGTTTGACACTCCCATCAACACATCAAGAGTCCAAGGACGGGGCTTTCGCAAGTCTTTAGGGGCATGCGCTGATTCGAATCTTTTTTCTAACTCCTCATATGATCCTACAGTCACGGCTGGTTGCACGGATGTCGCACTACGTCTGTTCTCAGATGAAACGTTCGTTTCATTCGCCGAAGATGTGTCCTGTGATGAGGAATCAGGGCTATGCACGTCATTAAAATAATTCTGAAGGGATTCGAAAAGCATTGTCTGCGCATACTCCGGAACCTCGTGCGCTTCACTCCACGAGCTGAACGAGCCAAGGTCAAAGGCAGTGACAGCGACTCTAGACTGCGAACTTAATGTGAGAACATCCTCTCTAGTATACATTGTAGAGACAGAACCGTGAGAACCGCGCCTATGGATCGTTGTGGTGTCAGACATGAGGATTTCAGGTCTTGATTCGCAGCTACGGCTTATCCCAGCCGTACGCTTATAGAGCGGCAGCCAGAAGGAGATAAGAGAATCCTTTTTTTCACTTTTGAGATCGTAGGATTCAGCAGTCTCGCGAACGAGCGCTTCCAGGCTATCATCGGTACTTGACGAGGGAAGATGGTAAGACCCGCTCTGGGCAAAAAGAGAAGAAAGACCGCAACTAGCGATAGCGACAGTGGTCAAGAAAGCTTTTCTGAAGCGAGATCTCATCGGTTTGCACCTCTTGCATAAGCAGTGGTTACCAGACCGTCATTAGCTTCGATACTATCAACGATACGGGAAAGCGAGACGTTGCTGTCCCCGAAGAACCTGTCAAGATGATCTTTCGCCCTTGAGGTGTACTCAGGAAGGTCCTGCCCTGAAGAGGTGGGGACTGTTGCGCGTTGATGGGACGAATTAGTATCTGACCTCTCACGGCTGTTTGCACTGTAATCCTTACCGAAGGGTTTGGAACCTGGTTTTGGATCATACCCAGAAAGAGCAAGATGATATGAGATTCCAGCAGGGTGAGAGGGTTGCGTTACAGGCAGTGTCGTTTCGGTCTTTGATGGTTCTTCCGGGTCAGCATGTTGGCGTGTCGTTGCAACGAAAAAGAGCAGTGCTGCTGCACCTGTAATCATGTATGCTGCGATAGCTGGACGGGAGGTGAATTGCCTCGCTTCCAACCTGAAATCGAGCTTTGGGAAGACACTGTCTTTCAAGGTATACACATTGATAGTCTTGTCATCAACACTGCTTTTCCTGTAAGAAACCTGCCTCCGGTCAAGCTTGCGGTGTGCTTGTTCACGAACACTATCAAGATGATGATCAAGAGATTCGGTGGGAAAAGATAGGTAATTGCTGTACTTCGAAAGCGCATCGAGCGAGTCCATGACGCTGACAAAGGATCGTTTATCGAGGCGCTTATGATCATTCACTTGTTGTTCAAGCTCGCTGGCGCGCCGTCCGATCGTTCTTGACAGGTGCTCATCAGTCTTTCGAACACACTTTGAGAGCGAATGAAGCTCTTTGGAAAAACCATCGTTTTCAAGAGCGAGAAGATGATTCTTGATACCCTCATAACGAATCAGCATCTCAATCGTTTCTGGTGCATCTGATGGGGAGAGGTTGAGTTTCGAGAGGTTCTCAAGAAAGAGACGGTCACGAAGCAACCGGCCAGAATCGACATATCCACCGACATAATAGTTATCATCAGTCATCATGAACCTCTCCGAAGGATTTATACGCGTGTTTCGCAAAGAAGTCATCAAGGTGCAAGTAAGGCCTGTCATCAAGGAGAGCATTCGTTCTCGCCCGCTTGAACAATGCTTCAATCTGGCGACCATCAAAACCTTCCGTGAAAGAAACCAGCTGCTGGTACTCATCAATATGATGATTGTGATAGCTCAAGTGCTTCTCGATGATCTTGTAACGTTGCGCCTGATCGGGCATCGGAAAGTGCAACTGGTGGTCCTCGGGAACACGCGAGAGAAGGGCGTTGTCAAGAACGTCATAGCGATTCGTGCACAATACCGTGACTTTCTCATCATCACTGCCCGGACCGTCAACGGCCATGAGCAGCTGCATGAGAAGATCATCAGTCACATAGTGCCTGTGCTGGGATCGGCTACGGGCGATAGCATCAACTTCGTCAATGAAAAGAAGTCCCGGCCCCTCTTGATTGTATAAATGTCGGATAGCGGCAGCTCCCTTACCAGCAAGCTCGTTGATGAATTGTGTGGCTTGAGCTTCCCTATACGGAACTCCGCTCTCACGAGCTGCCGCTCTTGCAAGAAGGGTCTTGCCAGAACCCGGAGGTCCGTGAAAGAGAAAGACGTTACGTTCACGAACCATCTCAGGCCGTCTGACAAGGGATGCATACGTGTCAGGGAATTTTTCAGGGAGGATGAGAGCGTTATAGAGAACACTCTTCTGATACTCAAGACCCGCAACATCATCAAGAGAAAGACTGTCGCTTGACACGTCGATTCACCTCTTCACTTTAGGAGAGTTTTTCTGCAGGTCGCGAAGGTGCTTGCGACGATCGCTACCTTTCGGGATCTTCTCGGTGATCTGGTTGAAATACTGTTTACGCTTGGAATCGATATCAATCTGCAGCTTCTGTGATTCGTAAGCAGAATGGTCGAGCTGCTTGCCGATCCCGAGCGTGACATACGGAGACCTTGTCTTTTCCTGGGCGAGGTATGTCTCGATACGCTTAACAGTGAGGCTTGCAAGACGTGAAGAATACTCGAGCATACGCTTGGCAACGCGCAGATCCTGGAGCTCGCTCGTGCAGGAATCACGCTCGTAACGCAGGGAATCAAGATGCTCTTCAAGGTTGTAGAGGTTGTCACGTTCAATCTCAAGATCACATCGCATGTTCTCGATCTCCATGGAGACCTCGAGCGTGTCATCAGCAGGATCGTTAGCGACTTCATGCTCCATCGCCTTGAGAAGCTCTTCCTTATCCTTGACGGTGTGCTCGTGCTGCTTGTACTGGTTGAGGGCTGAGTTGATCTCCACCGTGTAAGAACTGTGCGTATCCTCATACTCTGCGATGAACCCTTCGGTCTCACCGACTTTCTGCTCCGCATGAGAGATGTAGCTTGAGAGCTCGGTCTTGGTCCGGGAAAGTTCCTTGCCCGTGCGCGTGTCGAAATAGTCCTGACCGGTCAAGGCTGCCAAGCCTTTTTCCAGGGAGTTGACCAGTTGTCCGAAAAACCCTTTGGCCTCTTTCTTATCAAGGGTCTCGATCTTTTCAATGAGGGTGTCGATAGAACGCTGATTGACATCAGGGATCGAACCGGCGCCTGTGAATTGGCTGGTCTTGAGATTGTCGATAAGCTCTCTGGCGCGAGTTGCATACTCGCTTGAGATATCGCTCTTTGATCCGGAATCCTGCTTGTCGGACGCGGGTTGTTGTTGGTATTGGGACGGGTTGTCAATCTCCTCGTCAGAAAGGAGTGTCTTATCATTGACCATAGTTCACTCACCTCTTTTCACATCAACTTGATGCAGAGAATACAATGCGGCGGAGTGAATATATGTACTTTGGAGAATTCACCGGAAGATTTCCGAAAGAAACGAGATGATCATGGCATGCGGCGGAGGCTGCGAAGCAGATAATTGATTTTCTTCTCGCCATCACTGTCTTCAGATTCTTCCTCGTCAGCATTAAGAGTCCCGGCTTTCTCAGGTTCTGTAGGCTTGCCTGCTTTAGCGGCTTCCTCGGGATTGCGATAAGCCCAGACTTCGTAGTCGATAGCATCTTTCATCTTCGTGGCAATCTCTTGGAGCTCGTTAGGATCCGCCTGCTTACCCTGCCACATGAGGTCAAGGCCGTCACTCTCGTCACGAGCGATGACATTCACCTTCAACGGACCGTCATCTTCAGTGAGGATGATGTTAGACCCCTGGGCTTTCAAGAACTCAAAAATCGCTGTTGCACCATAAGATGCGCCGTAAAAGAGCATGTCACACTCCTTATCGCTGAGCTCACTAAGGGCCTTCTTATCACCGTCAGTGGGCGAGACAATCATATGACCTTTGGAAACAGGCTTGCCGGAGAGGACGATAGTCGTATAATCATCAGTGTAGAGCGGGAGATTCTCAGGCATCAGGAATCACCTCCTTCAAGCTGTCGAAGCTTTTCAGAGAGCTTCTCAACATCCACTTTCTCGAAGAGCGGCTTGATGTCATCACGCTTGGAGAGGAGTTCCTTGAAGGTTCCAGGGTCGTGCTTGAGAAGCTCCTTGGCCTTAGGCTTCTCCTCAAAATATTTCATGACGCGATCACGTTGTCCGTACGGGTTGTCGCCGAGAAAGACTTCAGGACGACGATGTTCTGCTGTACTGGGAGCGGGGGACTGCTGCTCTGGGACCTGGGTGCTGGGTTCTGGGGCCTGCTGTACTGGGGTCTGGGGTCTGCGGTCTGTGGGCTGCTGGTTGGCGGTACTGTTTTTTGTTTCCTGTTCATCGCTTGCCATGCCTTGCTGCTCGTCGGTTCCTGAGCCTTGGCTGAATGCGCCCTGGCCGACCATCTGCTTGAGATTATCAGACAATGCCTTGAGATCGACGCCGTAGAAGAGATTCTTGAGCTCATCATTCTTCTCGATGAGCTCCTTGAACTGATCAAGATCGTTCATGAGCATCTCGCGAACCTGGGGATTATCCTCGATTATCTTACCGATCTTCTGACGCTTGTCATCAAGCTGCTCCTGAGAGGGTTGCTGTTGCTGCGAGCCACTGCTCTCGCCAGGGCTCTGACCTTCCCGCTGCAGGTGACCTTGCATCATGCGCGTCATGTTATGCTTGAGGGAACTGTGGATCTCTTTCTGCTGTGAGAGCAAGGATTCATCGCCCTCAAGATCGAGATGATCAAGACCGTCGCCTTTCTCGCGAGGCATCAGATGGAATAGGAAATGAGGGGATTGTTGACCAGCCACCGCACCGTTTGCGATGAACATCGAAACGCGGTCTGTCAGAGTCGCTTTTTTCATTCCCTCGCTGATCAGCTTTGTCATGCGAAACATCTGCTTGAACGTCTCCGGCGGGATGAGAGGCAGGATGGGCTGATGCTCTTTAGGAAGGACCAGGACATGACCCTTGCGTGACGGATTGATGTCAAGGATCGCGAGGATGTGTTCATCCTCATAGACCTTCTGGGAAGGGATTTCGCCAGCGATTATTTTGCAGAAAGGACAGTTCTGACGCTGCAATTCAGCGATTTCCTCTGGAGACATGTTCTCGAGTTCTTCTTGCGTGGGCATAATCTCACTTCATCGAAGGTTTCCAATAAAGAAGGAGATGGCACGTTGCTTTTTAAAGGTTTGCAGAGCATGAAACAGCCGGGAATAAGAATTTCGCTTATAAATGAAGCGATGCTTCTCTTAAAAAGGGGCTTTTTAAATGAATTCATAATCGCAATGTTTAAATAAGCCGTGATATTGCTATTTTCCGTGGTGAAAGCCGGGTGGGGATGACTGCCTGAAACGGCGCTCGGCATTCTATTACGCACGAACAGTGACTCGCAAAACCATGTTACAGAGGAAGGTGTAATTTCAAGAGCACGCATTTTTTTCCCGATACTCTTTGATATAATCACGTGAGAACTATGGCTGAAGACGATACTACCAATCAAAAGAATGATTACGGTGCTGGAAATATAACAGTACTCACAGGACTTGACGCAGTGCGAAAACGACCGGGCATGTACATCGGCTCGACAGGACCGCGAGGACTGCACCATCTCGTCTACGAGGTCGTGGACAACTCAATCGATGAGGCGATGGCCGGACACTGCACCTGGATAGATGTCATCATCAACAAGGATGGGTCGATCTCGATCAGCGATGACGGAAGGGGAATTCCGGTTGACACCCACGAGAAATACGGTGTTTCAGCACTTGAAGTCGTCATGACAAAACTCCACGCCGGAGGAAAGTTCGACAAGGACAGCTACAAGGTCTCCGGCGGACTGCACGGTGTAGGAGTCTCCTGTGTCAATGCACTCTCATCATTACTCACCGTGACGGTACACCGCGATGGCAAGATCTACACGCAACGATTTGAAAAGGGAAAACCGGAAGGACCGCTCCGGGAACTAGGACCGACGGACAAGACCGGAACGACGATAACATTCTATCCGGACAAAGAAATCTTCACAGAGACTGTGACATTCTCCTTTGAAACGCTGGCAAGCAGGCTACGCGAACTGGCGTTTCTCAACAAGGGGGTGCGTATCACTATCGAAGACCTGCGCGAGGATGGCGAGGAAGCAAGCAGCATCAGCGATGCAGAGGACGAGACCCCTGATGAGGGTGAGGGCAAGAGAAAGAACTTCTACTTCGAAGGAGGCATCAAGAGCTTTGTCGACTACCTCAACAAGGGAGCGGAGCGGCTGCATGATGTCATCTACCTCCAGAAAGAAAAGGACGGCATCGAGCTCGAACTCGCCCTGCAATACACGTCCGGATTCTCACAATCAGTTTACTCGTTTGTCAACAACATCAACACGCACGAAGGCGGAACGCACGTTTCAGGATTCCGGACGGCGCTTACAAGGGTGTTCAACAACTACGTCCAGGATCTCAACTCAAAAGCCGTGAAAGGAGTGAAACTCTCAAGCGACGATGTCCGAGAAGGACTTACAGGAGTCATCTCGGTCAGAGTGCCAGAGCCGCAGTTCGAGGGACAGACAAAGACGAAACTCGGCAACAGCGAGGTCAAGGGCATCGTCCACTCGCTAGTCACTCAGGGTTTATCCACGTTTCTCGAGGAGAACCCGAGCATCGCAAAATCAATAGTTGAGAAAAGCGTCTTGGCAGCGAAAGCTCGTGAAGCAGCACGAAAGGCACGGGATCTCACGAGAAGAAAATCCATCCTCGAAGGATCGACACTACCAGGAAAACTTGCTGACTGTTCAGAACGGGATCCTTCAAAAACAGAAATATACATCGTAGAAGGAGACTCGGCAGGCGGAAGCGCGAAACAAGGACGGAGCAGGGAATTCCAGGCGATACTGCCGCTACGGGGGAAGATCATCAACGTCGAGAAAGCACGGCTAGCCAAAGCACTCTCGAACAACGAGATCGCATCACTTATCACAGCACTGGGCACGAGCATCGGCGAGGAGTTCGACATCTCGAAACTCCGCTATCACAAGATCATCATCATGACAGATAGTGATGTCGACGGAAGCCACATCACGACACTGGTGCTCACGTTCTTCTACCGCTACATGCGAGAGCTCATCGAGCAAGGCTTTGTCTATGACTCGATGCCGCCACTGTACAAGATCACGAAAAACAACAAGTCCTACTACGCGCTCAATGATGATGAGAAGGCGAAGGTGATAGAGAAGATCGGCGAGGATAGGATCTCGCTACAGCGCTACAAGGGTCTGGGAGAGATGAACCCCGACCAGCTCTGGGAGACGACGATGGACCCTAAGACAAGGGTTCTCAAGCAGATTACCATCGAAGACGCTGTGGAAGCGGACAAAACCTTCCACACGCTCATGGGTGATGATGTCGAGCCACGGCGTGAGTTCATCGAAAAAAACGCGCTCAAAGTCAAGGAGCTCGATATTTAAGAGGCATCGGCCTTTTTCTCTCTGTTTTTTCATTCGCCGTTGTTCTAGCCTTCAAGGCAAAGTTTAAATACGATAGAAACAAGAATCAAGTATCGATAAAAGGTAATATTCATGGCAGATATACTTATCAATCAATCAGTGGCCATCCTCTGCGATGGGAACAACATCGAACGATCAATACAAGAAACGGCACCTTCAAATACGATGGTGAATTTCGACACGCTCATCCCGAAACTCCTCAACGGACGCGGACTCAATAGGATGATCTATTTCAGGGAAGGCTATCGGATTTCCGATAAGCTTGCTGAGCGTCTCTATACGCAATTCTACGGGTCAGTCATGCCCTGTCACAAGTCAGCGGACATTCCCCTGACAATCAAGGCGACCCAGCTGGCAAGTAAAGTCGACACGCTCATTATCATGTCAGGAGACAGCGATTATGTCGATCTGGTCAGGTACCTGAAAAACGAGGGGGTCAGAGTCGAGATTGCAGCAGTAAAAAAGACCACTTCGAAATACTTGCTTGAAGAAGTCGATTTCTTCCATGAGATCACGAAAGAAGACCTGTTCACCTACAACGGGGGCAAGAGCCCGAAGAAATCACGGTCCAAGAACACGAGATCGCGCAAGTCACGCAAGTGACTCCTCTCTTGTTCTCACTCCATATAGGGAGTGGGTGTGTAACGCTTGCAAAAAGCGTTCTTATCAAAGAGATAGACCTGCTCGGGATCCATCCCCTGGATGGTCTTGCGAGAACCGGCAACAGGATCGATGCGGATGATGAATTCATCATATGCGCGGGCAACAGTGTGATGGCTGCCGATCTGATTCTCAGAATACAATGCGAAAATCCCCCACTTCTCTGAAGCAAGGACTTCTTTTATCAAAAGACTGTGACCGACACAGTTGAGCGCGTCTTCAACACAGAGATCGGTAAGCTTGTGTGGGTTCTTGTTGGGGTTGGAAAAGAGATAAGAGTCATAGAACAAGGTCTCGTTCTCCTCACGAAAGTTTTCATCGAATTCCTGGGCCGATCTGAAGAGGTTGAAAGGCAGGTTCTGATACAAGGCAAGAGAACAATCATCAGCAGCCCTACTATAATCACGCCTTGTCGCATATTCGGTGAGCCGGAAGATCGTATCGCTGAAAATGTCCCTTATCATCATATCCATATCATCTGGCACGCCGTCAACCTCGATGAGCTCGTAACGGACAGTCTCGTCAGGCTCGTAAATAGGACGACGCCAGGTACGCCCCTTGTAGGAGAGAGCAAAGGAATCCTTCATATCATAACACACAAGGTATGAAAACTATATAAAGATTTCCATTTGTCACTTTCAATAAGTGGTTATTTATGTGTTGTTTTTTTGTCCGAAAGTTGCAGTCAGGCATCATTTCTAAGGGATTAGCTTTATAAACATTCATCGGTTTACACCCCCTATCATGGTTCTCGATCGCCTTGGTGAAGGACTCAGAAACAGCCTGCAGAAAGTCTCGAAATCACTCTTTGTAGATGAGAAGCTCATCAACGAGCTGGTGCGAGACATCCAGCGCACGCTCATCCAATCGGATGTGAATGTCAAGCTCGTCTTCTCACTGGGCAAGAAGATCAAGGAACGGGCACTCAATGAGGACGTGCCAGGAACGCTTTCCAAAAAAGAATTTCTCATCAACATCGTCTATGAAGAGTTGGCAAACCTCGTCGGCAGGGGCATGGAGAAACTCGAGATACCGCCACGGAAGGAGCGTGAGAAGCCTTACACGCTCATGCTCGTGGGACTCTTCGGAAACGGTAAGACAACCACGGCCGGAAAGCTCGCCAACTATTACAAGAAGCGCGGCAAGAAGGTGGCGCTGCTTTCCATCGACACGTGGAGACCGGCAGCGTATGACCAGCTCAAGCAGTTGGGCGAGTCCATCAAGGTTGATGTCTATGGCGATCCGGAACTCGGCAATCCGGAAAAAATCTATACTCATTTCGAGGAACAGCTCGATCCTTACGACCTGGTCATCGTCGATACGGCGGGACGCGATGCTCTGAATGACGAGCTCATCGAAGAGCTCAACGGCATCAACGAGGCGGTGGATGCGGATCAGACCTTCCTGGTCATCAACGCGGACATCGGACAGAGCGCAGAGAAGCAAGCGCGGGCGTTTCACGAGAGCTGCCAAGTGACGGGGGTCATCCTCACGAAACTCGATGGTACGGCGCGAGGAGGAGGCGCACTGGCAGCCTGCGCGGTGACCGGAACACCGATCCGATTCATCGGCGTCGGGGAGAAACTCGATGCCTTTGAAGAGTTCAAGCCCGAAGGCTTTGTCGGACGACTCCTTGGCATGGGAGACCTCGAATCACTGCTTGAAAAAGCACAAGTGGCAGTCGATGAGGATGAGGCCAAGGATATGGGCCGGAAATTCCTCAAGGGAGAGTTCAACCTGATCGACCTCTACCAGCAGATGAAATCGATGAAAAAGATGGGCTCGATGACAAAACTCATGGACATGATCCCTGGTTTCAATAATATGAACATCCCGAAAGAAGCGCTCCAAGGACAGGAGGAGAAGATGGAGGATTGGAAGATCCTCATGGACTCCATGACCAGAGAAGAGCTGGAGAATCCGGATCTGATCAAGGGATCGCGGCTCGATCGGATCGCACAAGGTGCTGGCAAGGATATCAAGGACTTGCGGCTTCTCACGAAACAGTACAAGCAATCCAAGAAGATGATGAAGATGATGAAAGGATCATCAGGATCGGAAAAGGATATGCAAAAGCTCATGCAGAAGATGGGTTCCAAGAAGATGAAATTCTAGTTGCATTCGCTTTTTTTAGTTCGGCTACTTCGTACCCAAACTATGCAGAAAATGATGTCATGATCGAAGTGAATGATGCC
>JBKGYN010000004.1:0-61883 GCA_046546105.1 Candidatus Woesearchaeota archaeon | reverse complement strand
GCAGACATTTTTTCGTGCTGTTGACCGTTTTTTCACGGGAAACGCACAATGCGTGTCAACTGAGCGTAACCAGTTGGTTTCGAACCCCCAAGCTTCAGCTCTCGCCAATACAGGGGAGCAGGGCTCGGCCGAGCTGAACACAGTCACCTGCCGTACAGCTGTAAAGCCGAATTCTGACCACTGATTTAGGAGGCTGCTGCCCTATCCAGATTAGGCCACGGGTCCATAAATGGAAGTAGGAGAAACCAACATGTTTTAAAAAGCTTATTGGTAAGTGTTTCAGTCAAGCAGGCTCTTGACGTACTCGCTTAGTTCTTTACCATCGACTTTCCCTTTGTATTTGCCCATGATCTTTCCGATGATCGCTCCCGTCGGAGCACCGTCCATCTCCTCGACAATTCTTTTCACATCATCTTTGATGTCTTTGAGTGTCATCGGCTTGAATTCGGTATAATCAACTTTTTTTCCTTTGGCAAGCAGCTTGAGTATTTCCGGTAGTGATTCTTTCGCGATGAGATTATCATTGAGTCTCGTGAGGATATCCTTGTCATGCTGGCTCATGTCGATATCGAGCCCTTCTTTCTTCTTGAGCTGTGCCGGCAGTGAATAGTAGAGATCGATGATAATAGACGGTTTCACGTTCGGATAGGTTTCTGTGAGTCTCTCGATGTCAATGCCATCCTTAAGAAGTCGCTTCGTCATCTCTTCAGAGAGATTGAACTTATCCTGTAGGCGCTTCACTTTTTCCGAGAGCAATTCAGGTACTTCGATTGTATCTTTATCGATCATGATCGGCTCTACATCTGTTTCCGGATACATCCGCGCTGCTCCTGGCATTGGCCTCAAGTATTGTGTTGTCCCGTCAGGTCGTGCTTGTCTCACGCATCTTTCGAGTTTTAGTGTCTTGGCAGCTTCTTTGGCTGCTTCCATCGCTCGTCTCGCGGTTTTTTTCTCTGCTGCGATGAGCAGGAAGTTGTCCGTTTCCGGATTTGCATCAAGCGCCTTGAAAATCGCTTGTTTTTCGTCTTCTGTGATGCCGTAGTTCGGCAACTCGTCTGCATGGAATAGTCCTTTCACACCCATGACTTTAGCATGATCTGAGAGTTCTGAACCGTATCGTCGTCCTGATTGGACTTCAAGTCCCGTGACTCCCTTATATCCTTCAAGTTTCACGGCCAGTATTGCACCGTTTTCCTTCTTGAGAGCGCTCTGTACGACTTTTGAGGATGAATTCTTGACCGTGTCGGTGATGTCAATGATCGGATTATTGGCGTTCGCCTTCCTGTTTTCCAGTTCCTTGAAGATCAGGAGCATGTTGTGTTGCCGTAGCATCTCATTTCGTGCCAATGTCGGTAGCATCTTGAGATCCTGTGCTCCCTTGATCTCGACTCGCACTCCTTTCTCGATGGAGATATTGACGTCTTGTCTGATCGTTCCGAGTCCTCGTTTGACAGTATCGAGGCTTCGCAATGCCATTCCTATGTGTTCTGCCACTTCTTTGACAATGTCAGGGTGGTGGATGTCAGGTGCTGTTGCGATTTCTATAAGCGGTATTCCGAGTCGTGAGAGGTTGTATGTTTTTGACTCTTCTGTTGCCGTGATTGCTTTCGCTGAATCCTCTTCCAGACAGATCGTTTCCACACCGATCTCGTTATCATTGGCTGTCTTGAGTTTTCCGTTCGCTGAAACCATTGCTGTTCGTTGGAATCCTGACGTGTTCGATCCGTCAACAACAGTTTTTCTCATGAAGCGGACCTGATCCGCTATGTTCATGGAAAAAAGTTTGGAGAGTGAGAGTGCTGAGCCAAGCGCTTTCTCGCTCACTTCGTGCGGCGGCTCTTCATCAAGTTCGACAAGGCATGTCGTATCATTGTACCCTTGATAGATATAGTGCTTCTTCTTCCTCGTCTCTGCAGCTGCCGCCTTGTCCACTCGCCCTGATTCTCCGGCACTTGCTCGCAAAAGTCGTTTCACTTCAAAATCAGGCTGATCATCCCTGATTGTTGTCGGGCAGTGGCAGAATAGTTTCCGTCCTTCGAGCTGTTGATGGATTTCGAGTCCGCAGGTGAATTTGAGTTCTTTGATATCATCTTCAGTGATTGTCGTCTTGAGTTGCGGTGTCTTTGCTGTCATTTAATATCACTCTGTAGTTGATTATCGTGTGTTGAGAAATGCCTCTTCAGGTATGCTGTCAAGTTCTCCGATCATTTTTGTCATGAAGAGTTCCTCTGCTTGCTCTTTGGTCTTGTTGCTTGCCAGCCATGCGATCTTGATGTAAGCTGTTTCAGGCGTCATCGTTGAGAGATGTCCTTTCACTCCAGCTTCCTTTATTTTTCTCGCCGGACTGTAGACATTAAGATGTACTCGCCCGTAGATTGTTTGCGTACTCATCACGACCGGTATCTTTTTCGCGAGTTCTTTGATCTTCTCATAGATTTTCGTGTTGTCAGGCCCTGTCCCTTCTGTTTTCGAGACTGGAAAGTGGCCGAGTCCGGAGCCGACGAGCACTAATGCATCATAGTCGTTGTAGATATCGAATTCTTCAGCGTGCATGTGCGGTCGTGAATGTATCATTCCTATTTTGAGCTTGTCCTCATTTCCGGGTTTACCGATGAATTCTATTTTTCCTGGCATGCTTGATGATCGTTTTTCAGGTAGTTCTCTCAGGAGCTTGACCGTCTTGTTATCATAATCGACCCTGGCGTATGCTGTCGTGTTGATGGGTTTGAACGCGTCCCGTCTGGAGCTGTGCATCTTTCGGGTGTTCGTTCCCGGTAGTATGAGGCAGTTGTTATCTTCTGTTGATTCGTGCATGCACACGCCGACGCCGTGGAATTCTGCCGTTGCGAGGAATTGCGCTGCGCAGATGAGGTTCATGGCTGCGTCACTCGATCCCCTGTCGCTCGATCGTTGTGATCCTACGACGAGCACTCCCACCGGCAGATCCTTGAGCATGAACGAGAGTGCCGCACTCAAGTAATGGAGAAAATCCGTTCCTGATGTGACGATGAATCGTTTCTGTCCTTCCTTTGCCTGTCTGTGTATTTCTGATGCTATCGTGTTGAAGTGTGAGAAGTTGAAGTCATCCGAATGCATGTTTCCGAGAAGCTTGCTGTCGATCCGGGCGATATCTGCCAGTTCAGGGAAGAGTTCGAGGATTTCTTCAGGGCTGAATCGCGCTATGACACCTCCTGTCTCGTAATCGACTTTCGAGGCGATCGTTCCGCCTGTGTGCAGTATCGATAGTTCTGGCAGGGACTCATCCTGTTCTTTCGAGGTCGCTTCCGGCATATCCGATGCTGGTTGTTTCTCTACGAGCTTCGCTTGAGTGATGTGTTTCGGATCGATGCCTATATTGTATCCTGAATCGAGCTTGAGAACGACGAAGTCGCTTTCTGATGGGAGGAGTATCCCCTCGTAACTTGTGTGTCGTGTCGTGATGTGTACTCTTGAGTTATCCGGAATGTCTGAGAGTGATGCCATGATAGAAAAGCTATAACTGCTCATCCATTATAAAAGTATCGCGAAGGCATTTAAAAATCGTTATCGCTTGCGTTTTCGGCTCGCGCTTTTCTTTGCAGAAGTCGTCTTTTTCGTCTTCGGCTTTTTCGCAGCCTTTCTCGTCGCTTTCTTCGTGTTTGCCTTCTTTGCCGCTTTCTTCGCTGTTTTTTTTGATGTCTTTCCCGGTGAAGTCTTGCGTTTCGTCGGTGATGAAGTCTTTTTTGTGTCAGAAATCGTTTTGATTTGTTTTTTCGCTTGTTTTCCAGCACTTTTTGACTTTACTGCTGTCGTTTTTGTATTTTCAAGATGCTGGTCGTATTGTTTCTTGATGAAGAGCGCTGCTGCCGCGCCAGCTATTACACCTGAAGCGACTGCTGCGATGCTGAATCCTTTCTTGTGCTTTTTCATGTATTTCTTGAGTGCCATACCAACCTATCATACACCCGACATCTTCTTATTTATAATTGTTTTCAAAACAACATATTTTAATTACTTAACAATAGTTACAAATAGAAACTTTTTATATTATTATGATATACTTGAAGTTGAAGGATAATGGTATTTGATGATATTGACCCTGTCGGATGGCAAATGTTAGCCGCACACGGCTTTGATAAAGAATCCATGAAGCAAGAACATGGCTTGGACGAGGCTGACTTAGAGCAAAAGATCATTCTCCAGAACACGTACATCAACCTGTTGGACGTTCTTGATTTCAAAGAAGTAGCTGATGAAATGAAGAGCATGGAAAAAGGTAATAATTTCCAGATAGGTATAAACATCAACAACGCGAATACCACATCATATTTCAAAGAAGTGGAGATGCACGACAAACTGGGAACGTATCTCACTGCAACGAATAACATTCCCATTCTCAACATTACAAACCCGAAGCATTATCATCCACGCGAGGCCGCTTCTGAATTGGTGATGATACATGATGAAGCTGTTGAAACGATTCGGCAACATAATCCTTTGAACCTCAAGCCGATCGTTCATAATATGTATTTGAGACAGAATTCTGACAATGACAAAAAACTTGATTTCATGCTGTTGAGTCTTGTGGCTGGTGATGAGTATAAATCATCAGAAGACATCATCAATGAAGCGAACAAGAAATACGTCCACCAACACATGCCGACGCTGAAGATGCTACAGGGAAATGACCAAGAAACAGAGAGCGATCTTGTCTTGTCAATCGGCCAGTATAACAAGCGGAAACATGGAACACAACCAAGAATCAGAACCGATGGCATTTACCAGGATCCGTTGATGGACCACAAGAAACGATTGGAAAAGCAGACGAACATACCACTCTTTCCGTTCAGAGCAGAAGGTGCAAAGAACACGCGTCAGATAAACGAGCTTTACAGGGAATTATTCAGCATACTCAGCTCGTATAAGAAATGATTCCACCGCTGCTATTTACATCTCGCTGAGTTCCATGACAATTTTTGCAGCGAGCGCCGAGGTCATCTCCTTGACATCTTTTTCAGGATTCACTTCTACGACATCAGCCATGCCCACATGCCCTGTTGCCACTATCATCTGCACGAGGTGTATCGCTTCTCTCGAACTAAGACCGCCATGTTCAAGATAACCGGTTCCTATCGCTTCCACCGGATCGACGACATCGATATCGAAGGAGATATATGTCGTTCTATCTGCAAACCGCGTGATCTCTTCGGCGACTGCTTTGATTCCTTTCTCAAACATCTCTTTGCACGTGAAATACCGTATTCCATTCTTGTCAAGATAATCTTTTTCTACCCGATCCCAATTGCGGATGCCGATGAGCATGATGTGTTCGGGCTTGACGATGCCTTTTTCCACGAGCACTCTCAGGTAATCCTCTTGAGTCGGTGGCTTGAAATCATTGACCGTGTCAGGATGTGCATCAAACACGATAAGCTTGAAATCCTTGTTGTTCCGTGCAAACCCTTTGATTGCCGGATAGCTGATCGAATGATCTCCTCCGAGAAGGATCGCCTTGTTCTCAACACCTGCAACATGTCGTTCTATCGCTTCGTGGCTGTCTGTCACGTTGCTGTTATCGACACTGACATCCTCGTGCTCGAAAACAGGTTCGTGTCCATTTTCTGTGGCATAGAGTTCGTCGAGTCGTTTCCTGATGGTTTCCGGCGCGTGCCGTGCTCCTTGCCCGTGGCCGAGCCCTGCCGCGTCAAAGGGTATCGAGAGTATCTTGACCATCGTTATTCCACCACCTTCGTCTCGATCGTTTCTAGGTTGCAGAAATCCGTCGTGAAATTATACGCGCCTGCGTTCAGGAATACGATCTCATCGCCAATCTCAGGGTTATCGAGAAATACTTTGTATCTGAAGAGATCCATCGAGCACGGTGTCTTTCCCTTGAGCACATAAGATTCTCCCTTTCCGTTCTCAAGCTCTCCTTCGACCAGTAGTTTCACCGGTACGATGAGCGCGTCCATGTCGCTGTTGTACACCGAGGCGTTGAGGATGATGTTGTTCTCATACTTCGCCATGATTCTCGTGCGGAGTTTTCCTGCCGGTGCTGCGATGTAGCGTCCGGGTTCTACCATAAGCTTGATATTCTTCTCACTCAGTAGATCTTTGAATTCCTTGATCCGCCTGAATATTCCCTTGAAGACTTTTTGGTTCGTGTTCGCATAGAGTGCGGGCAGTCCTCCGCCGATGTTGATGACATCCAGTATCTCGAGGACATCTTCATCCAGATACTCATATAAGTCTTCTTTGAGATTCCATTCAGCGATATTTTGCGTCTTCCGATGGACGTGCACTCCAAGTGATGCGATCTTTTCTGTCGCCCAGAGTTCTCTGATCTCCTCGTTGACCCGTGTCGATTCCATACCGAAAACGAAGTATTTCTCTGTGCGCAGTGATCGTTCTTTGAGTTTCATGCGCAGGAACAGCCGCTCGACATGCGCATCGTGAGTATCCAGATACTTTTTGAATTGCTTGAGATCGTACTCGTTGTCTATAGCAATGTTTCGTATCCCCTTGTTGAACAGTTCGCCAAGCAGGTGTTCATCCAATCCTTGCGCGAGAAAGAGGACTCGTGACATGTCTTTGACATTCTCGAGTTCGTTTGTCAGATGAAGGCTAAAGAAACACCCCGTATTTTCTTCAAGTATCGGCGTGACGTTAGGATTTGTTTTCGAGCTGTAAGAGACCACGTCGCTTATCTTCTCGACGTGATCGTATTGGTCGAGGATGACGCTTTTTGAAAGTGTGAAGTGCGCGCGTTCCATGTTCACTCACCCGTGTTTGCCTGTACTGGTTCAATAATACCGTCTGCTGCAAGCTCCTCAAGGGCGTTGATCATCGCTATGGGGAATGTGATCGTGACATCGCCGATGACTGTGGCGACATCACTCTCGTCCTTGACTTTCCCCCATGACTTTGCCTCATTGGTTGTCGCTCCGCTCATCGAGCCGCTTGTTCGCTGTGCTGTTGTCAGGTACACCGCATAGCTCGCTCCGCCGTTGAGCAGTGTTGCAAGGATCGCATGGTGTTTTGAGATGCTGCCGCCGAGTGCGATGACCGCCTTTTCTTCATCGTATGTGGAGGTGAACAGTATGTTCCCGAAGTCCTTGACCGTATCGACAATGAAATCCTTGTGATCCTGTTGGAAGAGATACAAGTGGAATCCTATGCCACCGTCTGTAATCGCCGGGCAGAAAATAGGGGTGTCGTTTCTTGCTGCCTGGCAGAGTATTGAATTCTCGTCATCGAGTTGCAGTCCGATCTCCTTGAGCAGTTCTGAGACCGTCCATCGCTTCTGCTTTTCATAAAGTTTCTTGAGCATCGGCTTGATAGTATCCTCGAAGTGCATGTAGCTTTCGTTCTCGATCATGAGATTTCCGACCCTGTTGACGCCTTGCTCGTGGAGTTCGACATCATCTTGCGAGAACGTTCCGATCCTGAAACGATTCCCTTTCGCTTTCATGATATCCTCTTCAATACCCCCTGCTGTCGTGACCAGCACGTCTGCCATGCCGAGCTTGATGAGTTGTGCGAAAAACCCTCGAAGTCCCGAGGTTACCATGTTCGAGGTGAACGTCAAATAAGTTTTTGCATTTGTCTTTTTCATCTTGACAAAAACATCGCTTGCTTTCTTGAGCTCGACGGATTGGAATCCTATAGTGTTGTAGTTATCGACGAGGTCCTTGACCGTCATGCCTTGCGTCCAGTTGAAATCCTTTACATATGCCATCGTGAAATATACCTTCTTGTTATCGTGTGAGATTGATGCGAAACCGAATATGAGAAAAAAAATACCGTGTGAAAACGTTATACCTACAGCTGATAAGAACGAGAGTGACTGTTTAACTTCTTCCCTTGACGGAATTGTAAGTAGTCATATGGATAGAGACAAATACGGACTCATTTATAAATATTAGGCATTCAATAACCGAACAGACGCTCGTATTCTTTATGGTCGAGAACATCAATGACAAATGCAATGATTTCTACTTCGTTACCTTTCAATGTATAGAGCATTCTCCAGCCGAACGGTAGTTTCACCCAGAACAGATTAGAAATATTTTTTGGATGAGGAATCAGTTTCTTCGAGATAGGTTCGCCATAATGCACATCTTGTTGGATAAATCGTATCTTTTCATTTATGGCTTTGTACAGAATCTTATTTTGTTTCTTATTTGATGTTACACAATTCAAGATACACTTTCTTCGCACGAGGTTCAAACTCAACATATACATTCTTTTTGACCATAAAGAAGCGAGATTATAAATTATTAAAAACAATTATTCTGGTTTCTCCGGAAATCTTTCGAGTGCAGATAAAGACATGAGACACCAATCACTCTTTGACCAGATCATTCCACGAAGTACTTCGAAGCAGCATCTGATGTAGTGCTTCTGGCGAGGAATGTATCCATGAAATTCCTTTTGTTCCTATGTGAATCTTATTGCTTTCTTCCAGATAGTCTAGAACCGCCATCAGAATCTGATGATTGACTTGTTTTGGCAACTTCTTTTTCAGCTTAGCCACTGAAATGACCGATTCATCCATTTCTTTGAGAGTATGTTCAACCATCAATATCGTATTCAAGTTTGGCGAGGGTTTTGAGTAGTCCATCATTCACCACGAAAAAAATTATTTACTAATATCAAATACTTATTAATTAATAAATTTTTCTACGATCCATAATCAAAATAATAAAAAGTATAACCAGAACAATAACGAAAAATGCCACTACGAACCAAGGAAGAAAACCCGTTCTTCTTAGATTATTCAAAGTTATATATAGAACAGATTTTCGAACTTTCATTACAGATTCCCATCTACAGCGTTGCTTATGATTTCATGATATTAAGTAATGGTTTTTTTCAATGAATTCAACGCAAATTCGTTGTCAGAAGCTAGAGACTCTCTTAAGGAAAGATTAACAGATGCACATAATACTCTGTACCAAAGGGAAATTGAACAAAAGAGAAGTTCTAAGAGTGCATTGAAGGAAAATTATTTTCCCATCGTTTCCAAAAAACAAGAACAAGCAAATATCAAAGAACATAAACGAAATCTCAGAACAATAAATAAGAAATACAAACAATATAATAAAATAGTGGACAAAGCGATTGAAGGCATTACAGAAGAAGTCGATGACAAAACCAATAGTCATCTTCAAGTATCAATTTATGATTATGAACGGTTTGCGAGAATATACTTTCATTCCGCGCTTATCGGCCGGGAAGCTGAAAAGGAGATCAAGACAGTTGATGAATGGAAGGCCACGTATTTCGTAAGGCTCGCTGAAACTTTGTTCGATGATGCTGGACGAGCAGGATATGCATTGACAATACCTGAAGAAAAAGAATTTCTTGATATCGAACGTAGATTAGAACATATGTATGATCGGATCAGAAACATACCAGACGAACATTTTATACTGACATCTGAAGAACCGTACTGCCTGATGAAAAAACCCGTGGTATTCAAGCCAGAATCTGAATTTGATTATACTTCCGAAAAGAAGATAGTTTATGGACTGGAAGAACCTTCTTTGATAATAGGAGAAGAACAGAAACCATCAATTGAAAATATGTACACGGAAACAACAACCCTATCTTGGATTTCTGAAGATTTTGAGACCGTTCCTGATTATGAAGTTAAAGATAGAATCATGAATATAGTGCGGAGCTACGGGAAAAATGACCATCAAAAGCTAGATATAAACCGTGAAAAAACAAAAGAACAGGAAGTTATTGAAACCATCGATCATCTCATGAACAAATAAAAAATAAAAAATCAGCCGTAATAGCTTGGTTTCTGGGCTTTCATCTGTTTTCCTTTTGCGCTTGAGAACTGGTCCTGAAGCTCTTCATAAGCATCCTGGATATCCTTCGTAGCGCTTGGCCTGACCTTCTCGAGTGCCTTGTCAAAGGAGTCTTTCGTGATCGTCTCTGCCTCAACGTCTTTTCTCATCTCGATCATGACCGCTTCACGGCAAATCGCTTCGATGTCAGCTCCGACATATCCTTCCGTACGATCAACGAGATCGTCGACATCAACGTCTTCAGCGAGTTTCATGTTCTTGAGATGGACATTGAAGACCGCTTCCCGAGCCTTCTTGTCAGGAACACCGACGAGTATGATACGATCGAATCGTCCTGGTCGAAGGAGTGCCGTATCCATGACATCCGGCCGGTTAGTCGCTGCGATGACGACGACATCGTTAAGCTCCTGTAGACCATCAAGTTCCGTGAGAAGCTGGTTGACAGCGTTCATGCCGCTGTCAGTGCCTGAACCTCCTTCAGAAGAGCTACGATTAGCGGTAATAGCATCGATCTCATCAATGAAGATGATTGATGGTGCTACCTGTCGTGCTTTCTCGAAAAGTTTCTTTACAAGCTGCGGCGTCTCATTCACCCACTTGGAAAGGAGCTCGGGCCCTTTGACTGCTATGAAATTGGCTTCACTCTCCTTTGCAACAGCTTTCGCAAGCAGTGTCTTACCTGTTCCCGGAGGTCCATAAAGAAGAACCCCTTTAGGCGGTTTCACCCCGAGCTTTTGGAATTGTTTCTTGTGCTTGAGCGGCCATTCGACCGCTTCGATGAGTTCCTGCTTGACTTCTTTCAAGCCTCCTATATCGTCGTATTTGACATTAGGAGTCTGGACGAGCACTTCTCTCATCGCGCTCGGTCGTACTGACTTGAGCGCTTCGTAGAAGTCCGCTTTCCTGATCTCTACTTTGTCAAGCACTTCTTGAGGGATGGAATCTTCCTCGCTGAGCTTGAGATCAGGCAGTAATCGTCGGAGGACTACCATCGCCGCCTCTTTAGATAGTGCTGCCAGGTCCGCACCGACGAAACCGTGTGTTATTCTTGATAGTTCTTCCAGGTTGACATCTTTTGACAAGGGCATGTTTCGCGTATGGATTTTGAGAACATTGTGCCTGCCTTCTACCGACGGGACACCTATCTCTATCTCCCTATCGAATCGTCCTGGTCGTCGTAGTGCTTGGTCAATGGAATTGACGATGTTCGTCGCTGCCATGACAACGACTTTTCCTCTTGTGTTCAGACCATCCATGATAGCGAGAAGCTGTGCGACTACCCGTCGTTCTACCTCGCCTTTGGATTCTTCACGTTTCGGTGCGATTGCATCGATCTCATCAATGAAGATGATTGATGGCGCGTTCTCTTCCGCTTCCTCGAAAATCTTTCGCAGATTCTCTTCGGACTGGCCGTAGAACTTGCTCATGATTTCAGGACCGTTGATAACATAGAAGTTACTATTTGTCTCGTTGGCTACAGCTTTTGCAAGGAGCGTTTTACCCGTTCCAGGTGGCCCGTGCAGGAGCACTCCTTTTGGTGGTTCGATACCGAGTCGTTCGAAAAGTTCCGGGTGCTTCAGTGGCAGCTCAACCATCTCCCTGACTTTCTTGACTTCTTCACCAAGTCCGCCGATATCTTCGTAGGACACTTCCGGAACATCCGGTTCTTCCTTGAGTTCGACCGCTTCACTGAGGCATTCGACTTGTGTATCTTCTGTAACGACGACAGGAACTTTTTTTGGATCGGTCTCCACTGTGATGAACTTGATATCACCAAGCCCGAAGCGTGAGAAGCTTCCTCCAAGAGATATGAGATCACCCTTTTGCATCGCTCTCGAGAGCAGTGCCCTGTTGAAGAAGACAGGGTTATCAACCTTTATCTTGATCCCTTCCCTTGCCGGGGCTATCGTCACCTTATTTGCAGGCTTGACATCTGCTTGCTCTACAGTGACATATTCGCCGATACTGGTTTTTGCGTTTCGCCTGACAAGACCATCCATCCGGATGATATTCAGTCCGATATCTCCCGGCAGCGATCGTTCTACCACTGCCACAGTAGCTCTTTCTCCTGTGATGGAGACGAAATCTCCTGGTTTGACCTTGATCTTCCTCATATATGAGCTATCAAGCCTGACAATGCCTTTGTTGACATCTTCTTGTATTGCTTCAACGACTTTTAGATGGATTTTCTGGTCTTCTGTCATAGTGATTACACCAGTGGGTTCGATACATGCATGGTTTTCCCATATGTTGGAAAACGCTTATTGTAAAAAGTTGTTCTCATTCTTATAAGTTATGGAACGCGGAAACACGAGAGAAATTTCTGGTAAAATAAAGAAAGTGAAAAACAAAAGAGGATTATTTCTTATCGGCTTCCTGCTTGTCAGCACCTTGCTTTTTAGCAGTATTCTTATCAGCGCCATGTTTTTGAGCGGTCTTTTTCTCCTGCTCGCCTTTATCCTGACCACCTTGCTGGTCCTTGATCTTAGGCATCTGAATTGGTGGCGGAAGGTTGATCTCCTTGCTCAGGATTAGTGCTTCCACATTGCAATGGTGCAGAATCTTGTTGAAAATCTTTAGCGCGATATCTTTAGGTAATGATTTCTTTTCTTTCCAGGTGTTCTCGATATCAGTAGCAGTCTCTTCATCAGCGAGATAAAGCAGTTCTCCCTCAAGATCGATATTACCCACGTCCGGTTCGTACTTTGTCTCAAATGAGAATATGATAGAGAATGCTCTTTGTTTGGTTCCTTTCACTACATCTGATTCCTTGACATCCTTGATGTTAAGACCTGATTGGATGTTTACTTGATTAGTCGGTTTTTTGTGTTTTTCCACATTGATCTTTGTGAATCCAAAGTTCAAGATTGCCATGTTTTCTTCCTCCACTATAGTTGTGATCAGTATTGATCGGAGAAGGAAAAAGCCACCTTGTCAGATGCTTGAGAATCCGGGCAAGGCAGCTTACACCCCTGTTATTCTTCCCTCTCTCCATGCAGAAAGCTCTCAACCACTGCACACTGGGTAACAAGCAATAAATAGTATTTAAAGCTTATTGTTATGTAGTGGCTGGCTCCGTCCGGAATTCGTGCACGCGACAATGGCGCAGGCAGATTCATTTAAAAGTGTCGATGTGTTTCACTGATTCGCACGCGCTTCCAGCACTATCCGGTCATATTCTTTCAGAGCATCCCTCGCGACCGTTTGATCGGTGATAGCCAGCAGGTTCTCATCATTTCGTTTCCTTGCATTCTTGGTCGGGTTATAAGAGCCTATTAGTATTGTCTTATTATCGATAATCATCATCTTCTCATGCATGAAGCCGGGATTCCCGTCTCTGATGATGTCAGCTCCTGCTTTCACGAGTGTATCGAATTCGCTATAGCGTGATACTCCGGTCGCTTCAAACACTCCTTGTATTTTTATATTCGATGACAATCGTTCAAGGGCTTCACCGACTGCGTCGCTTGTGAACATGAAAGCAAGTATGCGTATCGTGTTTTGAGAGTTTTCAAGTTGTGTTATGAGCATCCTTTCACAATCCTGTACTGGGCTGAAACATAAATTGATTTGTCTTCCGGATAGGTTTATCCTGTAGGTCTCTTTGGCATGGATATTCGTTCCTTTCTGTTCACCAGTTCTTTGTTCCAATCGTGTATATTCACGATTGTAGAGTTTCGCTATGACATCTGATTGCAGTAGTATGATGGCATTATCATTGACGTATGTTCCCCTGTAGGTAGGATTCCACGTTCCTGTAAGGACTGTTCTGTTATCGAAGATGCAGAATTTGTGGTGCATGAGCCCGTTGCTTCCAACTGGTTCACTCCCAGATCCTGATGCGGTGTTGAAGTTCTCGTCATAGATGAGTGTTTTAGCATGTGCAGGTAATGTTATAATACTCGTGTCAATATCATAGAAGGCACATCTCGCTTCTCTTGAATTGTTGAGTAGCGTGTTGAGCAGATACGCGCAGTCGTGGTCCGAGCAGCTGAAAAAATGTGTAGAGCCGTTATCGACAAAACTCGTCTCGTGAGCCTGTGTGGAGAAAGTTCCTGTAGTCAAGAAGAGAAAGAATAAGTATCCGAGTATCAGGCTTGCATAGAGTATCGTCCGTTTCCAGCAGCTTTTCATACTATGAGTTGTTCTCTGACCGGTATTTTAAGCTCTGCGACTCTATTGCCGGAAATCTTTCGCCTGCTTGAGTTGTTTCTTGAGCTCGTCAATGCTTTTGAGAAGGCTTGGTTTGGTTTGCGAGTAGTTTTCATGCATCTCTTCGATTATCCTGTTCGATAGTGGGGAGACTGGTTCTTCAATCCCCAGTATGTCAGCTAACACCTTGCATTCGTGGACTGTGAAAATACGGAGAGGATTGATATCTTGTTTCTTGAGAACATCAACAGCTCCATTTTCGAGAAAGTAGCCGAGATTTTTTGTCACATGCGTTTCAAGCGGCCTTGCATAGAGAATGTCCCGTCCATCTTTTGCAGCTGTTTTCCTGGAGACATCTATTCTTCCATCGAAGATTCTTGCCAAGAGTGTCTCAAGCAGCTTCGCATCACCCTCCGCTTCTGCCTCGAGACGATATGCTGTTTTCACGTCCAACTCTCCTGTCTGGCGCAAATGTTTTTTCAGGCGTTTCTCTGCCATTTTCAAGAATTGTTCTCTGGAATAACCCTGTCCTGTAACATCCGACTGATAGTTAGCATTCTCCGGCATACGATTTGTTAATGGGGCGTATTTTTTATGAGTATCGCTATCCAAAGAGCATTTTAAAAAGAAACCACTATATAATGAATACAGTAAAGAAATATTTATATAGTAGTGAGTCACTTCTTTAGAGTAGTGGGTATAGGGGTGCTTGGAAAGTATTCTTTACTATCATGAGCACTCACCTCTTTTTCCCGGGAGGACCGCACTTCGGTGTGGTCTTCTCAGGGTTTTTTTAAAATCAGGATTCTTCAATGCTTTTAGCGGATTATAAAGAAAAAAAGCTCCTATCCCAGATTAGTTCTTTCGTACAGGTTTTTTTCCGGTCTTTTTCTTAGAACTTGATCTTCTTGTACGCCTCGTTCTCTTTCGTGAGGCGATAAGACTTGACAGGTACATGAAAAGGATTGCTGTTATAAAACCGCTGATGAAACTGACGAGATATTCTTCAGACACTTTCCAGAGGATTCTTGAATCATCCTGTGGGAAATACCTTGCCAGATCGCTGAGTTGCAGTGCGTATTCTGCAAAAAGCAGTGCTGACACTGGATCTTCATCAACGAGTCGTTTGGAGTATTCCATATAGCTGTATCCCAGTATCGGGAACAGTCCTTTCTCCTGCTGCTCGCTTATGAGCTCGCTTGTCCGATTCACTTTCACTTCAAGCACTGTGCTTTCCAGGCCTTTCTTGAGACTTATCGTGGACATGAACAGGTCTGCTTGAGCTTTTGCTTTTGAGGCTTTGAATAGTGTCAGCGCATACTCTTTCTGTCCCATATAGTCATACGCCTGTTCCAGCTCATTAGCCACATCCTGGAGCAGCGGCTCAGGTATGAATGTGCGGAGATAGTTCATCCTCGTTTCCACATTATGGAGCTCTTTGACTGCAGCCACTTGCATCGAGCGATCATCAAGCTGCAGTTTCTCACCCTGCATACCGAAAAAACCGCTCCAGGCAACACCGCTGTAATACCTTTCGATTGAATAAGCGAGCAGAGAGGAGGATATGTTTGATCGGTTGATGCGATCAAGATAATTTTTTGTTTCCAGAAGCCTTTCCTTGACGATAACATATGTTTCAAGATCTGAAAATGTCTCAAGCGTCTGATTATCGATCTGTGTTTCAAAGTCTGAACGAGCTTGGATTAGACGATCGTAGTTCTCCTGAAGGAGCTCTTGCGAGGCATTCTGCAAGGAAAGCTCTCTTAATCGCAGGTTGGTCGTATAGCAATATGATGCTTGTGAATAGTATTCACTATCAGCAGCTGCCTTTTGGGAATTGTTGTAGAAGTTATGTGCGTGTGTGTACAGGGTTGTGTTCTGACGGCTTTGCGGTACTTCTCCCATGAGCTTTTCAGCCCTCGCGCAGAGACTGGATGCTGTTTCCTCCATACGCTCCCGATATGTTTCAGGTGGGTCTATAGGCGCCTGCATCTTATGTTCATAACGCCCGTCAGTAGCGTGTTCTATTGCCTCTTCAATTCTTAAGACAGGAACGACTTCAACATCGATCCCGTCCAGTTCTTCTCGCACATCCTTTGAAGTCTTGTTATGGATTGTCGTGTTGATAGTTTCATTTCCGGAAATCGATGCGTTTGTAGCATTTCCAGGAATACTTGCATTCAAAGCAGGTGGAGAAATTTCTGAAATGAGTGGTTGCATGATTGATAATTGTGGAATATAAACCGTTTCTATACCGGCCTTTTCAGCAGCTTTCGCCTTCTCAATGATTCCTGCAACAGGTGTTACCACCCCTCCTGATGAGATGGCTCCGGTCATTGCAATATTCTGGTCAAGCGGCATCTCTTCAAGTGCTGAAAGCGTGAGCAGAGCAGTAGCCGCTCCTGCGCTTGGTCCGCCGATAAGTGATGATCCTGCTTCTATCGTGTAGAAGAAATCATAACTGTCACAATCGACATCTGACAGATCACAAGCAACCTCATTAGCGATCCGGGTGGCAGTTTGCGTATCTACTTTTGATGTTGGGAATGATTGGATATAAACAGCCCCACTGCCTTTCCTGACATCCAAGGTCATAGTTGCAGTACCGCCTTGATATGAACCGTTGGAAAGCGGCTTCATCGAAAGCAGTGTTATCTCTTTCGGTTCATCGGTATGGACTGCTGACGACCCTGTCGAGAGTAACAGGGTGAATAAGAATGCTAACGTGAGGATAAGTAAGTATCGATTCGTCTTGACCATGAATATCAGTGTGGATCGGAAGACACCATCATATAAAAAACTACGGGAAAAAACATGTCTTTTCAGTGTTTGTTCCGTCCTCTCGCTTCAACTTCCTTGAGTCGTTCAAGCACTTCAGAAGCATCTTCGTAATGCCTATACCCATCAAGGAATTCTCTGTAGAACTCTTCGGTATGCTTGTAGTGTGTGCTCTCCAGCGCTTGTTTGAGCAGATGGATGTCGACTGCCTTATCTTCTATCTTCTGAGAGAAAAAGGAGAGACCGAAATCTATAAGCACCAGTTCATCAACAGGAGTGTGGATGATATTTGATGTCGTCAAATCGCCGTGAATGATATTATGCTCGTGCAACTTAGCCACATAGGAACCGACAATCTTAAGATGGTGCTTGTTTTCTGGATTGTTAAGAAGTTCATCCCGTAAGCGCTGTCCATCCACATAGCTCATCTTGATGACTGTCCTGTCATCATGTTCGTAGAGTTCCGGCACTGGTATGCCGAGCTTTTTAGCCTTCGCTATTACTTTCTGCTCTCGTTTTGTACGGCTCTTGCGCAGCTTATCATCCAATTCTTCAAGGCGGTACGATTTCCGTGTGCGTGTCTTGTACACGTAGCCTTTGTCTTGTGTGATGATCGCTTCTGCTCCCCGGGAAAGTTCTCCAGCCATATTGTGCAGGTAATCCAGAATTATTTAAAAAAGATACGTCTCTTTGAAAAAAGGACAGAGAAACGACCATCATTCGATTGAGTTGAGTAGGTCGTCCATCTCGTATTTAGAGAGTTTTCCTTTGTTCAAGATGCTCATGACAGGCTTCTTATCACGTCCGCCGACAACAGAATCATATTCGTACTCATCCCCTTTCTCGTCAATCGCACAGGATTTTCCTTCTTCTTCGGCTTTAGCGCGATCGAATGCTTCTTCGTAGGATTTTTCGCTCACTGCGTCGAAATCGTCTTCGAAACCTTCTCCGAACTCTTCAAAGAGGTCTGGATCATAAGCATCATCCATACTCTCGTCTTCATCATAAAAATCCATGAGACCTCACCCCGCTTGTGTCTTGTTTATTTTGATCAGAGCGTTCTTGCGCGCATCCCCCGGTGCTGATCATCAACCTTACCTGTCTTCAACAACAAGTCCGAAACAGCCATTCTTCCTTTGAAGATACACAGACCCGCTCTGCTATGTAACTGTACAGTAACTACATATATTTAAACTTTTCGAAATGTTATTACCCTATAGTGACTTACAAATGATTATTTGGGGTATGGGTCAAATATGTTAAAGAATATAAATCTAATGCATCACATGTTTTCACAATACGGATGAGAAAAGACATAAGAAGTCACGATATGGGATCGAGAGACATTCGTTCTTTCGATCACTGAACAGGCGAAGAGATCAAGATCGTTTCCAATAAGGAAGACGAGTATGCTTCTTACACTCGAAACAATGGTAGATAAGCTTTTTTCGGCGGAGTCGGACACGACAATTCTTTCCAGGAATAAAAACCGTCTTGCAATGCTTGCAATATGATCTTTTGACTTCTCGAGGGAGTTTCAGCCGAAATTTCATCCCTATGCGCCGTATATGGTTCGTGTAGCGCTGGGCAAGTCTCTTATCGCTATAGAGCCGTTTCCGTTGTTCTTTGAACAGGCTTGAAATGTGTTCTTTTGCAATCTCGTGCTGTCTTTTTTTTGCGACAGGCAATCGTCTCTTGCTTTTCTTGCGCACTACTCCAGTCATGATAGTGTCAGGAAACATCTAAAAGTATAAAAAAGTTGGTCTCCTCCTATGATGATCATGGATGACAAGTTGCACTCATTTATAGAGCGATTCACAAGTCAGATCCCTTTCGAACCTGATATGGTGATCAAGGAGCAAGGAGCGTATTTTGAAGTGCCTGAGCGAATCCGCGACTTGGTCGCAAGAGTCCGTGAAAGGCCATCGAATCAGGGTTTATTCCTTGGTCGGGAAAAGGACGGAATCTTTCGTGCAGGAACAGCTCTTCTTGAGCGTATTGCCCCAATCACCAATCGCAAGGTTGTGTTGAACAGCAAGGCCTCATGGCTTTTCGTATGCGGACGTGATGTGTTTGAAAAGAACATCTTGCCTCAAAGCACTGATGCGACAGGTCTTGTTCTTGTCCTCGATGAAGATGAGGAAGTGCTTGGTCTTGCAAAGGCGGATAAGAAAAAGGGCGTGCTCACGTATACGAATATTACCGATATCGGCCAGCGCCTTCGTAGAGAATGGAAAAAATAGAGATTGCGAGACTCATTTCTTGAGCATCTGTAGCGCGGGGAGCTTGTTTCCAGCTAGTAGTTCAAGGCTTGCTCCTCCTCCAGTGGAGATATGATCCATATTTTTCTTATAAGGAGTCTGTCTGAGAGCTGCTGCCGTGTCACCGCCACACACTATTGTCGTTACATCTTCTTCTGCCAATGTTTTTGCCAGTTTTCGAGTACTGGTATCAAACGGTTTGACTTCATAAAGTCCCGGAGGCCCGTTCCAGATAACTGTTTTCGATTCCCGTATGATGTTTGAGAATAGCTTCACTGATTTCGGCCCTATATCGAATGCCGCTCGTTGTGCAGGTATTTTTTCCACCGCCACGATATCTATCATTTTCTTGCGTTCAGGCACTGTCATCGAAGTGAATTTCTTGAGATTGCTCTGACCAGTCACCATGACATCGACGGGAAAGACTATCTTGTCCCCGTAGCGCTCCATCAGTTGCCTTGCAGTCTCCACCATCTCTTCTTCTACAAGCGATTTCCCGACTTGAAGACCTCCTGCTTTCATGAACGTGAATACAACGCCACCGCCGAGCATGAGCTTATCCACTTGTTTGAGCAGTTTCTTGAAAACAGGCAGCTTATCCGAAATCTTTGCTGCTCCAAACAACGCTATAAGCGGTCGCTTGTGATTGAGATGGACTTCTTGAATTTCCCGTTCAATAAGGTTTCCCGCACCATGAGGTAATAATTGCGGCAACTTGTATACTGAAGCGTCCTTGCGGTGTGCTGTTCCGAACGCGTCGTTGACATAGACATCTGCATTCAGCGCCAGTTTACGTGCGAACATGATGCTCCCTTTCTTCTCGCCGGGATCGAAGCGCAGGTTCTCGAGTAGCACTATCCGGTGTTCTTCAGATACTTTTTCAGCGAAGTCCTTGTGCAAGTAGACCTCTTTTTTGAGATAGTGCTTTAGCCGTTCAGCAACAGGCGCCATTGATAGGTCACGATCGGGTTTTCCGTGCGGTCGTCCCAGATGCGATGCGATGATGAGTTGCTTCGGCTTTCTTGATAAGAGATAGTTAATCGTTTCCAGAGCGTTTCTGATACGGTAGTCGCTTGTGATATTTCTCTTGTCATCAAGCGGTACGTTGAAATCCACCCTCAGGAATATGCGTTTGTTCTTGAGCGCCAATTGTTGCATTCGTTTCAGCTTCATAGTTTTCACACACTCACCGGTTGTTATTCAGTTTATCAGTGTATTCCTTTACCCTATCCTCGATAGTCACCGTGGTTTTTGGTGCCAGGCGGTAATATACTTTTCGCGAGGATGAGCCCCATGAGTAATCTCCTTGTTCCTCTTCAACCTTATCTATCTGAAAGACCCCTGTATCAACCCCTTTCGATAATTGGTAATATATATTTCTGCGGGTCGTTTTCGCGAACAATTCCCTATAATGCTTGTGGGCATCATATGCAGTTGTCGGTCCGAGCAAGTAGAGTAGTTGCTTGAGTCGTTCCCGGACAAGGCTGTATCGTGGTCTTCCTCTCGCCATATGCATCAATGAGAAGAAGTTATACATAAAAATCTTTGGTATCGGAAAAGAGCAGACTTCCTACGTATCCAGCACATGTAGTAAAATAGAGTGATAAGATATCAGAGAAAAAATCTCGGGATCGTGAAAGAGATGAACAGTCCAACCAGTGTCGTTAAAATTCCGACAAAGATGTAGAGTTTCGCCAGTGACGATCTCTTTTTCACCATATGATATATAGCCAGTAACCCGTTAACGAAAAATACGAGTATCGAGAAATAGAGAGTGAATAGTGAGAAAAACAATCCATAGAATTTACCGAGAGCCAAGAAAAGACCGAATATCGCAATCCCTATGCAATAGACAAGAAGGATTGCCAACTCTATGTAAAGCAGTCGTTTAAGATTGAATTCCATGATATTGAAAAAAGTACTTCTGATTGAAAAAAGTATGTATTGAAAAGGATTCTCGTCAAAGCAATGTAAATACAGGTGTTTATATACCTTCTTGACTCATCAAGCAAATTATGGAAAATGCCAAAGGATTCCTCAAGCCCTCTTTCATCTTGAAGGATCAGAAATGCCCCGTCTGTGCAAGAAACAGTTTTGACACTATCCAGCTTCTTTACGAGATTCCTGAGTTTGGCAAGTCGATGTTTTTTGTCATGAAGTGCAACTCCTGCTTGTATAAGAAAAATGACGTCATGATACTTGAGGAGAAAGAACCCTCCAGCTATTCCATCGAGGTAAACGGTCTTGATGATATGAACATAAGGATTATCAAGAGCTCGGCAAGCAAGGTGAGAATCCCCGGCATGATCGAGTTGGAAAGCGGTTCCGTCTCAGAAGGGTATATCAGTAATGTCGAGGGCGTGCTTGTGCGATTACATGATACTTTACAGTTTGCGGCCAAGAGCGAGCTGACGAGAAAGCAGAGTGATCGAATCGCAAAACACATCGGGAAGCTGGAAAAAGTGATGAAAGGGGATGCTTCATTGAAACTCATCATTGAAGACCCGACGGGGAATTCCGCTATTGTTTCTGAAAAAGCGACCAAAAAACGATTGTGAGAACTTAGCGTTTTCTTGTTCTTTGAGCAGCTTTTTTCCGGGTTGTATATTTCTTGGCGACCTTTTTCTTGACAGGTTTTTTAGCAGGTTGTCTCTGGGAAGATTTCTTGACGGACTTTTTTCCGGTCTTTTTCTTGGTCGTTTGTTTTTTGGCAGCGGATTTTTTCTTCGTTTGAGATCGTCCTGATCCTTGTCGCTTACTGGCAGGAGATTTTTTTTTTCTGTTTGCTGCAGTGTTTTGTTTCGTTGATTTCTTGCTGGTTGTCTTTCGTGCAGAAGTCTTTTTGGCAGTTTTTTTCTTGGCCGTTTTCTTTGCAGCTTGTTTCTTGGTTGTTCGATTATTTGTTGACTTCTTAGCGCTTGCTTTCTTGTTCGTTCGCTTACTTGCAGAAGATCTAGATGATTTAGATGGGCGTCTCGGACCTCTTCGTTTCGGGTTCGAATCCTTTGAAGAGGATGATTTAGTTGAAGCAGTCGTGTTACTTGTTTTCGATGACCTGCCTGACGTTCGTTTCTTTGCTGTTTTCTTTGCCGTTTTCTTCTTGCTTGTTTTCTTTGCGCTCGCCTTCTTAATTGTCGTTTTCTTCGGATTTGATTTCGGTTTTGTACGCGAAGCGGTTTTCACAGATTGTTTCGAAGATGCTTTTTTTACGGCATGTTTCTTAGTGGTTGCTTTTTTCTGTCTCGTTGTCGCTTTTTTTGCCTGAGCTTTGGATGGGAGAGGCTGTGGTTCGAATTGCTCGTCCGTTCCTCGTGACAACCCAGATGTCATGTCTAGTGATGATTGTTCAGTTGATTGCTGTGATTGGACTTCTTCTTCCTCACCAGGGAAAAGTTTCTTTCTGATTTCCTTGAGTCGCTTCGGAGAAGCGTTGGAGAGATGCTCTTTGACCGTGCTCGATATCGATGTTTTTATTTTCTTATCAAGCTGGGGATTGGTTTGTGCTATTGAATTCACAGTGTGTTTGATAAAAGGATTATAATTCTCGCTGATAAGCTCATAGATGAGCGTGAAATGAGTGAGTGATGATTTGACCTTCTCGAGTTCTTCCTGAACGCCGGAGATGTCGTGTTTTGAGACTTTCTGCTCGACATCCTGGACCCGTTCTTCAGCTTGCTTGATTGTCTTCTCGAATTCATCCAGTCGTTCATTGGTTTTTACAGTGATTGCGTTGAGTTTTTCAAGAAGTTGCGAGAATAGTTGTTCTTCTCGTGAGGAGAATCCTTTCTCTTCTCCAGTTCCTTGTTCTGTCCGATCACCAGTTTCTGAAGAGCCTTGCGTAGAATCATTGTCTTTATGGTTAGAACCAAATTTCTTCAATAGCTTTTCGACAATACTCACAGCACTTCAACCCCCATTATGTAAACTCTTTAACCAGACGATATGAAAAAATAAACCGAACATGCGAAATCTTATCGTAATTTGACCTTGCTTGCAAGAATCATATCAGGAACTGTCAGTTCAGTCACCTGTGAACGTCCTTTCGGCGTTTGCATCGTGATGATGAAGTCAGTCTCTGTTCCAAGCGCATGATCATCTTCAAGCTTGTATCTGACTGAAGCCATATCACCGCCTCTCATAATATCGGGTTTCGTACCGAAATGCTGATCGACACAGAAATCAGTTTCTGCAGGCAGATTACTGTATGAACAGTTATCGTTACCGAGGGATTTGTTATATTCCCCTGATAATGATAGATTGCCTGCTATGAAACTGAAACCTGTCTTATCGAAATTGATAGGGCTCGAACCTGAACGCAGTCGCAGGATTATCTCGAACTCGTTCAGCGTCTCATTAACCATATCTCCTGAACCATAGACCGAGATGATCTCGAATCCAGTGAGAAGACGTTCAGTTGCTGATTCCTGGACAGAATAGGCTTTCTCTTGGATTGATTCCGTTGATGTGATAAGGACTGCGGCAGCGATTGCCGATGCAAGAACGGTGGCTATGAATATGAATATCATTCCTACGCCCATAACACCTTTCTTGGAAATATGCAGTCTCATTCACACACACCTTTCATTGAAATCGATTATCATTTCTTTGAACGTTTTGTTGATTTTTTCTTGCTCGGTTTTTTCGGTTTGGTTTTTTCCCGGTCATGCTTTCGGAAAAATCCGGTCTTGTAATGTTCTTCCACACCATAGACTTGTATTTCCCAAACCTTGCTCAAAAGATAGAGCATACCGAATAGCGCTACGATAATAAGAATCAACAGTTCCATGATCGCTGTCAGATAAAGCGGCATTCCTATACTCGCACTGTAGACAGGAATCAAGATCGCTGATACAAGAAATAATCCCATCAACACCAATACTATGTGTTCCACACCTTTTGCTGTAATTCTCCATGAAAACATCAAATCACCCTACAAGTAATATTGTATAATATATATAAATGCTGACACCTTACTATTTAAATATTTTGTTTTTTTCTCAGTGGTTCAAGGATTTTTGTCTATTCATATCCCTACTGACGTCACATTTGCCGCCGATGCATTTGCAATCGATGCTGATTCAGGAAGTATTGAACCGACCATTTGCGGCACGAGCAATGACAAAACAGCGATAATCCATACTAAGACGATGAAGTCTGTTAATGCCGTATACATTGAACCTCCTTCAGTGATCTTGATGATGAGCGAGGAGGCTAATGCGTGGAAGACGAGCATGATTGAGACGATCGTGAACACGAGATCAAAGTTTATCGACGATATGCTTGGAAATATTGATTGCACAAAATCAAGCGTTGCCGTTCCGGCTTCATTTGCAGAGAATGTGTCAATGAGAAATCTTGATATCTCTACACTGATGAATATCGTGATGACAATTCCGAAAAAAAGCCCGTACACAGTCCCTTTCAGACTGCCAGCCTGTTGTTTCCGGAGCTTTCGAAGCGATAGCTGGTGGATGATGTTGTTGCTGATGAGCTCTCCGACTTTCGTCCCGTTACCACCCAGATTGATTGATTCAGAGAATATTTTCGTGAAGTTCGAGATGAGTTTGCTCCCGCTTTCCCTTGCGAAATAGGTCCATGCGCTGAACTTGTCTTCTGCAATCGTCCACCGCCTATAGAGGTGTTCGAGAAGCCCATTGAGCGGTCCGAAATCGTGTACCTTGACTTGTTGGATTGCGCTTCGCACAGCACCTCCCCTTACTTCGATTGCAGCCCCTAGCGACCTGATGAACGAGGGAAACTGGTTATCCCTTATATGCACCCGATTCTCTTCTCGTTTTGCCTCTCGGGCAACATAGAATAGAGGTAGTATCGCAATACCGAAAACCACCAAACCTGACAGGGAAGTGATCAAGAAAAGTGATGTGAAGATTATGATTGAAGCAATTATTGAAAGAAGCAGCTTATTGGATAATATTTTCTGGTTTTCGTTCTGTAGTGATGGAGAATTGAAAAGACTATCTCGCGGAACGATTGAAAGGACAATCGCCAACAGCCCGCCGTCAATAAGAAACAATCCGACAAACGCCCATACCAACGTAGAGACGACATTAATATCCATCATGAGAGTGGCAAATAGGAGCACACTTATGGTGAAAGCGAAGGCTATGGTGAGTGCCATGAAAAACTCTTGGACCATCTTGATGCTTTCCAGTGATTTCTGGTATTCAATCGAATAATCTTCCATGACCGCTTTTTGCTCCCCTTCAAGAAATATTTTCAGGTCTTCACCGAAGCTGATTGCAATTGCGACTCTGTCAAGAAAGTCCCTCAAGATTTTTGAAGGAGTTCGTTTAGCCAGATGTTTACAAGCACTCGGATAATCAATATTCCATTTTTTCGACAAGTAATGAATCTGGGAGAAGATCGTGCTGATATATCCGTAAAAACTTTTTTCGCTCAATCTCCTGAACAGGATGTAATGCGAAATATCCATTGTGGAGAGTGTCCCAGCATAAGTTATCATATAATGGATATTATTCTGTATATCTGCTTTGAGAACGTTGAATTTAATAAACGGTATCGCGACAGCGACAAGAAAACCTAAGAAAAGGATGATCAGAGGCAGAAAGACAGGAACTGTGAATATGAAGTTGAGTGCGACAGCGAAAACGACCGAACCGATAAGCACGGGAAACATGACTTTCATGAACATATCGTTAGAACTCTTGTACCCTATCGCGTGAGCGAATACTTCCATGTCATTAGCGAATGCCATATTCCCACAACTGAAACTGCACCTTTAGACTTCAAACGGCAGTGCAGCATCTCCGCCGTTATTGTATTCCTTGAAGATCTCCCAAACATCGAAGTAATAGAATATCCCTTCTTCAACCATCTTGAGAAGGATTTTTTTCCTATGCGCCAGCTCGTTATAGATTTCCCTCGGATCTGTCATACCCTTTAGCCGGGCTATCTTCTGCTCAAGGATGTAACTGTTGAACAACCCCCTGAATATGTGCTTGTCGTTTGAAGGATTCCATGTGAATACCTCTCTTGTAACGACCTTGTTTGCCGGTGCATAGTATCTCTCCAGTTCACTGACTGACAATACTCTTCGGAGTCGTTTTCCTTTCTGGTCGACCGCCTGCTGGATGAGTGAGATATTGAGGTTATCCATGAATGCCATAGGGATATTGATGGGATCACCGTTCAGACGCTGTATCATCGTTTGGACATTACCTGCGTGGAACGTGGAGAGTACTGGGTGTCCTGTCTGCATAGCCTGGAAAGCGACGTTACCTTCTTCGCCACGGATCTCACCTACGATGATATAATCAGGACGGCTTCGCAGAGCTGTCTTGAGCAAGTCGAGATAACCGATATCACTTTCCGTCCCTGCTTCTCGCGTGATCAAGTGCTGCCAGATGTCATGAGGCATCGTAACTTCCGGCGTGTTTTCTACAGTATAGACTTTTGCCAGAGGTTTGATGAATGCAGATATAGCGTTTAGCGTGGTTGTTTTTCCTGAAGCTGTCTCTCCACAGACAAACACGTTCATACCATTTTCAAGCGCCAACCATAAGTAAGCAGCAAGTTCTGCGCTGATCGTTCCCCAGTTGATGAGCTGTGTGATGCTGATAGGTACTTTTGAGAACTTTCGGATCGTGAAACTTGATCCTTCCAGGCTTATATCCCTTCCGTAGACGAAGTTCGTACGTGATCCATCTGGCATGATAGCGTCTACGACACTGTTCCTGTCGCTTACCAGACGCTCCACTCGTTCTGATGTTTCTACGATGAATTTGTTGAGTTCGTCGTCGTTCTTGAACTCGAGGTTGGTATAGACCATCCCATAGACCTTGTGGACCGTCGTGATGAAACCGACACCTGTACAGTGGATATCCTCCAGGAATTCATCGTAGAACAAAGGCTGAAGTTTTCCGAAGCCCACACGATTCCGTATCAGGAAATATTTGACTTTCTCATATTGATCTTTAGTGACAGGTATCCTCCCTTCTCCGAAGAACTTCTCCATCAGACCGCCAGCGCCTTCTTTGCCTTTGATGAGGGTGACTTTATCAAGAAGCCTGAAAAGGACTTCAGTTATGTCCATGACATTATCAGGGACTGGTTCCCTGTAGGCGGTGTCGAGAATCTTTTCGCTGATCTTCTCATAAAGTTTTTCATCTTCTTTATTGAGAACAGGTTGCAGGATATTATACTTGATAACTCCTGATTGTTGCTTGAGGATGTGGATGAAGATAGGATCGCCAACCGGATAGATTACATTGACTTTATTATCGACAAGATCATTTTTCGACGGTTTCTTCACCATCGCCGGTTCAAGAATATTCTGCTTCGAGAGTTCTTTCATGTATTCACGTACATGAGCGAATTTCTTTTTAGCTTCAGAAAGGTCCGTTGTCTTATACGGACCATCATCCTTTTTCTCTTCAACCATTTCCTTAACCCTCTATAACACACCTTGCATCATGAACTGATATCGACGACGATACCTACACCGGATCGAATCTTGAACGGCACTTCCCCTTCGACACTCGTCACTGCACACGCCATCCGATGTACTTTGATAAGGCTTAACACCACACCGTATTGTTCTTTTTCCGTCATTTCGATATGCCCGTCAGAGATGTTTGCCAGAACCGAATAGAAGTTCGGATTGACACTTGATTTCTCCACACACACGACAACACATTTTCCTTGTGACGCGTGTTTCTTGAGTTCTGAAGCTACAGTGTAGCATTTTTCATACGATAATGAATCGTCGACAAGAACGTGATTGGCCATATCAAAGACCACAACCTCGTTTTTCACGAGTTCTGATGAGGTGAAGAAATTCTCGATGAGATTCTCTTTTTCATCAATATCATGGTTTTTTGAGAATAGCGATACGAAACGGAGTTTCCCTGTGAGAAAATCGTTCTTGATCTCATAATTGAGTGATGACATCTGATTGAGAAAACCCTGGACTGAAAGTTCCGAGCTGATATAGGACACTGTCTGATTGTTCTGTAGCAGGCCATAGACGAACCGTTGGACAAGGATGGACTTCCCTTTCCCGGGATTACCCTCTACCAGTACGATGCCGTTTTTCGGCAGACCCCCTCCTAATGTCTTGTGAAGCTCATCATCTGGAAGGCTATAATCAAATATGAGTTCGTTTGATTCCATCATCCACCTTTATGAAGATACTTGGACTTGGTCTGAAGCCGAGTATGTCGTTATGACTTTAACCGGTATTGCCCCACTATCAACATTTTTTTCTGCCTCTATCTTGACGACCTCATCAGGATCCCACAGATCAGGGTTGCCGATATCGGTGTCTTCTTCGACAGTGATAGTTACCGAAGTGCTTGGAACCCTGGCTCCATCGATATAGACATCGGTATCGTCGATCGTCAATCGTGTCGATCCGGTGTTTTTTGCATAGAGTATTGTCTGGTCAGGGGTGTGTGACGTGTTGAGAAGGCTTGATGTTATTGATATGTCAGAGTTGAGTTCATCCACCATCTCGTTCTTTTGTTGTGTCATCACTGCAGATGTTTCTGAAGCGTATGAATTCATGTAGAAGATGAACGTTGATGCGATAATCACCACGCCCAGAAACAACAATATGTTTGCCGCTATAGAGCCAAAACCCACTATTCACTCACCCCTTGAAAATTACAGTTTTTGATAGGGCACCTTGTTTTAAAAAGATTTCGAAAAAACATCCCGCACTATCATGGCAATAAAGAATCAAAGCACCTATCACGACATTCATCTGTAATCAGCACACCACACCGCATATTGAAAGCTAACACTCAAGAAAAATAAAGAAGGAGAAAATATAAAAGAAAAAATAAATCAATGATCCCTTATGGGAAGATTGAACCAGTTCCTGCTGGAGGAATCGTTACTGGTATGTTGCTTGGCGTTCCTACAAGCGGAGTCAGCGTAATCGTGACTTTATCGCTTGGGTCTGCATCTTCTTCAATAACACACTGAGCAACATCTCCAGCGTTCAGTTTTTCATCACTCACATTACCAGACAATGCAGTGTCACATGCATCACTCATCTGTTTTCGTGTTGGAGATTTTCCGTCAACAGCAACACTGTGATAACCATCTGCCATATCAATAGGTTCTGAACCTGGTGACAACTTGATGTTTGTCAGGAAATCAGTTCCATCGTATTCGACACTGAGAATCTGGATGTTCGTTCCGATTTCTCGCTTCGAGGACATTCCTGTATCAAGTGCCTTACCTTGTAGGCTTCCAGTGGTTGTGATCAATACTGAAGCTGCAACTGCTGCAACAAGGACCATTGCAATAAATATGATGAGCGTACCCATGCCCATCTCTGCTTTTTTTGATTGTATCATATTGCTTTCACCTCATTAGTATGAATCGGACCCGATTATGGGAAGATCGGCACAGTCTCACCAGAACCGATACTGGTTGGTGTCCTTGCATCAACGATGCTTGGAGTTCCGACTTTTGGAATCAGTTGTAGCTGTACAGGTGTGGAGGAATTGATGTCCGTCACATTGAAATGGAATATTCCAATCTCATCAGCATCCAAACCACCATCAAGCTCATCTCCTCCAGTATAATCTGTAGCTGTAAAATCTGTCGGTTCACCATCTACAAGAAGTAGAAGATCGTCCATCTTGACACTTTCAGATCCTGGAGCTAACTTGACAGTTGCATTCATCTCATCCAACAAAGAATCATCATCAGTATCTGCACCTACTATTTCAAGAACCTTGATATTGGTTCCGACTTCGTCTTTTGCGGACATTCCTGTATCGAGCGCTTTACCCTGTAGACTACCTGTGGTAGTGATAAGCACGGATGCAGCGACTGCTGCTACAAGAACCATCGCAATAAATATGATGAGCGTACCCATGCCCATCTCTGCTTTCTTGTTCATTAGCAATGAAATCACCTCTTTTTTCACCTTATTAAATCAAATTTAACGGCTACTAAATAAACACTATACACAATCTCCACGCTTTTACTTTATAAATCTTTGTCGTAATTCTTTAATAACAAACAGCCGTTTCACGCATCATTATTGGATTTTGATTCTTCAGGCTCGTTGTCATCACTGTCAGGAGTATCATCTTCAGACTCGAAATATGTTTGCGCATCTTCATATAATTCTTTTTTCTGCTCTTCAGTGTAACCTTCAGTAAAATCACTGACCACCTCTTCTTCAGCGGATAATGCTTTGTCAAAAGCATAGAGTAATCGCGAGAGTCTCTTATCGCTTTCATTGACCGCGTATGTGGTTTCAGGATCCGTATCCGATTCAACTGTCGCTTCGGCTTCGCCATCCGGTTCTGGAGTAGTGGAGTACGAGACTTTTTTCGAGAGATTCTTTGCAGGTATTGATTGGTCATTGCTGTTATCGACATCCACATGTTGTCCTTTCTGGCGTTTGAGGTATGGTAGCATGCGCTTGAGGATGATCCCCATACCAAAGAGTGCGATGGCAAACACGCCAGCTGCAATCAGCGAGAGGTTGTCTGAAAACAATTCTCCGAAACGCCCATCAAATCTGATCGTGTGTGTCTTGCTATAGCTGCGCGCGCTGAATGTCGCATTGGTTGTTACGTTAGCTTGCGGATTCTTGAGATTTACCGTGTTAGAAGAAAGCGGCGCAATCGTGAGCATCGTGGGCCCTGCAACCTCAGGGTTATCCAGCGATAGGGAGACGCTTATCGTTTCGTTGAAATTATTTTTGACTGTGAGTTCAGTCACCCCTTCTGTCAGGACTTCTTGCTTGACGGTGAAAGGATGGTCGGGATGATGCCTGATGACAACAGGCACTGTGTCGGTGAACGAGTAATCATCAACAGAACAGGATGCGCTCAGGTTGATTCTTGAGATTCCTGTCGGGAGCCTGTTTGCCTTGAGCGATAACTTATCAGTGGCTGGTTTGAGCGAGAAACTATCAGTCAGTATATTATCTCCTGAAACGGTGCAGACCATCTTGTGCGATGGGTCGACTGGAACATCGAATGAGGGTGAATGCTTATAGACATCGTGAGTGGAGTTTTCCATGTTCAGATAAGGAATGTTCTTGAAGATGACAGGATACTCCCTGGTAAATGCTTCTGAAGAGATTTTCAACGTGTCTTCCCTGATTCCGAACGACTCCCAACGCGGGTCGGTGATCGTTACATTGACTTGGTCGGTATCATTGGTCACTTCGAGGTCGAACAGATATTTCTCCAGAGAAACATCTATATCACTACCTGTTTCGATGGTCGTGTTGATCGACGCTTGTTCTGAAACGATCAGGCCCTTGTCGATGTAGAAGAACTGTTTATCAATAAAGAACTCCTTGAAAAGTGTTGCTTCTTTGAGCGAGTCAAGAGCTCCGTGAAACGATTCATCAAGCACCCACTCTCTCGCATCCCTATACCATTCGTTCGAAGATGATGATTCCTGAAGTATTTCAAGAGCTTCCAATGTGAGGTAGAATGTGTTCTGCTCTCCAGCTTCTCCGAAGCTCCCTTCATTGTTTTGCGAGTATAATATCCAGCTGAGAAGCCGAGAATCATCGTGCGAGTTGTATGCGTAGAGGTTAGCGTATACTTCAGGCGTGGTTGTCAGACGATTGCCCGCTACTGCTGCTTCTTCGATCTTATCATCGAGCCAGCTGATCGCATCCGCATGCACTTCTTTTGAGAGCCCGTCGAGCAAGAGCACTTTTTCAGTCAGCCCGGTCGGACACTCATAGGGCTTGTCGGTGTAGTGGAAACAACCACCGTATGGGACTATACTGACCTTTTCATCTTCTTCCCGACAGGATTTGTACACGTCCTGGTCGAACTTATCCTTGAAATGTACACAATAATCATCTTCACAGCTCGCATTGAGACTGGTTCCTGATGCGAAGTCGAATTCAATAGAGCACTCCTCCTTTTTGGAAGTCTTGCAGCTCCCCCCTTGAGAGCCGTCTTTGGCTATTGAGCATTCAGTGCCGTTGTCCGCTTCGAATTCCACAGACCATTGCTCCAGATCGTACGGGTATTGATGTGATTCCACCCATAGTAAGGCATCCTTATAGACTCGAGAAGATGAATTGAGACCTGCCTTGTGCAGGAAATAAAGCACTTCGACAGTATCCTCTATTGCACAGTCCTCTGCAGGCCAGCATTTTCGGTCTTCATCACGGGAATTCTTGAGAACATCAAGTTGATCATGGAATTTCGAGGTGTTGCCAAGAACACTATACGCATAGATTTTTGTCGCGACAGAGACTGGATCTGTTTTTTTGAGACTATCAAGCTCCTCACGCATTATCTCTTCAGGTGATAATATGTTTATCCGTTCCGGTTGCGAATCCTGTTTCGGAGTTGCTCTTAAAAGCGGCATATCGCAGGTGACTGATGAAGTTGGGAATGAGAAGTAGCTGCAATCCTCAACACCATCTGCCTGTGTCGGAGCTTGCGACATGCATTCGAGGGAGAGATTAGCGTTTCCGCCGCAGAAACTGGCAACCAGAGGTTCTCCTTCGAACAAGTCATTTTCGAAAGAAGATAGCTCCATCGCCGAGACGAAGGATAAGGAGAGAATACTGATTAAAAGCACACACAATAGCCCTAGCACTAACCTCATACTGGGTTATTCAGCTTAATCGATTTAAATATTTTTGCATTGGATCGCATCATATCATGATCAGGTGACCACCGAGAAATGCTATGAGAAAGCCTGTGATTAGCATTATGATTCCTGCGATGACAAATTCTTTTGCCACATGCACATTATCCTTGAGTAGGTAAACGAGTGAGATGATGCCGTTGATGATAAAAATCGCAAAAGAAGCATACATCGTGAATAGTGAGAAAATCAAACCTTGGAATTTACCGAGAGCCAGAGAGAAATCTAGTATAGTTATAGCGATTATCAAGACGAATAGCGCAGCAAGATCGAATATGACAAGTCTTTTCAGACGTATCTGCTTTTTGAGAAAATCAAAGTCCATGTAGTCATTGTTTGGGAAACCAAACCATATAAATATTGTGAAACAAGGACAACTATCGGATGAGGTCAATGACTTCCTTGAAAGCGAGAACATTGAAGAGCTTGCAGATATTAACGAAGTGCTTCAATCCATCTATTCCTATACTGGCTACGCATAACATATTGAAATCCCGACTCACAAAAAAGAATCAGAAAGAAGTGATCTTGACAAACCTATTACTCATTTAACGGGTGAAGCGGTAATCTGTTTATTGAGTTCTTTCCAGTATTCATCACCACCTACAATTCTCGTTTTCGCATTCTCACCATCTGTTTCGATGATTTCCGGAATCTTGCCTCGCGCCAGTTTCAGTTTCACCAAACTGGTTAACCGAAAGAAGATTTATCAATAGTTCAAAGACAAGAAGCACTCCAAAGTAGTAATTTTTAAAAATAGAACTCGACCCCCATAAGACAGGAGAATGATAGGACTACAGACAGATACAGAAGAACGTAAAGCCACCATCCAGTATGTGATTGGAAGGGTCTGTGAACTTGGCAGGCCTAGTATTGAAGCGAACAGAATCCTGAAGTACCATGTGGGGCTTTCTTATTGTTCACTCAAGGTTCTCTATAGTCATGAGAGGAACAGCCGACCAATCATGGAGATTGCCGAATATTTCAATAACGATTCATTCAATATTCATCATTTGCAAGGAAAGACTTTTGATGGCATAAGAACCATTTACCGTGCCAGCGAACATGGTCTTGAAGAAGTTGCCTTGCAAGGGATTCACCAACCTGATGCTGATGGTAGGGTGTGTCCAGCTGCCGAGATCACGAGACGTTCAACACAATTTAGCGATCAGAGAGGGCTATCAGGAAAGGATGTCGCCCGTTTTGATTCTTTCCTGAAGTATGCAAGAAGAGAGTTGCAATAACATGTCAGACCTTATGAAAGACCCTCGAAAAGACGATCCAGTATTGGATTTCCAGATGTTTGACAACAAAATAAAAGAGAAGAATATTCTTCTTGTCGGAAGCGATCACGTCCGCCACGATTATGACTGGATCGTTAAGCAGCTTGAAACATTCAATCCGGAATGCATCACACTGGAACAGAGTCTTGACACCTCAAAGATGTTATTTTGGGAGTTCGAGCATGAGTTGGAACGGCTCGTGGAGGAACAAAAGAGAAACAAAGCAGCACATGCGCTAGGCGAGTTCGCTGCCGGTGTTCATCATGCTCGCAAGAACAACCTACCGGTCTATTGCATTGATAAGTACGAGCCTTTCGAGGTTGCCATCCACACGAACATGAATGAGAACGATAATCACGAGATGCTTCGTGATCTCAAGTCTAAAAAAAGCTACAAAAGCACGTCTGAGACCGAGTTCGAGAAGTGGACCTGCCGAAACCTCTACATGGCACGTGCCATCAATTATCACTTGCAGTGCAGTGGCATGGACAGTCTCGCGCACATCGGTGGACGCGGTCATTATGATAGTAAGCGATGCTTGCCTCTCCAGAAGCTTGTGAAAGCTGATTCTATATGTATTATTGATGCTGTTGAGAAAACGAAGTACAGGATGAAGTGAAAGGAAGTCCTGCTCATCCGATAAACCAGAGCACGATACCGAACAGTATTAGAAACGTCGATGCGATAATAAGCGCCAGATCCAAAGTGTTCGTCATTGACGCGATAAATGACAGGATGACCCCGACACCTGCTGACATGAGTCCGAATCGTCGTCTGAAAGAAAGCTCCATAGATACAGCATGAGTATCGGAGTCTTATAAAACTATGCTTGTCAGACCAGCTTCGCAGGATTTATATACTGCTAGAAAAAACTTCAAGCATCATGAAACTCATCCTTGCATCAAGATCACCTGATCGGAAGAAAGCCCTCGACATTCTCGGTCTGGAGTACGACATCATCCCCAGCCAATTTGATGAGAAGTCCATACGCGATGAAGACCCATATGTTCTCAACAGGAAATTATCTGAAGCGAAGGCTCGCGAGGTGGCAAAGAAGGTTTCAGATGCGATCATCGTCTCGGGTGATTTGTTTGTCGTCTTTGACAATAAGATCTATGAGAAGCCTAGAGACAATGCTGAAGCCAAGGAGATGTTGAAATCGTTTTCAGGCAACACGGTCGATATCCTCGCAAGCGTCTCGGTCTATAATACCTCTGAAGATACGATGCGCTCTGTTGTCGATAAGAATTCAGTGACCTTCAGGCACCTAAGAGAGAGCGAAATCGATGATTACATCAACCGGTATCCTGTCACTGATTTCGCTGCTGGTTTCGATAGTGATGGCGTGCTTCGTTTCACCGAGCGTTTCCAGGGAAAGTACCCTCTTATCATCAGCGCAATTCCCATGAACGAGCTTATCACCTTCTTACGGGAAAACGGTCTTGACGTGTAATAAAGACTTCTATAGAAAAGAAGAACCCTATATCTAAACGTTTAGGAAAGAAAGGAAAAAAATCTCAAAACTTCTTGAAAGCTGATGCCGTATCCATAAGATCGACATGGCCCATGAAAACTGACCTGCAGCAGTATCGCTCGAGTCCTAATTCATCCATGGCTTTCTTCTTATCTTCGCCTTTAGCGATCTTATCCTGGTAGTTCTCCCAGAGATGACCGATCGGCTTTCCGCAACTGATGCATCTGATTGGAATAATCATTTTTTCTTCACGTCCTCATGTTCGGTGATGGTGTTGTTCCATCAACGATGTGATATTATAAAAAAAATATGGGAAAAAGCCCCATCCTGTTTAACGGTAGGATTTCTGCCGCTTTGCCCGAGGATTACCTTGGCTGTTCGGCTTGGACACTTCACGACGCCTGACATCAGCTACAAGAAGCTGCCTGTCATAATCGGTAAAGACATCCTTTAGCTTTTCATACTTTTCAGCGAGTGCTCGACCTATTGCAAGTCTTGCTGCATCTGTCTGGCTCATTACTCCGCCCCCTCTCACATTGACGGAAATATCGACTTTTCCAGCGTCATTTCCTGCGAGGATGAGCGGTTCTTTGAGTTTGAGTCGTGCCATTGCCGGCTCGTATGCATCTAGTGAAAGGTTGTTGATAGTGACCTTGCCGGATCCCTGCTTGAGGGTCGCTCGTGCAATAGCCGTCTTTCGTTTTCCTGATGTGACGATTGATTTCATGAATTTCACCTGAATCGTTTGAGAGCTTCACCGACAGTGATCTTATTGAGTGTCGGTAGTTTTCCTGCAGAAGCATTGTTGATTTCCACTGGCTTTGCCTCTTTGAATTCCTCCGGGACTCCGCTGTAACAGAGAATCCGTTTGAAAGCTTCAGCCCCTTTCGGTTGCTTGTATGGCAGCATTCCGCGAATCGTCTTTCGCACGAATCTATCCGGCATTTTCGGCAGGAAAGGACCTTTGGCCGGTATTCCTTGCTCGTTGCGCCTGGAAAGTTCTGCGATCGTGTTCGCTTTCTTGCCAGAGAGGACTGCCTTTTCGGCATTGATAACTCGCACCTCCTGTCCAAGCAATGCTTGTTTTGCAGCGTAGGTTGCGAGTCTTCCAAGAATCATATTATTTGCATCTATGACTATCATTTTCGCTTACCCCATGATACGGATGTTTTCAGCTCCCGGGTTTTTCTCCATCAGAGCTTGTATGCTGAGTGCATCTCCTTTCTTTGAGAGAATCTTGTCACGAGCACTGTCTGAGAAATTCAGTGCAGCTACAGTCACTTTCTTGTTGATTGCACCGCTGCCGAGGACCTTGCCTGGAACGATGACCGTCTCTCCATCACGGGCGAACTTCTCTATCTTGAAGATATTGACTTCACGCTTTTGCCTGGTTGGCTTTTCAAGCTCTGTCGCTATCCGTTTCCAGAGAGGTTTCTCCTCTTTGATAGCGAGGGTTTTCAGCTCCTTGATGAGCTCCTCCACATAGTCGTTCTTGATTCGTTTCATCTTGATCACAACAATCTCTTGTTTCTTAGTATCTGTTGATGTTCTGTTTCCATCGCTTTGATCATCCTTGATCGTGTTTTTTTCAGGTTGGAAAGTGATAGTGCGGGAGAAGGGTTTCGAACCCTCGCAGGCACTAAGCCACACGGCCCTCAACCGTGCCCGTTTGACCACTCCGGCGAGCACTACGAACGGATCGCGAACGTAGCGACCGTCTCCGGCACTCCCGCACAATAACTGAGCGTGATGATCGATCTCTGATGGAACTGTTTTAGAGCTGCTTTTTCACCAGCCCTTCAAATTCCTTTACTTGACTGTCGAACACATCAAGTGCTCGAGTGACGATCTCCTGTGCAGGCATTGCACCGAATGACTCCACATGGAACACGAACGCAGATCTGTCAAGGGAGACATCAACAATCTCCGGATTGACATCCATCACTGCATCGATGAGCTGTGGTGTCGAGATCCTTCCCTTCTCGATTTCGCCGTTCTTGTTGAATATTTGCGGCGGATACCGATCCTTGAACTTCTGGAAGTCCTTATGCTTGTTGTCGACCTTGATGGTCGAGTCGTGGTAGTACCATACAAGCCCCGGATTCCATTTGCTGTGTTCTTTCCCGGTTCCAAGAGTTGCAATCGCTTCAAACTCTAGTTTCTGCCCCTCAAGGAGCCGTACGAGTACAGTGTTCGGATATATCGGTTTCACATTCGGATCAGCACTTTTGAGGTCCTTTGCATAAACTGTTTTAGGACCTTCAGCGCTTAGCGTCACCTTAAGCTGGCATTGAGCGCAACCCGCACCTTCACATTGGCACACGCTCGTCATGTTATAAGATTCAAGATCGGTCTTGAATACTACAAGCCCCAGCCGGTGAGCAAGGATCTCATCATATAATATTGAGTCGTTCTTATCGAATGTCACATCTTCGATTGCCATGGTCGGCACTTCACCAACCATCAGCCGCCGAAGCGTGTTAGCATATGCTGAAGTCACGTCTTTAAGCGTGAATATCAGCTTCTCGTCGGATTTCTCATGGACTGTCAGTTTCATTGCAAGACACCTGTCAAACGGAGACCTTTATGCTTATGGTCGCCGTCCTCGTCGTCCTCCTTTCTTCCGGCATCCGCCGTGAGGTACTGGAGTAACGTCCTCGATGAACCCGATTCGCAGTCCCATTCGGGACAATGCTCGTACTGCCGCCTGACTACCCGGTCCTGGGTTCATTGGACCGTTGTGTCCGCCTGGCGCTCTGACTTTGATATGTAGTCCTCCGATGCCTTTTTCTTTGGCAACCTCTGCAGCTTGTTTTGCCGCCCTCATAGCTGCTGTGGGACTGGACTCGAGCCTGTGGCTCTTGACCACCTGTCCACCGCTTGTTAGTGCTAGAGACTCTGCTCCTGTGACATCGGTGATATGGATTATCGTATCGTTATACGATGCGTAGATGTGAGCGACTGCCCATCTGACATTCCTATCGAATCTCATTTGTTCTCACCTTTCTCATCGGTTGTTTTGTTGTTCTCAGTTGCATTTCCCTGCTTTTCTTCAGAAGGCTGTTCCGCTTTCGCTTCATCTTTCTTCGTTCCAGATTTTTTTTCAGAAGATTCTTCTTCGGTTTGCGGTTCCATCTTCGGAGCCTTCGCGTTCTCTGTCTCTTGAGAGGATGCTCGCTCAGGGTGCTCTTCGCTATAGAGGGATGACGACGGTGAGAACTCCACGTGAGCTTCTTCAGCAACAGTTACCAAGTATGCAGGCGAAGTGATTGTCCGGCCATCTACAAGGATGTGTTCGTGAGTGATGAACTGTCGCGCCTGATTCACTGATCGTGCAAGACCTTTCTTGTAAACGACTGTCTGGAGTCGACGTGACATGACATCGTCAAGCGTGAGACCGAGGATGCGGTCGAAGCTGACATCACTTCCTGCTAAACCGAGATCTTTAGTTCGTCGGAAGAGATGTTCTTTTTCTACTTCTGCCTGATCGCCCGTTGCTGCGATGAGGTATTTTGCCTGGCTCTTCAGTTTCTTGAGAACGGTTTCCATTCTCCAGATCTCTTTCTTGTTCTTTGTCCCGAAATCTTTTGCCAGACGTTTCTCGTCGTCGATTCGTGATTTGATCCACGGATGATTCGGAGTATCATATTTTCGTCGGATTCTTTTTGGTTGTCCCATTTTCTAACGCCTACCCTCTGATTATTTTCTGATAGATGACCGTTTCTTGACTGCTGATCCTTTACCAGCGTTAGGCCTGAAGTGTGATTTTGTCCGTTGTCCTCTCACAGGCAGTTTCCATTGGTGCCTGAGACCGACATTGGATTTCATCTTCTTCTTCCGCTTGATATCATTATCCTGCTTGAAATCAAGGTCTGAATGGAGCAGATGAAAATCCTCGCCGGATTCGTAATCTTTCTGAGCATTATACATCCACGAAGGAATGCCTGCTTTTACAGGATCCTTGATGACCACCTCAATCTCTCCAGCCTGTTTTTCAGAAAGAGTTCCTGTCAAGGTCATAGTATCATAACCTGAAATCTTACAGGCGATCCGCGCGAAATTCTCGCCGACCCCTTTGATTTTCTGGAGCGCCAGATAGAGCGGTTTTCCCCCATGGAGATCAGTGTTCGCTACACGGACTATATGCCTGAAGTTCTCATCCTGTTCTACAGACTTTTTCTGTTGCGAAGCATCCTTCGATGCATTCTTTGATGATGACTGTTTCTTTGCCATTGTGATTCAACCGTTTTGTTTTTCCTCTTGAGATATTGATCAATCATTTGATGACCGTTGCATCAATGATTCTGTCTCGCATCGACATTTGGTAGAACAAGTGTTTTTTCCCAGCATTTTTTTGCGGAAAAAAAACAGTTTCTTGTTCCCTCGACGCGTGAACTCGGGAAATACTAACTCAACAGGTGACGGGAACACCACCTTATTTATAAAACCTGTGGTTTGCGGCCCATTACCCTGACCCATCTCATCGATCCCTGTAGAAATGACGCAACCTTTAAAAATCGTTTGGATTTACCGGACTGTAATTTGCTGATGGTGGCGTTAGTGTAACCTGGTTAGCACAAGGGACTGTGGCAGCGTATACGCAGAGCCCGCACGGGCTTTCGCACAGCGCATGCAGAAATCCCTTAGTCTGGGTTCGAATCCCAGGCGCCGCCCCATTCTTAATTTTCATATACTACGGCGGGGACTGGTCAGGAGGAACAAAGTTTCTCCGCTATCAGGCGCCGCCCTCTTTTCTTCGGAAAGCGTTCGGCTTTGGGCTTCGAAGTGCTCGACACTCGCGTGTCGGCATCCTTCAGAGCTTCAGGAAATCCCAGGCGCCGCCCCATTCTTAATTTTCATATACTACGGCGGGGACTGGTCAGGAGGAACAAAGTTTCTCCGCTATCAGGCGCCGCCCTCTCATTTCTTTCTTAACCAAATAACTAATAAGGCGGGGACTGGTCAGGAGAAACGAAGTTTTTCCACTATCAGGCGCCGCCCCACTTTAATTATCAACCTAATACAATAAGACGGTGCATGGTCAGGAGGAACACAAAATCTCTCCACTACCGGCCCTTCACGGTTGAAGTTCTCAAGTACCTATACGCAATAGTTTTAAATAACGGCCCATTTCAGCTCAAGATACTATTATATATATTACACAGAGTGGTGTTCAGGATGGATTTCAAGGCTATCGAGAAGAAGTGGCAGCAGAAGTGGGATGAAGACAAGGTCTTTGAAGTGACTGAAGACGATTCTAAAGAGAAGTATTATATCCTCGAGATGTTTCCCTACCCTTCAGGTTCAGGGCTTCATATGGGTCACGCCCTCAATTACGTCATCGGCGATATCCATGCTCGTAATAAGCTTCTTCGCGGTTATAACGTCTTGCACCCTATGGGTTATGATGCCCTAGGCCTTCCTGCTGAAAACGCCGCTGTCAAGGCAGGCACCCATCCTAAAGAATACACCGACTCCTCTATCAAGCATTATATCAAGCAGCAGAAGAGTCTTGGCTTGAGTTATGATTGGAGTCGCGTCATCAGCACGGCCGATCCGGAGTATTACAAGTGGGATCAGTGGATTTTTCTCAAGATGTTCGAGAAAGGCCTTGCGTACCAGAAGACCTCTGCAGTCAATTGGTGTCCGAAGTGCAATACCGTTCTCGCTAACGAGCAGGTCGAGGGTGGCAAGTGCTGGCGTCACGAGGATACTGATGTCGAGGTCAAGCACCTCAAGCAATGGTTTCTCAAGACGACCGCATATGTGCAGGAGTTGTATGATAATATCGATAATCTCGATGACTGGCCAGACCGCACCAAGGCGATGCAGAAGAACTGGATCGGCAAGTCTCACGGTACTGAAATCGAGTTCGAGATCGATGGTGAGAAGTGGCCTGTGTTCACCACCCGTCCTGACACGATCTTTGGCGTGACCTTCATGGTCATCTCCGCCCAGCATTCCCGGCTTCTTGATATCGCGAGTGACGAACAGAAAGACGAAGTCAATGCGTTTTTGAAAAAGCTTCGTAGCGTGTCTGAAAAAGATATTGATTCTATGGAAAAAGAAGGAGTCTTCACAGGCGCGTATGCGACAAACCCTGCTACTGGCATGAAGGTTCCTGTCTATGCAGGTAATTTCGTCGTTGCAGACTACGGTTCTGGCATGGTCATGGCAGTGCCAGCTCACGATCAGCGAGATTTCGAGTTCGCGAAGAAGTACGGTATTGATATCAAGCAGGTCATTGACGGCGATATCACGAAGCGAGCGTTCACTGATGCTGGCAAGCTCGTTAATTCCGGCGAGTTCGACGGTCTAGATAACGATAAGGCTAAAGAGAAAATCACTGACTGGCTCGTGAACAAAGGTGTTGCTGAAAAGACGGTCAATTTCAAGCTTCGCGATTGGGGCATCTCCCGGCAACGCTACTGGGGAACGCCTATTCCGATTATCCACTGCGAGAAGTGCGGTGCTGTGCCTGTTCCTGAAAAGGATCTGCCTGTCGAACTTCCTCGCGATATTGAGTTTGGTAAAGGCAACCCGCTTGAGACAAACGATTCATTCATCAACACATCCTGCCCCCAGTGCGGTGGTGCTGCTAAGCGCGAGACCGACACCATGGACACCTTCGTCAATTCCTCGTGGTATTTTCTCAGGTACACCGATCCGCACAATGACGATGCGATTTTCGATCCGGAGAAAGCAAATCATTGGGCTCCTGTGGACCAGTACATCGGTGGTGCTGAGCATGCATGTATGCATCTGATCTATTTCCGTTTCTACACGAAGTTCCTCCGCGACATCGGTCTTCTTGATTTTGACGAGCCCGTCTTGCGGTTGTTCCATCAAGGAATGCTTCATGGTGAGGACGGCAATAAGATGTCAAAGAGCAAAGGTAACGTCAAGGTTCCTGAAACTGTTTCCGAGAAGTACGGTATCGATACTGCGAGGTTCTTCCTTGTCAGTGTCGCATCTCCGGATAAGGACATCGACTGGAGCGAGGCTGGTATCGAAGGTAGCTTGAAATTCATCAAGCGTGTTGGTAAGTACATGCAATCTGTCAAGCTCGGCTCATCCTCGGATAAAGTAAAGAGCAAGGTCCAGCGCGCCATCAGGGATGTCAGCGAGGATATCGATAAGTTCCGTTATAACTTGGCAACGATCAAGATCAGGGAACTCTTCTCCTCATTCGATGATGAGATCGCTAAAGATGATCTTGAAAGCTTCTTGATTCTCCTCAACCCGTTCTGTCCTCACCTCACGGAGGAATGGTGGGAGCAGCTCGGTAACGAACCATACATCAGCACAGCAACCTGGCCTGCATTCGATCCTGATCTTATCGATGATACTGCAGAATACGTTGAGAAATTCCATGCTAATGTCAAAGCTGATCTCAACAACTTGATGAAGATCGCTAACATTACAGATCCGTCAAGGATCAAGCTGATTATTTCGCCGGAGTGGAAGTATGAGTTCTTTGACGTGTTCAAAGGGCTTATCGAGAAGACCCGTAATCCCAAAGAGATCATTCCTGAGATCATGAAGACCGACTTGAGAACCCACGGCAAGCAGATCACAAAGCTCATCCCTGCTTGTCTCAAGGATCCGTCCAAGATTCCGTCCGTGCTTCTCGGTCAGGAGAGAGAGCGCGAGGCTCTTGAAGAATTGAGCGAGGAGTTGAAAGGAGATTTTGACGCCGAAGTCGTGATTGAACGCGCTGAAGATAGCAGCGAGGACAAGGCGCAGCAGGCATCACCTGGCAAGCCGGCGATCATCCTTGAATGAAGAGCACAGTAGAGAGGAAGAGTGTAGCATGACAAAGCGAGCCGTTATTTTCGATCTTGATGGGACCCTCGTCAATTCCATACCGTTCCACCTCAGGATCCATAGGAAAGTGTTGAGCGAATTCGGCATCCGTTTCACGAACGAGTTTTTCGAGACCAAGTGCAACGGTTCAAAGCCTGAAGAGTTCTACAAGCTCTTTTTCGAACATTACAAAGGAACGAGCCGCGGCTATAAGACCGCTTTGAAACGATACTATAAAGAGAGAAAGTCAAGCGACATACGCGCGATAAAGACCTTTTCAGGCGTGAAAAGGATGATGAAACGACTTCACGATGCAGGATACAAGATCGCTGTAGCCACATCCTCGACTCACAAGTATGCCGAGATCCTTCTTGATGCCAATAACATCAGACAGTATATTCATGAGATCGTCGGCGGTAACGAAGTCGAGCATACGAAGCCCGACCCTCACATCTTCCTGCTCGCTCGCAAGGAGCTGGGTGTAAAAAAGGTTGATTGTGTCGTTGTCGAGGATGCTGTAAACGGTGTCAAGGCTGCGCGACGCGCTAAGATTGATTGCTTGTGCATGCTCACTTCCGAGAAGCGAGAGGATATTCCGGGATACGCGATTGTTGTTGAGAAGCATTCTCAATTGTTTGATGTTATCGAGAATATGTGATCATGGAATGCGCTGAAGTCATACGGATGATTGACGATATCTATGATCGTTTCAGCATTCCTTCTTTTCTCGCTCACCACATGAGAACCGTTGCTGCCATCGGCAGATTCGTTTGCGATAATCTTCAAGAGACTCTTGATACTGACTGCGTGGTTGCCGCTCTTCTTCTTCATGATCTGGGTAATGTCGTCAAGTTCGACCTTGACAGCCCATTGACTGACAAGCTGTGCTCGTCTGCAGAGAAGAATCAGTTGAAACGATTACAAACAGAGTTCAGAGAAAGATACGGAGCGAGTGCTGATGAAGCGACGATGAGCATGGTTGCAGGACTCGACGTGCCCCAGAAAGTCACGTGGCTTCTTGAGAACGCTAATTGGCTTAATATCGAAACCGTTAGAGACAGCGCTTCGTTTGAATTGAAAGTGTGCGCATATGCTGATTATCGCGTCAGTCCTACGGGAATCGTTTCTCTTGAAGAACGTCTTTCTGACTTGAGACGCCGATATCAAGATTATCCTCACACCGACACGCTTCCAGAGGATGAAGTGAGAAAACGTGATGCTGCGTATTATGATATTGAGAAACAGCTCTTCTCAAGAGCGGACATCACTCCTGAAGACATCACTGAAGAAACTATTCCTGGATTTGAATCATAAAGAAAAAAGTGGCGTGCGTGAAGGTGGACAAGGACCGACACCTGCAGTTGACCTCTTCCTTTCCTCCACCCTGCGACCCTTCAAACACCGTCACGCGAGCGTATGGCTGCTCCCGTCAAGGCCTCTCTGGCACGTCAGAGACCACAAGCGTGGTTTTTTCTGATCGTGTGACCAGGTTGACCCGCGCGACGATCAAGAAGGACAGGGCATCGACAGTCCGGAAGAGACTGCCGGCACCGGCATGCCGCCCTTCACGCTTCGGCTCGCCCAACGACCCATTTGACGTTACAGGTGAGGGTCAACCACCCAGCCTAGCCGTGACGTGAAAACACGACCGCCTTTATAAAAGTTTACACGAATAGAAAGAGAAGCTGCACCAACCCGTAGCCGGCGAGGCATCCGAGTGTCACGAACGGCATCGCGGGGTAGAAACGGTCTTTTTTTCCTTTGAAAAAGAGTAGCGCTAATGCTATAGTTGTCGTGACCGGTATGATGCTCGTGTAGAGCATTGCAGAATATTTGGTTATTCCTTGATCGAGAAGCATCTGCAGCACCGTCCCTGCGAAGAGTAACGGGAACACGATATCCCCTCCTCCGAGAATCGCCTGCTTGGCTTGTGCTGTTGTTTTTTCAGCAGTTCTTTTCGAGGTTGTTGCTTGTGACTTGCTTGCCCGTCTTCCTCTTGTCAAGGGCTTCTTCCCCTGCGTTGTAGTCTTACCATACGGTATGGCGAGTCCTGCAAAGAGTTTTGATTCGGTCGTGAATTTCGCCAGTTTGACCATGTGCTTGCTCTTCCAGACCGCATACATATCATATATCGAGATGATCGCCAGCAGTGCCAGAGACACCCATATCGTGTTGAACAGAGGTATGAGAAGGAACGAGATTCCTGCGTACATGAACACCTCTGTCACATTGTGGATGATTGGCGTGTACCTGTTGATCTTGATGAACGCTAGAAGTATCGCTATGAGCATGGCGAGCTTGTCGTTGAGAAAGACTCCCAGCGCTATTGAGATGGCTATGACGACCGCCAGGAAATACCATGCTTTCCACAGGCGCCTTCCCGAACGGAGTTTCATGAGTAACAGCAGTATTCCTGTTCCTATCGCTATTCCGATGACCAGATACCATAATGGTCCTGTCTCGCGTTGGAATTCCGGACGTTCTCCCATCGCCGTATCACTGTAGGTGACATTGATTCTTGTGACATTATCCTCATCCACTGTCACTTGCTGGTTCGCATCATAGGTGACAAGAAACAACCCTAGAAGTTGCGATAGGAAGAAGAGTGCAAGAAGAATGATGGTGATCCGTGCTGTATGTTTCATCAGGGAGTGTTTAGCAGCTTCTTGTTTTTATGTGTTTCGCGAATCGCTCATCATTTAGGGCGCGAAGTCGATAATGCCTTTTTGTTTCGGCTTGCGGTTCGCTTCTTGGTTGACGCGGTTTTCTTTTTTGAAGCTCGTTTCTTGGTTGTTGTTCGTTTGCTCGTCTTCTTCTTGGATCCATTCTTCGTGGAGTTGGAAGCTTGCTCTTCGATCTTGTTGAAATAGCTATCTTCGCTGAAGAACTTGACAGTCTTATAGAGTTTTACCGCTTGCCCTAGTTTCGCTCCTCCTTTCATGATCTTGAGGATGCGAAAGACCCTTACCAGCTTGAGCACCCTGAGAACACCGGCCGCTGGAATCGCAGCAATGATATCAACCACATTTCGTCGGACAAAGTTCTTGAAACCGCTTGATTGGAGATACAGGACCACGAGATCTGCAATGAAAACGATTGTTATGAAAGCATCGACATAATAGAATATTGTCATGAACGGTCCTGGTTGGAAGAATAGTTGTGTCAATAACGATATGAACGTGAGTGCTACGGCAACGAGTATGACCGTTCCCCATATGCGTTCGAAGGTTTGTGTCTCCACTTCTTGCGAGGCGAAACGTCTTAATTGCTTGAGATCGTTTATCTCATCGTCAAGCCCGTGCTCATCCGAAGTGGTGAGTTCGCCGAATACTCTTTCAAGTGCGAGTATGAATAGTGCTGATGCCACGAACACCACGAAATCGACAATCATAAGACCCAAACCTGAAACGGCCATATGCGACTTGAGTAGTTCTAGTATTATGAATGCTGTTACAGCAAGTACCGCTCCTGAATAGAAGAAGCGGTCATCATTGCGATTCCGGAGGACTCCTACAACAAGACCTGAAAGGATAAGCACGATGAACTTGAGATTTGTCATTTCAGGGCTTAAGTCAAAAACCCCGTCGAAGATAGTGATGATTGCTGCTACGATGAAAAAATATTGGTTGATTTTTTGAAGATTCATTGTTCTCTACCCGCATCAGGTTTTTCTTGTTGATTTCTTTGCACGTCCAGTGGTTTTGTTCTTTGTGGTTGTTGATGATGAGTTCTTTTTCGCTCTTGCTCGTTTCAGTTCCTCGTATTCTTTCTTGCTGAGTACCACTACCCGGTCTTTTCGTCCGGAGCGGTGTTCATCGAGAGCGAGCTCATCCTCTACCGGTGCTCGCGTCATGCTGATCATCGATGCAAGAAACATGACCATTGAGATGATCCCCACAACAACAGCCCATGATAATGAATAGTCTGCGATGAACATGACTGCCAGCAGGAAACCGATGATGGAAGTCAGAAAGAATCGTTGTGAAAGAGGTGCGACTATCTCTTTCGCGCGTGGGTGTACCGTCGAAGGTTTCTTTGGTCGTTTTCCAGTCATCGTTTCGAAAACACCTCTAAAAAATGACCTTGCATTGGATTGCAGGGTTGTAACCGTTAATGATATTTGTTGATCCATGTCGTTTGATCATATTCATAGCATTCGCAGGATCATATCGCATACCCTGTTTGAATAACCCCATTCATTATCATACCACGAAACAACTTTCACCATATTTCCTTGTGTGAATGTCAGTGGCGCATCAAAGATCGACGAGTGCGGATTGCCGACTATATCAGAGCTTACCAGAGGTTCTTCTGTGTAATCAAGCACTTCATTGAGATGATGTTGCGAGACATTTTTCATGAGTTCGTTGATCTCTTGTGTAGTAGTTTCTTTCTTGAGCACTGCTACAAAGTCCGTTATCGAACCGTCTGCTACTGGCACTCTCATGGCGATACCATCGAGTTTTCCCTTGAGATGCGGCATGACTTTACCTACTGCTTTTGCAGCGCCTGTTGATGTCGGTATGGTATTTCGTGCTGCAGCCCGTGCCCGTCTCAAGTCCTTATGCGGCGCATCGACGATGCGCTGATCTCCAGTGTATGCGTGTGTTGTTGTCATGAATCCTTTTTCCACGCCGAAGTTATCGTCAAGGACTTTGACAATCGGTGCCAAGCAGTTTGTCGTGCAGCTTGCGTTACTGATGACATGATCGTTTGCAGGATCGTATTCGTGTTCGTTGACTCCGAGAACGAAGGTCTTGACATTTTCATCGCTTGCTGGAGCTGAGATGATGACTTTTCTCGCTCCTGCTTTCAAGTGTTGTTCTGCTTTCTCTTTTGTCCGGAAAAGACCTGTTGATTCTACAACGATATCAACACCCATCTCGTTCCAAGGTAGTTTTTCAGGGTTTTTTTCAGAAAGCACAACCATCTCGTTTCCATTGACAGAAATCCCTCTTTCGGTGACTCGTACCTCGCCTGGAAACCGTCCGTGTACAGAATCATATTTGAAGAGGTGTGCCAGTGTTTTCTTGTCAGTGAGGTCGTTGCATGCGATAATCTCGATATTATGATATTGGAGTGCGGCCCTGTAGACCATCCGGCCGATTCGGCCGAAACCGTTAATCGCTACTTTTATCGTGTTCATGTGATAAACCCTCTTTTTGGTGATCATTTAAGTGCTTATGTAATATCAGGAAGAAAGAGCATTATAAATGTTGCGCACTATCAAACAAGGACAACTTAGAGGAAGTTCTCACCATGAGCGGATTTCCAGAGAAAGGACATCTTGTTTTCTTCTGGCTAGTATCGCTGCGTGCGCAAAGTATCCATCCACATATACTTCCATGAATCGCCCATCCAGTGTGATTTTGACTTCACTGTTCTTTGTCGTCTTGACCGGTATGGTGCGTAGATCATTGACTTCGTTATCTTTCGTGAAGTCACGTATGCAAAGACCATGTGTTGTTCTGTCGAGAAAGATTCGCCGGTCATATGCGCTTGGTTTCGATGTGGATGTGATGCTGGCATGAGTTTTCAGAGGAAAAGTCGACATTGCTTTTTTTTCCTTCGATTGTTTTACCGATTGCAGGAGTCGTGATGGTTTTACGGCCTGTATTCGTTCATTAGTGATGTTGTATTGTTTGAGATAGATACGGTTTTTGTTCTTGATGATTTTTTTTGGTGGCGCAAGGTAAGTTTCAGGTTTCCCGACCACAGGATCTTGTATCCAGTGATAGAGGAGGAATTCGTCTTTCCATCTGATCATCCTTCCCGCATAGCAATAAGACGGCGTCAGTTCGTTGTTCTGTGGCTCTCTGAACTTTCTTGATGGTGACGTGCTTATCGCGTATCTGATGCTGATACCGTTCGTGTATTCTCCGAATAGAAGGACCCATGCATCGTTTATCTTGTACAGGTGAGGTGTTTCTATCTCCCAATATCGTCCTGGTGAAAAGATCGGCGGTAACGTCTTCCAGTTCTTGAGGTTTTTCGAGCTCAATAGCGCCACGCAGCCGCTTCGCTCATAGGGTTTAGTCTTGTCTTTTGCTGCCAGGATGCAGTAATAGAGTCCTCTGGCATGGTAGACCACCGGATCCCTGAATGCGAACTTATGCATTCTGGCCGGATAGTAATACTTTCCTGTGTGTGTTGTCGTGATGACCGGTTCGCTTGTTACATCAGACCAGTTCTTGAGGTCGTCTGAAACCGAAAGTCCTACTTGTTGCGTGTAGTGAGGGTCTGATGAAGAATTCGATACGGCACTGTAGAGCATATAATACTTTCCTTTGACATTGAAGACATCCGGTGCCCACAGGCTGCTGTCATTCCATGAACCCTTTTTTCCGATTCGTTTTATCGTTCCTTCATAAGCCCATTCATAGCCATTTTCAGAAACAGCTAGACCGTACGTATTCCCATGCTCTCCAGTCTGTTTTTGGTGCTTATCGTTTTGTATGAATATGCAGTGAAGCTTATCATGCGCTTCGATGATCTGGAAGTCACTGAATTTCTTTCCTCTGGGCGCATAGAATGTCATTGTTCAGCCTCTTGTCAAGTAGTGTTTAAAAAAGTGTCGACATCTCATCCATTGTGTTCTGGAACCATTCTTTCCCAGGTATCGCTCCTTTCGTTCTGGATATGACTGCTGCAGCCAGAGTTCCTTTTTTTAGCATCTGTTCAATTGTTTCGTGTGCGAGTATCGAACTGATTACTCCTGCGCAGAAAGCATCGCCGCAACCAGTCGTGTCAACCGCGTTCTCAACCAGTGCTTCTTGCACATGTTGTCTGCCGTTTCTTGTTATCGCTTCAGCTCCTTGATTTCCTTTCGTGATAAAGATCGTGTGGAGCCTTTCGACTTCAGAAAAGAGTTGTTCTGGCACCTCATCCGGAGAGAGATCATAGAAACCTGCTATCGTGTCAAGCTCGTCCACACTTAGCTTGAGATATGATACATAAGGGAGTGTTTGAGTGAAGATTCGTTTCCAGTCAGAAATTCCTTCTCGCAGGTTCACATCATAGAATACCGTACCGTCTGCTGAAATCAGCTGATCCTGTATCGCTTTTCGAGAAATAGTGTTTCGTTGAGCGAGCGTTCCGACATAAAGCACCGAAGCATGTTCTGCCAGTAGCGACTGGTCATCAGTCAATTGTATGTTATCATAAGCAGCGGTCCCCGCGAGTTCGAAGTGGGGTTTATTGTGCTCATCGAGTTCTACTTTCGCATAACCGGTGTCGGCATTTTTCAAGGTTTTGATTTCATCCCTGACCGCCGTGTTTGAAATCATTGTCTTGATGAGTTTCCCGTTCTCATCATCGCCCACTGCACTGATGATAGCGCTTGCTATCCCGAGATACGAAGTGATTGTCGCCACATTAAGCGATGCTCCTCCTGCTCGTTTCGTTTTCTCGAAGATATCAACAAGGACTTCACCGAGACATACCAGGTCTACAGCCATGATGTTTCTTTGAACACCGGTCTTATTTAAAGATTGAGATTGGATGAGAACATGTCGAGCCCTGAAGATTGAGACGGTCTCAACTTTTCGTAGCAAGCCTTAACAGATAGAAAACAAGCGTGAGTAGTGCGCTTACGAGTAGCATCGTGGTTATTGGAATGTATACTCGTGCATTCTCGTTCACGATCCTTATATCGCCTGGAAAATTACCGAGCGGCACTCCGAGCCTCATCAGGATTCCTGCGAGTATGGCGACTGTCCCAAGGCCTATGAGGATTGTTTCAGGCTTTAACATCCGCTTTGCCCCTCCGCTGATTGCAATTGCATGAGAAGCTTGTGTGCTTTTCCAAGTGGAGCCGCGAGGTCTTTGTACGTGATTTGCTCAAGCGCATCCTCGTATGAGAGCCATAGATAAGCATCTATCTCATCTTCTTTGAGCGTTATATCCTGCGTGGTCGCTTCAGCGAGAAATAAGCTTAATCGTTTCTGATTGCCTTTTCCGGTCCTGTAATAGACATCTTCTTTAAACCCATCCATGATCGTGGCTTTAACCCCTGTCTCTTCATAGACCTCTCGTTTTGCTGTTTCCAGATCATCTTCCCCGTGTTCCTGTTTTCCTTTCGGAAAGCCCCATATCTTTCCTTTTGCGCTTCTGATAAGAAGATATTCTGGCTTATCATTTGAGGATAGTCTGAAGACGATGATTCCGCAGGAATGTATTTGTTTCATCAGTTGCTCTTAAGGTGAAGTCGATTAATAAATTTTATCGAAAGTAAAAATAGAAAAAGAAACCGATCACTCTTCCCGGGCAGCGATATAGATGCCGTAAAGTGCAGCTACACCCACAAGCGTGTAGACGATGTCCCTGACTACAGGTACGCTATTGAGTATTGCTGCTACCAGATCGATTCGGAATAATCCTACCAAACCCCAGTTTAGACCTCCTACGATAAGGAGGATCATGGAAATCCAGTCCAGTGTATTCTTGATTTGTCGCATGATAGTATCACCTTGTTGAAAGTATGAAGGAGTGATACTATGTTAAAAGCATTATGGAAGTATCATATAGAACATAAATATATAAAAATATAGGTCATGGGACAATAGCGATCTATCCGTTACATGCGACAACCTTATTTTTTGGTGGTTCTTTTCCTTGTTGCCATCGCCTTGTACTGGAAAAACCCTAGAACGACTCCGAGAACTACAAACGCCCATGCCAGCGGTATGAGTAACTCTATATATTCTGACGCGAAGACGAGGAATAGGACCACAGAAGCGATCATGAGACCTCCGATAGATCCGCCGAGCTTGACAAAATCACTTGATCGTTCTTCTTCTTTCTTGACCATGATCAAATCACCTATAATCATATTCAGTGTAAGCGGCTTTATTAAATCTTTCTTCTGGACGCCCACAACATATAAAAATGATTGAGGTGTAGAGGAATTAAGGTGATATTAGAATGATACACGAAGATAGAAAAGAATTATCAGAAAAAACACTTGAGCTCAAACGAGCTATCGATTCCCTGAAAGAGGAGCTTGAAGCTACTGATTGGTACAACCAGCGTGCAGACGCATGCAAGGATGAGAATCTCAAGAAAATCCTTCTTCACAACGCTGCTGAGGAGAAAGAGCATGCTGCTATGCTTATTGAATGGCTTCGCCAGAACGATGCTGAATTCGAGGAGGAGCTTAAAGAGTATGTCTTCTCGGATAAGAAAGACATCTCTTCTCATGAGTAGATGTTCTTTCCTGTTTCTTTTTTTTCTCATCTTTCAGCAGAAAACCTTTTTAAACAAACACTGGTTATTCGGTGGTCATGAGTGTTTTAGGTGTGTTAGCGACTATCTTTGGTATGGGTATGGCTATTGCGAATTTCCCTCAGGCTATCCGCATCTTCCGGAGAAAAAGCGCTGGCGACGTCTCCATCGTGACGTATTCGTTGATTCTTGCAGGCAGTATCGTCTGGGTCTTGTATGGTATTGAGATCAGCGACACGCCACTCATTCTCGCTAACAGTGTCGGTATCACAAGTGTCCTTACTGTCATGATAGGTTGGTTCTTGTATCGATAGTGAAATGTTGTATCATGCATTCAATAAATGACATCAACATTAACGGAAGAAGGTTTGTTTGATCTTTGCCGTTGTTGGGCTCCGTGCTTGTTATAATAAGGTGAGATCTTGGACCATGGGAATCTGAATTTCTGTTTGTAATATTCGTGTTTGGGAAATTTTTCTCCGCTGAAATCAACATGTTTGTTGGTGTCGTGAGTCTGGAGAACACCAGTCCTTATATCAGCAGGGTGTGCTCTCATCAATTCATTGATGGCTATGTCAAGAGTTTTTCCTGAATAAGCGTCATCGTCAATGAGAAGTATGTTCTTATCAAACACATATTCAGGTGAAACAGTCCTGACCAATCGGGTCCGAGGTTTGTGACCCATGAGTGTTGCCACCCTATACATACCTATTATCTCATCAACTTCCAGACCGAAAACGGATAGCGAGTAGTGGGAGACATCCATCGTCGTATGCTCAACCCCTAACCGCTCACTCATTAGTTCTGCAGGATAATCCCCGCCTGAAGAGATCCCTATGATCAAGTCCGGTTTATAATTCATTGCACACACATTTTCTGTTAGAGAATCTACAAGCACTCGAGCATCATTCCAATCGAGAAAGTGAAAGTGATCGAGTTTGCTAAACACATGACTCTGGATACAGTGTAAAATGTTTCTACCCATAAGAGACGGGAATAGTGCGGGCTTTAAATTGATTACTGATAAAATATGAAACAATTTAGAACTAGAAGGAAATGAGGAAAAAAAGAGAATGAATAAAAAGATCTCGTTTTTATTCTGGCTTGATGCCGAGTTCTTTCTCCTTCTCTGCAATCTTGAGCGTTGTCTTGATTACAGTATCAGGATTCAGGCTCATGGATTGGATGCCGCAATCGACAAGGAATGTTGCGAAGTCTTCGTAATCTGACGGAGCTTGGCCACAGATTCCGACGTACTTGCCCTTGTGATTAGCTGTTTCTATAACCCATTTTATGAGCCGCTTGACAGATTCATTTCGCTCGTCATAGAGATGGTTGACTATCTCGCTGTCACGGTCGAGTCCGAGCGTGAGCTGTGTCAAATCGTTGCTTCCGATGCTGAAACCGTCGAAGATGTCAAGGAATTCGTCCGCTTGAATGACATTCGATGGTATCTCGCACATGCCGATGATGCGCAGACCATCTTCCCCTTGCTTAAGCCCGTTTTTCGCCAGCTCGTCAACGACGCTTCTCGCTTCTTCGACTGTCCTGCAGAAGGGCACCATGATCTCGAGGTTTTTCAGTCCGATCTCTTCTCGCACCTTCTTGATAGCACGACATTCCAGAGCGAATCCTTCCCTGTAGTTTCCTTTGTAATACCTGCTCGCTCCCCGCCATCCGATCATAGGATTGTCTTCTTGTGGCTCGAACTCTGTTCCTCCGATGAGATTTGCGTATTCGTTGGTCTTGAAATCGCTCAGCCGCAGGATGACTTTCTCCGGATAGAAGGCGCTTGCTATCATTGCCACGCCGTGTGCCAGTGTGTCGACGAAGTATTCAGTCTTATCCTCATAGCCCGCTGTGAGTTCATCGATCTCTTTTTTGACCTTCTCATCCTTGAGCGTATCATAGTGGAGCAAGGCGAGCGGATGGATCTTGATATAGCTGTTGATGATGAATTCTTCCCTGGCAAGCCCGACTCCTTTGTTCGGGATGAAGCTTGTCTCGAACGCCTGTGCTGGATTTCCGAGGTTCATCATGATCTTCGTCTTTGTCTTTGGCATGTCATCGATCCTGGTCTCATTTACCTCGTAATCGACAATACCTTCATAGACATAGCCTGCATCTCCTCGTGAACAATCGACTGTCACATCCTGTCCGTTTGTGATGACTTCCGTCCCATTATCTGTTCCCACCACACACGGGATTCCTAGTTCTCGGGATATGATTGCGGCGTGACACGTCCGTCCACCACGGTTTGTTACGATAGCGCTTGCTATTTTCATGATCGGCTCCCAATCAGGGTCTGTCATTTCCGTGACGAGCACTTCTCCTTTCTTGAAGTCGTCGATGCCGTGAACATCCTTGATGACTCTAGCCTTGCCGCTTCCGATCTTCTGGCCGACGCTTCGTCCTTCGACGATGCGCTTTCCGTCTTCTTTGAGCTCGAACGTCTTGAGCGTGGTCATGTCACGGACTGACTGTACGGTTTCAGGTCTTGCCTGTACGATGAAGAGCTCTCCGGTGATTCCGTCCTTAGCCCATTCCATATCCATCGGCTTGAAGTGTCCCGCTTGTTCAGAGTAATGATCCTCGATACGCTGGGCCCATTTCGCCAATGTGAGGACTTCCTCTTCCGAGACGCAGAACTGCCTGCGGTGCGTTATATCCACATCAACGTTTTTTGTCGTCTTGTTTCCACCATAATCATAGACCATCTTGATGGCCTTGCTGCCGACTTTTTTCGAGATGATTGACTTGTAGCCTTCTCTCAGTGTCGGTTTGAAGACGTAGAATTCATCAGGGTTGACCGCGCCCTGGACGACATTTTCTCCTAGACCGTACGCTCCGGTGATAAAGATCGAATCTTTAAAGCCCGTTTCCGTATCGATTGAGAACATGACTCCGCTTGACGCCTTATCGCTTCGCACCATTTTCTGGACACCGATGGAAAGCCCTATGGAGAAATGGTCAAAACCCTTATCGACCCTGTAGCTGATTGCCCTGTCGGTGAACAGGCTTGCGAAGCATTTCTTGCATGCTTGGATGAGCTCGTCACTGCCTTTGATATTGAGATAGGTTTCCTGCTGTCCTGCAAAACTTGCGTCAGGTAGGTCTTCTGCCGTCGCGCTGCTTCGCACTGCCACATCCGTGTGTTCGCCGTATTGCTTGCACAGGTTCTCATAGCCTTCGATAATCGTATCCCGCAGTTCGTCGGGGAATTTCGCTTCCCTGATGAGTTTTCGTACCTTCGCCCCTCGTTCCCGTAGATTCTTGAGGTCTGTCGTATCGAGATCTGAAAGCACATCCTGTATCTTCTGCCTGATGTTCGTGTGATCGAGAAGGTAATTGTATGCGTAGGCTGTGACCGCAAAGCCGTTCGGTACGTTTACTCCTTCGTTGTTGAGACTGGAATACATCTCTCCCAGTGACGCGTTCTTGCCGCCGACAAGCGGCACATCTTCAATGCCAAGTTGATCGAACCAGAGAACGAATGCAGTATTCTTATCCATCATTTCTACCTCTTTTTTCATATCGCGATACGTTTCGCCTTGATTGTCAAGTCGTGATGCTAGTGCATCAAGAAGAAAGTCACCTCTGCACCACCCGCGTTTCACACATGTATCAGAAGCGAAGACTTTTATAAAGCTTTATTACTACTTGATAAACAATACAATATACGCATTAGTGCATCAATAGAAAAAAGAAAGAGAAACAGGAAGGGGAAAAACTTCACTTCGCCTTGTGGACATGGACGGTCTGTGTCGGGAATGCGAAGTTTAATCCTTCCTTGTCAAAGGCTTTCTTGATTGCCATATGCACTTCATCTTTAGTGCCTAAAATCTGATCGAGATCCTTTATCCAATAGAGGACTTGTATATCCAGGCTCGACGCACCGAAATTGATGAAATGCACGAGGCTCTCATCGTCGGTCTTGTCATTTTTCTTGATGATGTCAGCGAGCATCTTCTTAGCCTTTTCAAGATCCTTTGCAGGAGTGTCGTATTCAAGACCGACAACGACTTTTTCCCGTCTCATGTTCTCCCTGCTGACATTTTCCAGCACAGAATCGGCAATCATCTTGTTGGGCATCACCACTTGCGTCTTTGCGAAGGTCTCAAGTGTTGTGGAGCGCAGGCTTATTTTACTGACAAAACCATCTTGTCCGGCGACTTTCACCCGATCACCGACTTGGAACGGTTTATCGACAATGACTGCTGCTCCTCCGAACATGTTTCCGATGATATCCTGTGCTGCCAATGCGAATGCCAGGCCTCCTATTCCCAGTCCTGCTACAAGCCCGGTTACTTTCACTCCGAAATTCTGGAGGATGATGATGATCGCTATCGCATAAATGATACCGCTCACTAACCGTTTGAACATCTGGTAGAGGGCACCATCCATCTTGATCTTGGTTCCTTTCGCTCCGGGATAGAGGTAGTTTTCAAGGATTGCGTTGGTTATCCTTATCGCAAACCACGCGATGTTGATGATGATGAGTGCCGAAAGCACTTGTCCATAGATGGTGCTTGCAGTTTCGGTCAGGGTGAGAACTGGTTTTCCGTATTGCAAACCCCCGAGAAATACTGCGAAGATCACCGGTCCTTTGAGTGCATCGACAATCAGGTCATCCAGCCGGGTTGTTGTTTTTCTGGTGAGTGCATGAAATACCTTCGAGAAGATCAAATAAACAAGTTTTGTCCCGAAAAATGCTATAACAAGGATTGTGATGTAGAGCAGGTATTGGACTAGATTGTTTCCCGCTATCGTGTAACTGAGTACATCTGTTATAGTATCAAGCCTCTTTTGTATTTAAATCAGTCAGAGCCATATTCAAATGACGCTTCGCATTGCTCGTATAACGCTTGACAGACTTTTCGTCCTTCTTTTTTCATGAGCTTGCTGACAGGATCCTCATCGTTATTGCAACCGATGCGAAGACTGACCGCGTTATTAGGATCTCCAGTTCCGAAATGAGCTATGTTATTTTTTTGGAGCTCGACCCTGATGCCATCACCAAGTCGTTCCGCATCTCCTTCTCCAAAGACATGTTTTTCGCCATCAACTACCAAGCGTATAGAGGAGGATGCGATCCGTTCTACGAACATTGTGTGTCCGGCGATTTCAAGCTCGTCGCCTTCTTCAAAGAAGTAATCTTCACAGAGACCTCTTTTATTGACTGTCTCATTTTCCTTGACAGGTGTACCTATCGGTTCTGATATCGACTCGTTATCAGTGTTGTTTTTCTTGACAAGCGTGTCAAGATCCGTCTCGTTCATCCGGTATGAATCATTATTATCCTCGACCTCATCTTTACCTGTTGTGAGGATCGTTATCAGGATGATGATTATGATGATCGCGATGCCGATAGCAAGTATTCCCCCATAGCGATAGGACCATGATTTCTTGTGATGTCTCATACTACCCTCCCCATGCTACCCATACTGCTTGATTTATATAATTTGCCCTTATATCAGGGCAACGCGAGATCAAGCATTTTTTTCAGAAATTGACGTATTGTTTTGCTTTATTCAGAATCTTCTCATTTTGAAGCAGTTCGTCAATCCTTTCATAGTCAAGATCGTGTTTGTCCATGAATTCCTTGCGCGTGTTCGGATCGTCTTTCATCTCACTGCTGAAAAAGAGTGCCAGTTGTGCTTCAGGATCATACACCATCTTGTAGAGTTCGACGAAGTTAGAGTAGGGCCTGTTGACCAGTAATGGTGAACGGTCATCCTCGCGCAGATAGAGATCGCTTTTCGAGTCGAGATGGATTGATGCCGATCCGAGGGGTGCATTGCCGACTAGCTGGAGGTTCTCGCCAGTGAATACATTCACAGGGATTGTCTGCCCATACTGCTTTTCCAGTTCTTTCCGGATGTGTTTCGGGATGGAACGTTCTTTGAGCGGCTTGATGATCGTGTTGAGAAATTCCTCTGCTGACTCATATCCTTTCTCGAAACGCCCTGTGAATAAAGAATAGATCTCGCCGGTCATCGGCTCCCAGAGTTCTTCAAAATAGCTTGCGTTATTATAGAACTTGTGATCGTTCCAGGGCGAGGCTATATTTCTTGAGCTTGACAGGCCATAGACCTTGAAATGATCGTCGAGAAATAGGGCATCGTGATACTCCCTTTGTGTCTTGACCTGTTCTGCCTTTGCTATGATGTTGAGCTTGTTCTCATCCTCGCCCTTGTGCAGGAAGTCCTCTTTGACCTTGTCAACCAGCTCCTGATTGGGATGGTCGTCCATGAATCGCTCGACAAATGACTTGTAAAGTCTTGGAACTGGTTTTTCCATAGTGAATGGAAGATAGAGCTTGCTATTATTCGCTTTCCGATAATCGTTTACCGGACTTGTCGGCAGCGATGATAGCTTCGGATTAGAAGTATAGATGTTGCCCTCGATATCGACATAGAGAGGGGTTCCGTCGAAAAAACCTTCACCGATAATGTCAAGTGTCTGTTCCTGTTTCACGACCAACTACCCGCCACATTCTTGACGAAAGGGATTTATAAATTTGTAATATGAAAAGATATATATGAGAAAAAACATGTATCAGAGACCTCATTTCTCGAGTTCACGACTCGTTGACGCTGTTTTCAGGAGCCTTGCCGTCAGCGAATGTTGTTATATTTTGTACGGTAGTATCAAGTATCCTCTCAAGCGCTTCTTTCGTGTAGAATGCCAGATGTGGTGTTATGATGACATTCGGCCTGTGGAGGAGCTCGTGGTTTTTCACGATCATGCTCATCCTATCCTTATCGACGTGCTTGTCATAGGCAAGGCGTGATTCCTTCTTGAGATCGTCCTCTTGCTCGAGCACATCAAGCGCCGCGCCTCCCACGGTGCCGTTATCGAGTGCGTTGATAAGAGCGCTCGTGTCGATAAGCGGTCCTCGTCCCGTGTTGATGAGTTGCACCCCTTGTTTCATGAGCGAGAATTCTTTTTCGCCAAGCAGATGATAGGTTCCCTTGACAAGGGGTACGTGCAGGCTGATGAAATCTGATTCCTTGCACAGGTCTTCCTTGCTGACGTACATGAAGCCGAGCTCTTTGGCAAGGTTCTCATCAGGGTTCGCGTCCGAGACGATGACATCCATTTTGAAGGCTTTCGCGTATCTGATCATGTGCTGTCCGATATGTCCGCAGCCGATGATCCCGAGCATCTTCCCTTGCAGGTCTTGTCCCATGAGTCCTTTGAAGTCGAACTCGCAGGATCTCGTTCTTCGCACTGCTTCCACGAGGTGCCTGTTTAGAGCAAGCAGGAGTCCGAAGGCGTGTTCTGCTACCGTGTTCTGCCCGTAGGCCGGTACGGTCGTGACGGTAATCCCTTTTTCCTTGACCGCATCCATGTCGATGTGATCGTAGCCTGTTGACATCGTGGCGATGAGCTTGAGTCCCGGAATGTTTTCGATGACGTTTCTCGTCACTTTCGAGAAGACGAAGACGATGATAGCATCGGCATCAGCATGATCCTTGACGTTCTCGCTTGAGAGCGGCTTTTGATCGAAGCGTAGCTCATGTCCGTCAAGATGCTTCTTGAGATACTCCTCTTCGAATGATTCTAGGGCAAAGCAGCTTATCTTCATACGTATCGATAAACTCGCTCCCACAAGCCTTTATAAAACTTGTTGAGGAGTGCTCGTATGTTGACGAAAGATTTAAAGGTGATAACATCTATGATGATCTTGAGGGAGCTGAGGGGTTGTCTTGCTATGAGCATTATTTGACAGGGGGCTAGTTATGGCTCTATTGATTGTTAGGATGATGTTTTTCCATAGCGTGTAGCTCCGAGCGGCTAAGCAGTGATTGGACTGCTGATTCCTCGAATGAGAACCGTAATCGCACAGCTTATGGAGGTAAATGTATGGCATCATTGACTATTTTAAGTCCTGCTTTTGGAGATAATGAGGATATACCTGCCAAGTATTCTTGTCAAGGCGAGGATGTGAATCCTGAACTCCATATCGAGGATGTGCCTGATGGCGCGCAAAGCCTTGTTCTGATCATGGATGATCCTGACGCTCCGGGCGGCACCTTCGATCACTGGATTGTTTTTGACATCCCGTCAGAGACAAGCGTTATTGCTGAGGATAGTGTTCCTGAAGAAGCGACGCAGGGGCGTAATGATTTCGGCAATAACGAGTATGGCGGTCCGTGCCCGCCGTCTGGTACGCATCGTTATCAGTTCAAGTTGTATGCTATCGATACGACGCTGGAGCTTCCCGAAGGTTCGACCAAGGAGGATGTCCTTGCTGCCATCGAGGATCATGTGATCGAGGAGGATATTCTCACCGGCTTGTTTTCCAAGTGAGCTTAGAATTCGGATAGTTGCGCTTGTCTCCTGCCGTCGATCGTGAGAAAGGGTCGTGCTCGTCTCAATAGGACTCCTGCTCGTTGTACTTGTCTCCAGCTCTTGAAGTTGCGTTTCATGTGTTGCAGCCTGTTTGCAGTGACAGGTCCTATGCCAGGCACTCGAAGTAGTTCTTCTTTCTCTGCCGTGTTGATATCGAGTGGTTTTGTGAGTGTTTTTTTAGCTAGCGCCAGTTTCGGATCGACCCGTGGCAGGTTGTCGTGTTCTGTATAGATAGTGTCGAATTCCTTGTATGAATAGCCGTATCGTCTGACGAGAAAGTCGACGTTGTACAGGTGTTGTTGCCTGTAGTTCGGCGTGGGTTCGTGTGTTTCCATGGGTGTGTGTCTTACTGGTCTGAATGCTGAGTAGTAGAGTCGTTTGAGTTGGTGTTCTTCGTATTGGTACTTGCTGGCGTTGAGCAGTTCTTTGTCTGTCGTCTCGCTTGTCACGATCATCTGCGTGGATTGTCCCGCGCCCAGACTGTGTCTTGCAATCCATCGTTGTCGTTTTAGAATGTCGTTTGCATAGTCTTTATTTGTCGATAGTTCGTTCATGTGTTGTTTCGACGGCGCTTCCACGTTGATGCTCATACGATCGGCGAAGCGGGCTGCTTCCTTAATGAGGTGTCGTGAGGTGCCTGGTAACACCTTGAAGTGCAGATATCCTGAAAAGCCGTGTTTCTGGCGTAAGGTCCTCACTGCTTCGATCATGCGCTCGACCTCGTCGTCAGGATTGCCCGGTACTGTCGAGCTCAGGAAGAGTCCGTTGACATCGTGGTTCCTATGGAGTCGCATGAAGAGTCTGGCGAGTTCGTCAGGCTCGTAGGTCACTGGTCGTTTCGGACAGCCTGTTCGATTGACGCAATACTTGCAATCGTGCGTGCAGGCGTTTGACATGAGCGTCTTGAACATGCGACAGGTCTGGTGTTCTGCCTTAGCATGGTAGATGCCGCCGAGTCCTTCTTGTATGTCGACCTGGCAGGTTTTCGGTCCGCAGCTGTCATACGATCCTGCTTCTGAGAGCAGTCGTGCTTTTGAGAGCGTGTCCATATCAGTTTCAAAACTCACAGAAGACAGGAGAATTCTTAAACGCTGTGCATGGTTGTCCAGTG
>JBKGYN010000003.1:0-67320 GCA_046546105.1 Candidatus Woesearchaeota archaeon | reverse complement strand
ATGCTCATCTTCGGATGTGCATCGTGCGTTTTGAATAACGTGCCAGGGAGTGTGTCTGAGTGGCGAGATTAATCCGGAAAGGAGGAATCATAGGGAAACCAAGACCCCGCAGTTTACGAGGGGGAAGGTGTGAAAGTGCCTTAAGTCACTTGGACACTACCCGAAGCCGGTCGATCTATTCCTGGGCAAGGTGAAGCGTTGGTAACACAGCGTGGAGGCCTGAAGTAGTGCTACGAGCAAGTGCTTTCGTGACCTGGGAATAGGGGTGAAAAGCCAATCGAGACCGGTAATAGCTGGTTCCTGCCGAAGTTGGCCGTAGTCAAGCCTCGATTGAGATTACAAGGGAGGTAGAGAAACGGATGAGGGATTTAGGGGAAGAAATTCCTCGGTTCCTTTTCCAACTCCGAATGTCCTTGTATTGTTGACGTCGGGAGACGGCGGCTCGTCGTAACGGTGAGTCGCGAGAGGGAAACAACCCCTACTTCAGTTAAGGTCCCAAAATATCTGCTAAGTGTTAAAGGGTGAAGGTTGTCCATAACCATAGACAGCGAGGAGGTTGGCTTAGAAGCAGCCACCCTTTAAAAAGTGCGTAACAGCTTACTTGTCAAGGTTGTGGGCGCCGAAAATGGACGGGGCTAAGCAGATTACCGATACTGGAGGCCTCAGTAATGAGTGCGGTAGGCAGGCGTATTGTCAGAGTGAAAGCATGTCCGCGAGGATATGTGAATCTGGCTGTAATGAAAATCCTGGCGAGAGTAGGAACATAGCAGTGTGAGAATCACTGTCGCCGAAAGGGCAAGGGTTCCTTGACAATGCAGTTCAGTCAAGGGTAAGTCGATCCTAATCGTCTTCACAACTAGAAGACACGAGAAAGGGAAACAGGTTAACATTCCTGTACTATCCGGATATGCGTGGTAACACAAGCTTTGTTTCTGACGCTTCTGGCTAGGCCGACAAGCACCGTCGTGTTTGCTAATGAGTGCAGGTCGAGGGAGTAACGTAATGTTGAGAACTCGAGCAACGCTCAGAATGGCAGGCCTTTAGGTCTGTTCGGTTGATGCCTGGAGCCCCTGAAAAAGGAACAAAGAAAGACTCCGGATATTCGTACCCAGAACCAGCACAGGTGCCCCAAGGTGAGAAGCTTAAGGTGTGAAGGGAAAATCTAAGTTAAGGGAATTCAGCAATATTGGCCCTGTACCTTCGGTATAAGGGGTCCCTACTTTTGTGTTCGTATGGATGCAATCGTAGGGTTTGATGACAAAGGTAGTCCGACTGTTTAACAAAAACTTAACTGACTGCAAGCCAGTAATGGTGTGTATAGTCGGTGACGTCTGCCCAGTGCCTGCACTTCAAACTCCTTTTCAAGGGAGCTAAGAGCTGGTAAACGGCGGGGGTAACTATAACTCTCTTAAGGTAGCGAAACGCCTTGCCGTTTGATTGACGGCCTGCATGAATGGCGTAACGAGATTACCGCTGTCCCTAACTAGAACCCTCCGAACACTCTTTTCTGGTGCAAAGGCCAGAGAATTCCAGTGGGAAGCGAAGACCCCGTGAAACTTTACTGTAGCCAGTTGTTGTGACGGGAAACTCATTGTATAGCGTAAATGGGAGCCTTCGAAGCAAGGTCGCCAGATCTTGTGGAGGCGCCAATGTAACACCATTCTTTGAGTTTCGCGCCGCTAACCGACATGTCGGGACAGCTGCTGGTGGACAGTTTGGCTGGGGTGGCACGCCGTTGAAAAGATATCAATGGCGCCCAAAGGTTGGCTCAACCGGGTCAGAAATCCGGTGTAGAGTGCAAGAATAAAAGCCAGCCTAACTGGAATCGTACCACAATCGAGTCCAGTAACGAAAGTTTGGTCTAGCGATCTCCTACTTGTCCTTGACTGGGCGGTAGGCGTGACTGAAAAGTTACTCCGGGGATAACAGAGTTGTCGCGCCCGAGAGCCCCTATCGACGGCGCGGTTTGCTACATCGATGTCGGCTCTTCCTATCCTGGCTGTGTAGAAGCGGCCAAGGGTGGGGGTGTTCACCCATTAAAAGGAATCGTGAGCTGGGTTCAGAACGCTGTGAAGCAGTTTGTTTGATATCTACTGGAATTGTTAACGGGTCTGAGAGGAAGGATCATTTAGTACGAGAGGAACGATGATTCGGAGCCTCTGGTGATCGATTGTCCGACAGGGCATGTCGAGCAGCTACGCTTCACGAGGTAAGTGCTGAAAGCATCTAAGCACGAAACTCCCCTCGAAAAGAGACCCAGAACCCCCGTAGAAGACGGGGTTGATAGGACTGGGGTGTAAGCGTCGAGGCAACGAGACGTTCAGCCCGCGGTTACTAATAGTTCGTCTTTGTATTCAACATTTGGTGTTCTGATTACATAATCTTCTTTCCTTTGTGCGGGTATCATTTTTTCCCTTCTCTTTTCTCATCGTTCAGACTTTTTCTGTGTTCACTTTTCTTACAAGTAGAATCAACCGGATAGACGGAAGACTGTGTTTCACTTTCCTCTTGTCTTTTTTACTCTCGTCTCTTCTTTCCTTTTTTGCCTTCCTCTCATCATTCAAACAAACTGCTTGTGTATCGCTGCTATTCAAGCTCACGATCGATATTCTTCTCACTCTTTTTTTTCACTTGGCTGCTTTCTTATGGTCGTTCATCCGGAAGCTTTCCGAATTTCTTCGAGAAACTGTTTTTAACTGCCGCAGTATATCTGCTTTTATCATGGGGCGGAATTTCAAGAAACTAAAAATTTATGATTTGAGTTATAGGTTCGTTCTGGAAGTCTACGGAGTACTGCCTTCTTTTCCGGAAACGGAACTTCGCAACATGTACTCGCAACTGCAACGGGCAGCGACAAGCATCGTCCTCAACATCGTGGAGGGGGCGTCCAATAGATCGAACAAGGTGTTCTTCAACCATCTGCAATACAGCTACGGATCGTGCCGGGAAGTCGAAGTGCTCTTGCTATTGGCAAAGGATCTGCATTTCATAGAGAACGATGTTTACACGCTTCTCGAGAAGCAACTTGAAGAACTCAAGGCGACACTATATCGCTTCATGGAATCAGTGGACCGTGAAGTGCAATGCCGTAAGGATAACTGGAATTTCAGACAGTGAATAAAGTGATGATCTTCTCCCCAACATTAATAAATCAACCGGGATTTTTGTCTTCTTAACTCACAATGACATTTTACAAGACATTCAAACAATTCTTTACACGACTCAAGATAGCGCTCATGCTCGTCGTGCTCTCAGCGTCAAGACCAGTCTATGGCGGTCAAGCGGTCATGGAAGGGGTCATGATGAAAGGGACACACTGCTATGTCACGACAGTGCGAACTTCTGAAGGATACAAACGACAACTCAAGCCGCACCGATCGCTGACCAAACGTTACAAGTCACTTCGGATTCCTATTATCAGGGGGATGATCGTTCTCATCGAGACGTTCTCCATCGGTTACAAGTCACTCACTTATTCATCAGAAGTCGCTCTTGAAGAAGAGAACAAGAAGCAACGAGAAGAAAACGGTTCAAAGGACAAGATGTCGAAGGAGTCTGATGATGATCCGGATTCATCCTTGGGAGACCAACTCCTCATCTGGGGATCAGTGGCGGTTGGTATCGTATTCGCTATAGGGTTGTTCAAGTTCCTGCCGTTATTGGCGGCGAAAAGTGTTGATTCGCTCTTCAATGTTTCAGACATGGTGTTCAATATTGTTGATGGTGTGTTCAAAGGAGGGATTTTCATCCTCTACATGGTCATCGTCGGTCGACTACCTGACATCAAGGAATTATTCCGGTATCATGGCGGCGAGCACAAGACAATCAACTGTATGGAAGCGGGCGAGAAACTTAGCGTAAGAAATATCTCCAAACACTCGCAAGAACACCTTCGCTGCGGAACCACGTTCATGTTCCTCGTGTTGTTCATGAGTATCCTGGTCTATCTGTTCATACCGAAAGACTTGCCTTTTCTGATCAACTTCGGACTCCGGCTTGCACTTGTGCCGTTCATAGCCGGGATATCTTATGAGCTGCAACGCTTCGGAGCATTGTATTCGAAAGGTTTCGGCAAGATCGTATTGCGTCCGGGTCTGTGGTTGCAATCGCTTTCGGTGAACACTCCCTCACCGAAACACATCAGACCTGCACGTTTATCACTGCAGGAAGCTATGAAGTATGATAAGAAGAATTCATAAGAATCTTTTCTCTATTTATTATCGGCATATTTTTGCCAAGTCTTCTCAAGCTCCCTGTGGTGCATGAAGCCTTCCAGATTCCAGTTATCGACTACTTCCTTGAGGGCTTCGAATTCTTTAGAGCTCACCTTTCGCTTGAGTCGATCTCCGAGCGAAAATATCGATTTGTGCAGCAAGTCACACTCTTCATTAAGTTCTTTGAGTTCATTGCGTGCAAATTGAATCTTTTCCTGGAACTTCACTCTTTTCTCGCCGATGGTCTTATGCTGTTTCTCGACAGTATTATGAAGCTCAAGATCCTCTTTCTGCAAGTTGTTCATCCGATGAGCGAGCTGTTTGATAAGTTTGTGCTCTTCTTCATTCTTAGCAGCCGCTTGTTCTTCTTTTTGCTTATGAGAAGTATGTTGTGATGGAATGGTCGCTCACCTCTATATGCTATGATTATGGGTTGTGTAGTTTTTAAGGTTTTTGTATCTTGATGGTGTTATTGGTTTTCATATGTTATGGTGATAAGGGATCGTTATACGATATATTTAAATAATAATTTATGGTTTTTTTATTCGGAATGTCTTTTGATAATACTATAGACTCGCTGAAAAGAACAGATGAATCTCAAGACGGTTCCAATCTGCGCAGCATACTGCTGTCTGTCGCTATATTGATCGGATTCATATTTGTCGTTTCATTAGCGATTTATTTCATCAATGATAATTATGGTCTGGCTTGCAGTTGCAAGGTAACTCTGCCTATCATTATCGCCGTACTGACATCGTTAGGAGTATTTGTTGGTATTTTGACTTACTATTTCTTATCAAAATCCTATTCTAAAGAGAAACAACAAATTCTCGGGAATATTGAACACACCTTGGATTTTCTCGAACATGATAATAAAGTGATCGTTTTGGCTCTAATCAGAGATGGAGGAGAAATCACTCAGAGTAATCTGGCAGATGTGACAGGAATTAATGCTGTCAAACTCCACAGGAAGCTTGCGAATCTTGAATCCAAAGGTGTCGTGCGTAAAGAAAAGAATGGGATGACGAACAAAGTGATTCTCAACGATTCGTTCAAAGAGCTTTTTATACAATGAAATGATTGAAGAGGGTCATTTCATTTTTTGAAAAAAACCTTTAAAAAGGATTTCACTTCCTAAATTGGGTATAACATAATTGCACTGGTAATACCATTAGTGTGGTAGTGGGGTTATATCAATGAAATTCAAGGGTGATCAAACAGCGAAAGTATTGTTGATGGTGGTGATGCTACTTACCATTGTAGCTCCTGTCATGGCACAGGATGGAACGAATGCAACAACTTCTGAAGGAACGTGCTTACACGTATTTATCGATGAGGAGTGTCCTGATTGTTCTGAGATAGAGGTGTACCTTGACGGGCTTGAATATGACAATCTCCATATGACATATCATGATATCGCCAATGAGTCAGAAAAAGATATCTATGAATCATTCAAAGAAAGTTATGGTGTCCGTAGTGGCGGCTATCCTATCGTATTTATCGGTAATAATTATTTGATAGGGCAGGATTCTATAAAAAACAGCATCGACTCTTTACTAGAGGATTGTCAAGAAGACGGTTGTCCTTGCCCTGCAGAGAAAGTAGATGGGGTCACACCTTCTCTCCCCAAAGGTGATTACAAGTCAGAATCAAAAGATATAGTTAATATTCCACTTATCGGACAGGTCAATGTAGGTGCTATGCCCTCGGCGGTAATGACAGGGTTGATAGCTTTTGTCGATGGTTTCAATCCATGTTCATTGTGGTTGATAACATTCCTCTTGGGTATTGTCATCTATTCTAATTCCAGAAAGAAAGTACTTGTTGTTGGAGGAACGTTTTTATTGGTAACCGGTACTGCTTATGCTCTTTTCATGGCAGGATTGTTGAATGTCTTCCAGTATGTTGGGTATCTGAATGTGATACAGATAATAGTAGCAACGATAGCGTTTATCTTTGCGGTTGTGAATATCAAGGATTATTTCTGGTATAAGAAAGGAGTTTCTTTCACGATTCCTGATAAATACAAACCCAAGATTTTCAAGAATATGCGGAATGTGATGAGAAGTGATAAATCATTTACTTCTACAATCATAGGGACGTCATTGCTAGCTCTAGGTGTGGTTCTGGTCGAATTACCTTGTACTGCAGGATTCCCTTTGATATGGACTAACATGATGGCTCAACAACAGATTCAAGGATTCGCATTCTTTACGCATCTGTTACTATATATGATAATCTATCTTTTGATTGAGATCATCATAATAGTGATTGCTATTACTACTATGAAAGCTACACGATTTGAAGAAAAACATGGTCGAATCTTGAAAATGGTCGGTGGAATGATAATGTTGGCACTTGCTTTCGTAATGCTTGTCGATCCCGACCTTATGAATAGTATTGGAACGACATTTTTGGTATTTGGAGGAGCTATTGCAGCTTCAATACTTGTCATATGGATTCATAGGAAGGTGCTTCCGAGATTCGGAATCTATATAGGTTCCGAAAAACTTGGGAAGAATGATGTGAGGAATAACAAGCGTACTGGAGCTCGAAAGGTTAAGAAAGATAGCGACATAGAATCTCAAGTGAACCACCATAATAATAAGAACAAAAATACTGAAGATCCAAAAAACAAAGAGGAGGATACCAATGGACTTCCCAACTGAGCTGAAATACAACAAGGATTACACGTGGGTCAAGGTTGAAGGCGATACGGCCACTCTTGGTGTTATAGGGCCTGCCGCGAAAAAAGTCAAGGAATTCGTCTTCATAATGCTCCCTGAAAAAGGGAAGAAAATAAAGCAAGGTGATACGTATGTTTCAGTAGAAGCTCTAAAATGGTCAGGGCATCTCTCAAGCCCGGTCTCCGGGGAGATTATTGAAGTGAACGATTCGCTGTTCGATGATCCCTCTGAAATCAACAAGGAACCGTACAAGAACTGGATTGCAAAGATCAAGCTCGACGATCCTTCGGAAGTTGAAGGCTTAATGGGTGCTGATGAGGCAAAAGAGTTCTATAAAACGTATAATGATTAATGATCTATGGTGAAATATTATGAGAACTACAATGATTTATGTGATGATACTATTATTTGCAGTGATGATGCTTGCTGGGTGTTCAACAGATAATCCAGAAACTCCTGCAGGAAAAGCCGTTGAGAATAAAAGTGATGATGCTGATAAGGTAGTCGTGTATTTCTTCTGGGGAGAAGGATGTCCACATTGTTCTGACGAGAAGCCTTTCCTTGAAGAATTGGACCAAAAATATGGTGACGATCTTGAAGTGAAAATGTTTGAGACGTGGAATGATCGTGAGAACAGGAACCTATTCCAAGAAGTTGCACAAGCTTACGGAATCCGGGCTAGTGGCGTTCCAACGACCTTCATAGGTGAAGAGCACTGGGTCGGCTTTAGTGATTCCATGGGTCAAGAGATGGAGAGCAAAATACAAGACTGTATCGAGAACAGTTGTCCTAATCCCGGTGATAAGCTAGACTGAGGTTATTCCAATGAGAGTCGTGATTATCGGAGGGGGTAGTGCAGGCACTACGTGTGCATTTGAATTAAGGAGGTCAGATAAGGAAGTTGAGATACTCCTTATTGAAAAAACGTCCAATACAGAGTATTCTTCATGTGCACTACCGTATGTGCTTTCAGGTGAGATACCCTCTTTTGATGATATTTTCATTTTCAAAAAGAAGGATTATGAGGAGAATAACATCAAGCTCTTGCAAAACTCTGAAGTCAAGGCTATCGATAGAGATGCAAAAACGCTTCTTCTTGCCCATGATAAGGATGTTCCATACGATTATCTTGTTCTTGCAACAGGAAGCGATTCTTTCGTTCCTCCAATACAAGGTTTGGAGAATGCAAACTACACTTGTTTGAATACGATCGAAGATGCCAAAAAAATTCATGAGAGGATGAAATCCGGCAGAAAATCAGTGGTTGTCGGTGCTGGTATGGTGGGTGTGGAATTGGCTTTCTCCCTTGCAAGCAAAGGTGAGAATGTCTCTCTTGTCGAAGCGAAAGAGAATATCCTGCCGGCTTTGTTGGATGAAGCTATAGCAAAAGACCTTGAAGAATACTTGAAGTCAAATGGTATACAACTATATTCTGGCGAGCGCATTTCAGAAGTAACCTCTGATTCAGTCATTACTGATACGCAAGAAATCTCATATGAGGATCTTTTCATATGTACAGGAGTCAGACCTGACACGAGTATAGGGAAAGAAACCGGCCTTGATGTCAATAAAGGAATTCTCGTCGATGATCACATGAGAACATCCGATAAGAACATATTCGCCTGTGGGGATTGTGTAGAATCGTATGAAGCTAATTCCGGAAAACGGATATTCAGCCAGTTGGGAACAACAGCTGTCAGGCAGGCGAAGGTCATTGCGAGTAATATTCTCGGAGGCAGTGAGAAATTCCCTCCTGTGATGAATAATACGATATCAAAAATCGGAGAGTTCTACATAGGAGCTGTCGGGATGACTAAACGACGAACAACAGAGCTTGATATCAAAACAATCTCTGCAAAATATACTGCCTCTGCAAGGTCTGAATATTATCCATCAGAAGAACGTATTACGTTACAATTACTCTGTGACCATTCAGGAAAGATCATTGGAGGGCAAATAATCGGTGATGCCGAAGTCGTCGGCCGCTTGAATATGATTGCTTTAGCGATTCAAAAAGGTGTGACTGTACAAGAATTGGCCAATCTCGAGACCTGTTATAACCCTGCCTCAGCACCAATTTTCGATCCTTTGACCATCGTTGCAGATTTGTGTCTGAAGAAATTACAGTTCGTAAGGCGATAGACTATGAACGAGAGAAACATATTTTGGAATGATGATGTTGTAAAATCACCTTCAGAAAATCTCGCCATAAACAGGTATTGTGTTGATTTGATACACCAAGGAAAATATGATGTGATTGCCAGAACTTACTTACACGATAAAGGAATCATATTAGGGAATCGAGAAAGTATCGATGATGTTAATGTTGATTTCTGTAAACAGGAAGGTTATGAAATAACTTCAAGACCGACAGGGGGATCAGCTATAGTAACAGGACCAAATCTGACATTGTGTTACAGTGTATTCTACAATTCTGAGAAATTCGGTGATAAATTCAATATTCACGACGCATATAAATCAATCACATTCCCTTTAGCGAAAAATCTGGGAGAGAAATTCTCAATAGTCGGAAATTATTATTTAAGGTATGAACTTGATGATGGGTTAGTTCCTATTGCAGGACATGCAATGAAATCCTATAATACAATAACTCAATTTGATGGTGTCATAAACATAAAAAAATTCGATATGGATACTATCGAAAAAGTCCTGAGGTTAAGAGAATTGTGGGTTTCCGATGATTCAAAATACCTTGAAGTAGAGGGTGAATTTTATGATTTACAAGGGAAAAAAACTGACCCTAGTAACTCTTCGCTAGAATTTATAAGAAGTGAAAAACGAGAACTCGAGAAGATTATAGGACTAGAGGATATAGGGATGACAGTAACAGAATTCAAAAGAACTTTCAAACAATCACTGGAAGAAGTCTTTGGAACATTGTATGAAACTAAATTTTCAGTCCTTGATGAAGATACTATACATAAATATGAAAAAGAACTAAATGTGAAATCTCATGGTTCGGGACAGCGATTTTTAGGTCATTGTTTTGTCGATCTTGTTGAAGAAGAACAAGAGACTGTTTATTCAGGAAAAAACAATCGTTGAAATACTAAGAATTGACTATTGTATTATTTTTTAAAGGTATGTAAAATGAAGAGCAAGACTTTGATGTTGGGGATACTAGCGATTGCTGTAGTGCTGTCCATGACTGGTTGCAGTGTCACAGGTGATGTCACTGAAGATTCTACAGCAAAAGATCCTGTCACACTCGGTCATTGTCCGACGATGAACGATTTGGCTGAAGAAATTGCTTCAAAGAATGAGCATGTTTCATTGGTTCATCACGAATCTACTGCCCAAGCTCTTGATGAATTGAATAAGGGCTCTGTGGATGTGGTGCTTGTAGGACGACTTGCACATCAAAGTGAAGTGAACAATGGTTTTGAAAAGCGCCTTGAAAGTGGTTTGACGCTGGTCGGAACCGAAAAAAAACTTATGCGTATGTCAGATGTAGAGAGAAGCAAGGTTCATACTGCTGTGGGTGAAGACCTGGCTAGAGAATATCTTCCAAATTCAAAAAATATCGTATTTCACGATTCAACGGATTCAGCCATTCAAAAAGGTTCGAATGATATTGTCCTGATTGATTGGAATGATTATACTGATGATATGGAACTTGTCATTCCTGTTGATATGGACGGAAACAAGATTGAACGCTTCAGGATTCCTGTTCTGTACTCCTATGATGATATACTTGGACATTTAGATGTATTATAAGCTTCTTTTCTTTTTCTCTTCTCTATTTCTTCTCATATTCCGTTTTTTGACTTATAAACTGCGTTCGTATCGAACTTTTTTTAAACACGAACATCTTCATAGGTTTATCATGGGGGTCAGATTCAGGAAGAAGGAAGAGCCTGACAAGTCAATTCTCTATCAAAAGTCGGGAACGCTCAAGAAGAGATCGAAGAATTATTTCTCCGGAAAAGTACCGAACCTACTCATCGGCTCCTACGGCTATCCGGACGTATCGACAGGAGCGCTGGTCGATGACATCGGCGGCTCGGTGGACGACCCTAAAGACATCGTGGCAAAACGGCATGATATCGATCGAGTGCTGCAGTCACGACAATCTCTTGTCAATTCCAGAGTCATGACGAACGTCAAGACGATGAACTCACGATTCACGGAACAAGCAGGGGACTTGGCAAAAAGCAAGCGATCGGTCGATTCGGAAGTGTTCCTGAAAAAAGCGGTCACGCCAGGAATGTCCTTTGACGAACGGAACATGCCTCACGGTCCTTCAGGAGAACTCCGAAAGCTGATGCTGACTTCAAATCCTCATATACCTCGGCCTATCGAACGATTAACCTCGGATACTGATGTCAAGGCGACGACAGCACTTCACGAATTGAATTCAAAAGGGTTCGATGAGCATTATCTCACCAAGTTGTTCAGCGTGGGAACTCTGGGTCAGAAGCGAAAACTCGTGCCGACGAAATGGTCGATTACAGCAGTGGATGACACGATTTCAGACCGGTTCAGGGATGTGGTGCTTGATTATCAAGAGAAAGATTATCGTGTCTACACCGGAGAATATATGGGTAATGAGTATGTGATACTCTTTTTGCCTGGTCCGTGGAGTTTCGAACTGTTCGAGATGGCAGTACCGCATTGTATCTACAACAGCACGGACGAAGTGACGATAACGCAGGATTACGAGTTCCAACAAGGAAGGAAAAAGTACGCGTCAAACACCTCAGGAGCTTACTATGCAGCGAAACTGGCAGCGCTCGAGAAGTGCCGGCAGGAGAAGATGCAAGCCAGAGTGATCGTCTTCAGAGTGATTACGAAGAGATACACCGTGCCGCTTGGCGTGTGGGTGGTTCGTGAAGGTGTGAGAATGGCCCTTGAGAAGGCGGATGATGCTGGTGTAAGTTCGACAGCAGAAGCGAAACGCCATGCGCAAAAGCTCATCACGCCAAAGATCGGTGAGGATGCTTCAGAACTGCTCAAGGCGAGCAAGCTGTTTTCAATATCGCAGAAAAGCCTGTCATCATGGATGTGATTTTTTCCTATAAAGCAAGATTTAAAAATCCTCGAATCAATTGTATTCTTATGGTCAAAGGAGAAGCAGTGACGATACAAGAATATACGCACACCTATCGCGGGAAAGTCCTGAGACTACTTGCGACCAGCTGGAACGAGCATCATCGTCACTTCAAGCACAAACCGTCTATTTCTGATCTCAAACGGGATTTCAACTTCTATTTCGGCACTGACAAACCGCAAGCATTTATCGCGCTCTCGAAGAGAGGAGAGCTTTTGGGTGTAGCGTTCGGCACACTCCGGAAATATCAGATGAAAACAAGGTCAAGGAATCTCAGTGATCTGTTCTATTATCTTTTCAGGACCATAGCGCATTCGTCAAGCTACTATCACTATCGCATCAAGTTGGCGTGGAAGAATCTATTCGGAAAGTCGACACGATCGAAGCTGAAAAAGCCAAAGCAGTACGGTCGGTTGCAAGTGGTCGTGGCACCGAAGGCGAGAAGTCTTGGTGTGGGAACGAAGCTGCTTGACAGGTATGTGAGACACGCGAAGGTCAATGAGGTGCAGGTGTTACTGTGCATGGATACGATCGCAGAAGGTGATATTCACACGAAAGCGTTCTGGACGCACAACGGATTTCACGTGAGGGATTTGAAAGTGGAAGAAGAAACGGACGTGTGCACGAAGAAATCATCGAAGCCGCACGAAGTGGCAGTGTTCACGAAACGGTTATGAATTTTCATTCTTTGAATCTTATTTTATTCTGAATTTGTGAGAGCAGTTTATCATCATTAGAACGCATGTACTCAAAGAATAAGTCAAGAAACAATTGTCTTTTTCTAATTATCAATTCCTCTTCTGTATAGGAATCTTTCTTTTTGACCTCATATTCAAAAATCGATCGTATTCTATCATTATACTGCCCTTGTAATAGTCTCACATTATCAGGAGGCTTCTCGGGATTACCTTCTTCATATTTGTAAAAATAAATTGTTAACAGGATGATCTTACTCTGATAAAATAAGATTCCATAAAATGGTTTTTTACTTTCCATACCATAGATTTCGATGTCTAAGTCAGAATACTCTTTGATCTCGCCATAGGCTGTAGAACCCCTGATCAGAACCACATCATTTCCATCCGAAAAATTATCTACAATATATTCGAACAGATCACTTTTCGAGTCGAAATTCTGTTTTATCCAAATATGTTCAAGTTCAACTGTATAAAAATCTTTTGTTCAGACGACCATTGTCTAACAGACCTTCGTGTTAAAAGTCGTTTTCAGAAATCGTCGTGCAATACCATGGCGATACCATTTATTATTTTATTCAATATTCATGGTTATTTACAGTCGTTCTTTCTAATAAAAAAAATGAATTAAAAAGAAAAAATCAATTCATGTTCCATGCTGTAAGGACTTTTTTCGCTGTTTCCTCGCCATGGTCAAGAACGTGAACCGCAGTCGGAATCTGCTCCTTCGCCGCTATTTCCATATCTGCTAGTGAGGAGTCGACTCTGCCGACTAATTTATCCAAGAATTTCTTATCAGATAACTTGTGCGGTTCTCTTGCCACTAGACGTTTCACCCATTCAGTACCAGAATCCGCGGCTAAGTATGCGACTTTCAACTTATCATCTAAAGGAGAGAAACCACTCAACGGTTCATTTTTCATTTTTATAAGAGTCGGAATAACAGTTTCCAAATATAATAATCTGGAGTCCGCTTTTAAGATATCATCTTTTACAATGGCATTGTTCGCCCCTGGTCTGGACTCATATTCAAAATAAATATCTGAATCGGAGTACTCTTTTCCTGTATGGATGCATTCATACCCGTTTCTTGTTTTATCCACAAAGATGTATGGGTCCTTATGCCCTTCATTGTCTCTTTGTTCTCTTGTTCCAAGAAGGTAAATCCTTTCGAAAGGAATTTGGTTTTTCTCCAATTCTTTTTGAATATATTTCATGACAAATGATTGACCTACTCCTGAAGTTCCGTTCAACGCGATTATTCCGGTTGACAATTCAGCATTCCTTGATTCATCATACTCTTTAACAAGATTCAATCGGTCAAGCAACTCATCATATTTTTTAGCAGATTTGTATATGTGTTCCAAAAAGTCATTATTCTCTTGACAGAATTTTCTTGTCTCCTGCTTTAGACTCTCAACATATTGCGTGTCTTCAAAAACAACGTGTGCTTGATTAATTATCCTTTTTTCCAGATCTTTCTTAAATTCCATGAAATCCTCACCAAGTTCGTGTTCCATACGATCCCTCTTTGGTTTTTGATTAGCCTTGATTCTGAAAGTCTCTTTTTTAAATGTTGCCATTAATTCATTGATTGGCAACTATAAGTTTCAGTTCTTTCAATCGCGCCAGATAATCTCAATATCATCGGTGCGCAAGTGTGGTTCGATCTTCGCTTCAGTGACTGGCGTGCAAAGTTCTTTGTTGATAACGCTGTTTTCTGCTTTCTGTTCCTGCTGTTTCCTGTTCCCTGTTCGCTGGTCGCTGTCACTGTTTCCTGTTCCCTGTTCGCCGGTCACTGTTATTATTCCTGTCCATGCTATCATCGCAGCGTTATCGACATTATATTGGTTGTCAAGAACATAACACGTCGCACCACGGTCAGCGCACATTTTTGAAGCCATCTCCTGCAAGCGAGTGTTACACGCCACACCACCGCCGAGAAGAAGCTCGTTCTTACCAGTGTGAGCGAGAGCTCGCTCGCTGACTTCAAGAAGCATGGCGAAGGCTACTTCCTGCAAGCTATAACATAAGTCCTCGAGCTTGTACTTGCCGGTCGAGAACATCGTCTTGAGCTTTGTCAGAAGACCGCCAAAACTCACATCCATACCCTTGACAGTATACGGGAGCGGAATATAATTGTCGGACCTGCTTGCAAGCTCCTGGATTTTTGGACCTCCTGGAAAACCAAGACCGACGTGACGTGCGAAGCTGTCAAGGAAATTACCAACGCCACTATCCAGCGTCTCGCCGAAGACACGATATTTCTTACCCTCGTAACCGATGATCTGCGTGTTCGCACCGCTGGCATAGAGAAGGATCGGATCTTCACACGGTCTGTCAGTGTTCTGTTGTGCTGCTTCACTGAGTTCTGCGTCCGATTGTTCGGTTGTGCTGGATTCAGCGGTCTGGTTTTCTGGTTTTGCTTTCAACCGACCAATCTCGAGATGAGCGATGCAATGATTGACGCCCACAAGAGGAATATCATGATGAAGTGACAAGCTCTTGGCAGCAGCAGCACCGATACGAAGAGCATGGCCTATTCCAGGACTCTGTGAGAAGGAGATGAGATCGATGTCCTTGATAGAAACATCAGCTTTCTCAAGAGCTTGCCTGATGATCGTATCACAATGAGCCACATGATGTTCAGAAAGCTTGTTCGGAATGATGCCTCCGGATTCAGTCGTGTAGAGCTGGCGCTCATTACTCAAGACGTTACCGCTACCCGTGACGACGCTGGCGCCGAAGGTGTGAGCGGTGCTTTCAATCCCTAGACATAACATGTTCGCTTTCACCTTTCTCCGCTCTTATCTTTTGGTCACTCTTTCGCTTCTGCTCACCTTCCATCCGCGCGACGGCAAACTCGCTATCGAGAGTCCTGTTTTCAGGAAGTGATATTGTGAATGTGCCAGCACCAGGATGGACTGTAGAGATGGAATTACCGTCAGCATCAGTCATCTCATTGATAGTGATTGGTATAGTCTTGGTCGGTGTTATGAGTTCGATAGTGTCTCCCACATCAATACGGTTACGAGCGGCGATAGTCACGGTATTTTCTGTATTATCATAGTCAGTCATGATGCCTGCAAAAACATGAGTCTGCAAGAGACCATTCTTATCATACCATTGCGCTTTCTCGCCAAGATCACCTGCAAGAAAACCTGGGATGAAACCACGATTACCAGCACTCTGGAGTTCTGTCAAGAGTCGTTTGACATCAGGCTTCTCACCTTCATAGATCGCATCGATCGCTTCCCGGTAAGCCCTGGCAGTGATAGCAGCATAATACACGCTCTTGTTACGACCCTCGACCTTGAAGGAACACACGCCAGCATCCATGAGATCCTCAAGATAATCAATCATGCACATGTCACGAGAGTTCATGATGTACGTGCCATTCTCATCCTCCTCGACAGGGTGAAATTCGCCTTCACGAAGACGCTCTTCAATGACATAATTCCCTTCAGGATGTTTGTACGTTTCAGGATCGGGTCTGCTCGACGCAGAATCATAATCGGGCTTGTCGCTCTTGAACACCTTGTACTGCCAACGGCACGGCTGGGTGCACACGCCCTGATTAGCATCACGTCCTGACAAGTAATAGGATAATAGGCAGCGACCGGAATACGCGATGCACATGGAGCCATGAATGAAATATTCGAACTCCATCTCAGGATTCTTCTTGACAATCTCTCTGACCTCCTTAAGAGAGAGCTCCCTAGCAAGGATGATGCGACTGATGCCCTGCTTGCCCCAGAAGCGAGCGCTCGCCCAGTTGATATTGTTCTGCTGAACTGATAAGTGAAGCTCGACATCAGGCCAGCGTTCTTTCACGAGATCGAGAACGCCAGGGTCGGAAACGATGAATGCGTCAGGCTTGACATCGACCATCTCGTCCATGGCATTAAGGAATGGTTCGATCTTCTCGTTATGCGGATAGATGTTGATCGTGAGATAAATTTTTTTTCCAAGATTGTGAGCATATTCGACGACTTCTTTCACTTGCTCTATGTTGAACTTGTTCTCTCTGGTACGCAACGCAAAGACCGGCACGCCAGCATAGACGGCGTCAGCGCCGAAGGCGAATGCGAACTTGGCCTTCTGCAGATCACCTGCCGGCATGAGGAGCTCTGGTTTTTTCTCGGGGAGGTTGTAGGGTTTTCCATTCAAAGTTACGGTTCGTACCATGGCAATCACTTGGGTGAGAGAACGCAGAAACGTCTATTCTTCCTCTTCTTCCTGCTCTTTATCGGTGTTGATGTGTAGGAATTTATCTTGCTCGTAGGTCGCGATCTCATAGGCGATGACAAGCTCAGCTTTTTGAAGCTCTGCACCGAGATATGCTGCATGAAGCAGAGAAGACACGAGTTCTTCTTTTATGATCGTATAATAGATCTCTTCAGCAGTCTCTCCGGAGATCGAACAATTGTATTTCCTATCAGGAGTATAGTGATGAGCGTAGATGACTTCTTCTTCAGGACGGGGATCTATGAGAAAATACCCTTTCTCATCCATCTCCCAGAGCGCGTTATCCTTCTTGGCTTCGATCTTATTGATAGGAGGTTTACGATTCCGACCCTTTCGGGTGGGTGTTACGGGAGTCATAACACTATCATCATCGTCTAATGGCTGTCCCAGTATCTTGTTTTCAGTCATAGCAAGAACAGGAAGAAAACTGTATTTTTATGTTTAACTGTTAACTGGTCGTGAAAAGAGGGTTTTTTCAGGCCCTGATAAAGAACGAGTCGAACTTTTTGGAGGGCTCCCTCGCCTCATAATCGATATCATCGACGCGGGCGAGGGGAGGACCGGAGCGAACCAGCTGCAATAGCTTGACAAGCTGCTGTTCCCGGCCTTGAGCGACTATCTCGACATCATCGCCGGAGTTTCTCACCCAGCCGTATAGACTGAGTTCGCGAGCGGTACGTCTGACGAAATTACGGAAATTAACGCCTTGGACGCGTCCTTTGATGATGATATGGTATTGTTGCATCAGAATGTATTATGTCATCCAGCTTTATAAGTTTTAAATATATTTCTGGTTCATAAATCGTGCATGCTGATTTCTATATATGAAGAGATATGAAAAAACCACAAAGTATAAAAATCGTGCTGGAATCAGAAAAATTCATGGATTCACCAACTGTTGAAGAAAGAATCGATCTATTATTGCCTCGTCTCAAGAGAGAGTTCAAGAAAAGAAATGGAAATGCTATTTTTAATTACATTTACATTGATGGTGATATGCAGACAGATAGTTCGCGATTTTCTGACGATGAATTTATAGAATTCTTTTTTAAAGAGTTTTCCGATGTGAATGGCGAGTGGTTTACTGGTGAAGGGGAGTATGAATGTTCTCAGTGTATTTCAATAAATCCATTGTTTCCTTCAAACCTTGTTTCTATGGATTATATTCTCAATCGCCATCCGTATATTACTAGTGAAGATGAATTTAAGATTATGAATTATTGTGATTCTTGTCAAGATGATTATTTGAATTCCAAATCATTTCGAAGTAGTTTTTGAATCCTTTTGCAAAATCTTCACTAACGATTTTTATAGTAGTTATTCCTTTTTCTTGAATCAATCCTAGTGCGACGGTGTTTTCATAAACAGTATATCCTATTCTTGAAACATATTTTTTTGGAACTAATTTTATATTTTCTTTGTTGAAGTTCTTTAGTTTCTTTTCTATGTGTTTTATTTGTTGTAAAATAAGCAGATCTTTATATATTCGTTTTTTTTTAGATGTGTAATTATGAATTTGACTAGTGAAAAAAAGAAAATTTTGACTTTATTAGATGAAATTCCTGTGAAACACTCTTGTAAATGGATTCAAGAGTTGATTGATATATCTGAAAAAAAACTAAAACAGCTAATTTCCACTTTTCTTGCAGAAGGTCTTATTGAAATAAGTGATATTTCTTGTGAAGGGGAAGAAACTTTCAATTGGTTTTTTCATTCATCTAAAGTTACTTCTGATATGCAGGATGATGAGTTGCGTTATAATGTGGATTTTGGAAATGTTGATAATTTAAGATATGATGATTAATTGTATGCTTTTCGTGTTTTCCTCTTCGAAATCTTTAAATAACGATACTCGTAGATAGTATCTCTTGTAAGGGGGTTTTCATTGATGGCAACGACACTCGAAGAACTGAAAAACAAGATCCAGGAATTCAACAAGGAACGCGATTGGGATAAGTACCACAATCCCAAAGACCTCTTCGTAGCGATGGTAAGCGAGGTCGGAGAGCTGGCAGAATGCTATCGCTGGTTGACTGAAGAGGAAGTTGATACGATCCACTCGCATCCTGAGAAGAAGAAACAGGTCGAAGAGGAAGTCGCTGACATCATGATGTATCTGATCATGATCTCCTACAAGACCGATATCGACATCTTCAAGGCGGTCGAGGAGAAACTCGAGAAGAACGCGAAGCGATATCCGGTCGATAAGATCAAAGGCGTGCATACGAACCCTATCCAAGGCTACAAGGGATGAATCAAGCCGGACGATACACTGATCCTTTCTTCTTATTGTTCACTGCTTCTTGTTTCACGAGACCATCGCTTTCAAGCTCGCCAAGGATCTCACTCACAGGAGCAGGACTGTCTCCATACTCCTCTCTAGCTTCAGCAAGAGACAACTCTCCGTTCTCGACGATACGGTGAAGCAGTTTTGCACGATACTGGCGACGCGAACCCTTGAATTTCGACTGTGTGCTCTTAGGCTTGATACCGCTTTTCCTGCTTGTCAACACCATAGCACCGTAATCCATGAGTGCATTATGCCAATCACGAGAACGGCCCGTTGGGAGAAGACGCTGAGCCAGCTCGAAGAGATCTCTATCGGACGTGTCTTCGGCGATGCCGAACTCGGCGATGAGAAGCCGTCGGATGTTAGTATCCACAGTAGCGATGTCCTTGTTATCTGCGAAGATAAGAATCGATCGCGCAGTGTACGGACCGATGCCCGGCAGCTTGATGAGTTCTTCTACAGTATCAGGAACAACACCGTCATACTCATTGAGGATGATGCGTGCAGAATCCTGCAAGCGCTTCGCACGATTATTATACCCAAGCCCTTTCCACAATTTCAGCACGTCAGAAAGAGAAGCGTCAGCAAGAGCTTTCGGCGTAGGGAATTCTCTCATCCACTCGATGTACTTCTCGATGACACGAGATACTTGCGTCTGTTGCAACATGATCTCGCTGACCATGACCTTGTACCGGTCAGTCGTGTGACGCCAGGGAAGATTGCGACCCTCTTGTTTGTAGTGCCTGAAAATCTTATTTTGGAATACAGCAATTTTATCGTGAGAAATCCGGGTCATGTTTTCTTGAAAGAAAGGGCTGTTTTTTTAATATTATTGGAAATTTTGTTTTTTACACATTAGACTTGCGAGTGATAACAAAACCTTTTTATATACTTTCATGTGATAGTGTCACTATACGGGCAGAGTATTTCATAGAAATACATGCGCGTAGCCAAAAGGGGTGTGTGAGTAGTAATGTCGTCAGATGATCTTGATATCAAACCGCCTACGCCGCCGAGTATGCAAAGTAGGAACAAGAAAAAAGGTCTATTCTCAAAGCTTTTCGGCGGAAAAAAAGCTTCTGATGCGTCCGAAAACACGAACACTGATTCTTTTTCGCAAACTTTCGATAACATCCATAGCGAGCTTGAACAGAACGCAAAAACTTCGGTCGATCCTTCTGAAAAGAACGATATTTCAGACACAGTCCGCGACACATCAAACTCAAAGAATGCTGAGTTGGAAAAAAACAGAGAAAAACTAGGGCTGAATCAACAGATTCCTTCAACCGACCATCTTTATGACCATCTGGAAACTGATGCGAAATCATCAGCGCAAAATCTTGCAGATCAATACGAGAAAGAACAAGCGGCCCATGAGTCAAGAGGAGAACGTGACGGTCCTGACCAAACACGAACCGAATGGTCATCACAGACAGCATGGACACCGGAAAACGAAGACTCTGCAGGGTCAACAACCCTGGAGGATAACGAGCAACAAGAGGAAACGAAGGGATCAGGAGAAGGCTCGAAAAAAGAAAGTAAGGTTCCCGAAGAGCTACTTCAAATAAATCAAGAAGAACAAAAAAAGGATTTGGAAGTTGGAAAAAGCGGTGATTCCTCATGGACAGATGGTCCTGTAAGAGAACATGAGCGGGAATCAGAGGATAAGACCTCAACTGGTGATTCTGTATCATCAGGATTTGCTGCTGAAGCAGAAGAGAAATCTCATCCATCCTCCCCTTCGTTAGTTCAAGAGGAAAAAAACACTTCTTCATCACAAGAAAGAACGAACTCTTCCTCATGGATACAGGATGATGGCTTCGAAGAGTCTACCGGAAAGAAGGACTCCTCATTCATTACCGATTCGGACGACGGCAAGGACTCAACGTCAACAAACACTTCTTCTTTCACAGTCGACCCAAGCGAGCAAACTTCAGAGGATCAGACTGAATCACAGGCGACTTCTTCATTCACTGATGATCCGGATGATGATCCGGACGGAAACAAGACTACTGCTAACACTTCTTCGTTTGCGGATGATCCGGAGGAAGGGACCTCAGATAACCATGCAGGATCGAAAACAACCTCGTCTTTTACGAAAGACATTGAGGAAGAAACTAGTTCTGAACAAGAAGAGTCCCAAGCCGAATCCTCGTTCACGGAAGATCCTGAGGAGAAAGATGAGGCTGGCGAGCAAGAAACTGCAGAAGATGGGGAAAACCAAACCCTATCGTCGGAAGGGTCATCTTTGACAGATAATCCTGAAAAAAAACAGGTCGCCGAAGATGATGAACCACCTGAAGAAAAATCTGAAAGCTCATCCTGGGTTAAGGAGGAGGGATCGGATTCAAAGGATGAACAATTTCCTTTAACCGAAGAACCTGAAGCTATAGACACACAACCAGAAGAGGAGTCTGAGCAAGAACCTTCCGATGGAGATTCTCAAGCGGCTGAGCTCAAAACAGATCTTGCAGCTGAAGATAATCAAGATACAGCTGGACGAGAAGCGGATTCGCCTTCTGAAAATACCGCCTTACAAGAGGATGATGTTTCAAACGATTCTGATGACGACAAGATGAATTTACAAGAGCAGGAAAGCGCACAAACACGACATGTGGAGAACAGCCATGCCAAAGAGCTTGAAGAGTTCGAACATATACTCAAAGAAAAAGAAGAACATCTCAAATCATTTTACGAGAAGAAACTGGAAGAATTCAGGAAATGGGAGAAAGAACAAGAGAAGCGGATAGAACAGAAACGAGAGGAAGTCGAAAGGATGCTTGAACAGAAAGCTTCAGGAAGTGATTCTGGTGATCCAGGAACTCTGGAAAAACTGCAAGACGAGATTGACATGCTCAAGAAATCCCTTCGAGAGACCAACAACGAGATAGAACAACTTGAAATGAAAGGAGCACATGATCCTTCATCCGGATCATCGTCGTTGGTCAAAGAGCGAGGTGAGGCTGCTGATTCAAACAATTCTACTGCGGTACCTGCATCAGAGGTGCAGGGAGTAGAAGAAGCACTTAAGAAGCAGGATGAACGTATCCATCAACTCTGTGAAGACTACGACGCTGAAGAAACACAACTCGAAAATAAGATGGAACAGGCTGATGAGGCGGCTGAACTTCAAACGTCTTCAGCAGAGGTTTCTGGAAATGATCATATTGAAAAACCAATGCCTCCCGAAAAGCATGGTGAAGATAATGCTGATGCTTCTGAACAAGAAACCGTTTCATCAGAAGATGATGAGGCGGCAAACAAACTTGCAAGAATAATCGATGAATGCAGGCAACAATTAGCAAATGGCAATGCATTGAAGGCCAAAGAGAAATATCAGGAGGCCAGAGAGGTCTATCTCGAACTCAACATTTCAAGACAAGAGAAAGAACGTCGCTACATGGAACTAAAGTCTCTCTTTGACCAAATAAAAATCAAACTTCTTGAACAGGAAGCGATTCTCACGCTTAATGATGAAGCATAAGAGATGCAAGCTATTTTTCGTAATTCTTATAAGAGAACTCATCTCATCAACAACTCTATGGTTGAAACTGGAGATTCAAGATCAGGGTTGCAGAAGAATCAACCTATACTTGTCGACGGCTCTAAATACTATTCAGGCGGAGGTCTTGTGCGAACAGCACTTCTGGCATCGGCTTTGTCGGGCAAGGCGATATCAATCAATAATATTTGTACGGATCAGAAAAATAAATCAGGGTTGAGCGAACCCTTAATCGCCTTCACAGAAGCGATGGTATCATGCACTGATGCCGAAATCAAGGGTCTGGGAAAAGGTTCTGACACAATCACCTTCTCACCACAAAAATCTTTTACACCACCCCGGAAATTCAAGATCGACCTTGGTGGCCCTCACTCGATAGCACTGGCGTTGATACCGTTTGCGATTGCAGGTATCCACTCTCCAAAGAGAATCACGATTGAAGCGACAGGCATGACGCATGGGCTGGATGCTCCGTCAGTAGATGTGCTCAAAGAATACCTTTTAAGACCACTCATGCCCTATGCCGATGAATGTATGCTCTCAATAAACAAAGTGGCGTTCTATCCCGATCATGATGGAAACGTGACGCTGTCAGTACGGGGAAAGCACGAGCTTGACAAGAATTCACCACGCTTTTCATTCAAGCCTTCGTCGGACTTGGTCGCGATCAGGGGAAAGCTGGTTGCAAGCAAGGACTTGGCGGAACAGAATATCCTTGATCGCATCGAACAACTACTGCGACTCGCTTACAGGGAAAAACAAGTTCCTCTGGTTATCGACACGAACTATGTATCGTCATCAGAAAACGCCTGTGCCATCTCCCTGAATGCACTGTTCGGAGATCAGGATGGCTATGATAATGACAAGCCCTGGATACGGCAACTAGACCGGCACTACCGGAAAAAAGACCTTGTTGATGGTTTCGATAATCGGGTCTACGAGTTCATACGTGAATTCGAGGCATCAATGCTTTCTCAAGAGATCGAACCGCTTCTGGCAGAACAGATCCTACCTCTCGTGGCACTACAGGGTGGAGAAGTGAAAATGGAGCGCATTACAGAACGACTCAAAGGCTATGCTTACGTTCTTGAAACGGTCTTGGGAGTTACTATAGAGCTTGGAAAAGATGGTGTTATTCGTAGTGGCGGGTATGCGAGGAATATAGAACCAAGAATCAAAGGGATTGACGAGCTATAGCTTATGCGATAGGTTTATAAATCTCCCATTACTTCTTCACAGATGCTTTGGTCAGCGATCAGAGCTTATTATAGGCTTTCTTGAAAGGATTTTTTTCAATGAAATGCCGCATATACCTATGAGGGGTTGATGATTATGGATGGTAATACGATGTCAAGACCACTGGATGCACTGAACAAATCACGAGGAAAACGAGTAATTGTCGATCTGAAAAACGGATGGAGATATGTGGGAAAGCTCCAGGCGTTCGACATTCATATCAATACAGTGCTGGATGAAGCTGAAGAATACGAGCCAAAGACCAAAAAGATTGTGGCTCAGGTCGATGAGAAAAAGACTGAAGAGACCTATGATGCTGAGAAACAGCTCAAACGAAAACTCGGCACTGTCTTCCTACGAGGAGATACGATCACTAACATCTCAGTCCAGTAGTTTTATCCCGATTATTTGAGGATGCACAATGGGAACCGGAACAGCAGCACAAGGAAAACACTCTGGAAAGAGTGCGCATATCCCGTGCCGACGATGCGGAAAGCACGCATACCATCGAAAAAGCGGTGTCTGCGCAGCTTGCGGATACGGAAAAAGCGCAAAGAAACGATCATATGCCTGGCAAAAAAAATAAGCTAGTCGTTTTTTCTTTTCATCTTTTTAAATTCTTATTCTTTCTCCGATGAAGGTTCTGGTAATATGGCCCGAAAATAGGTTGTAAAGCTATTTTTAAAAGGCTCGGGGTGGACTCGTAGCGGAATAGAGTTGCGGAAACCGATATGCAGCTGTTACAAACGAAATCTTTTTAAAGACATGTTGTTCTGTCAAGTCATAATGATAAAGACGCTGAAACGACTAGCAAATAAGTTCTTCAAGCAGTTCTTCAGCAAGAAGAAAGAACTAAAGCTTGGTTTGTACGGTCCGCCAAACGGTGGCAAGACCACGCTCGCGAACAAGATCTGCGAGGATTGGCTCGGTGAGCCCATGGGGTCTGTCAGTGATGTAGCTCACGAAACAAGAGAAATACAAGTCAAAGAACAGATCAATATCAAATCAAAAGACGGTCACGGAGAGCTTTCTTTCAATCTGGTCGATACTCCTGGTATTGCAACAAAAATCGATTATGAGGATTTCATCAAGAAAGGGATGGAAGAGACTGAAGCTAAATCCCGTGCAAAAGAAGCGACAAAAGGCGTCATCAGCTCGATAAAATGGCTTGATGATATGGATGCAGTCGTGGTGGTCTTGGATGCGACCAAAGATCCTTTTTCACAAGTCAATCTCACTATCATCGGAAACCTTCAGGCAAGAAAGATTCCTGTGCTTGTAGTTGCGAACAAGCTCGATCTGAAAAAAGCAAACCTCCGAAAAGTGCAGTCTGCATTCCCTCAATATAAAGTAGTGGGTATAAGCGCGAAAACCGGCAAGAACGTCAACAAGTTCTACGACGCACTCTTTGAGGTGACGATGTAGAAGTAGGTACTATAAAATGCTAACACTACAATACATTCCGCATTCAGAGATTGAGAACCTCTCATCCCAGAAACGGATTTCCAAACTGCTCCGTCTTGTAAAGACTGATAAGATTCTTCTTGTTGAGGGACGGTTACGGAGTGAAGAAGAAGCAGAACTCATTCGCAAGACGATGGAGTCTATCAATGATAAGTTCACTGGAATCGAATTATCAGTCATCTTTCCAGAAGACAATAATGCTGCACTTTTCAAACGTGTACGGAACATGTTCATCAACATGGTGCTTGGTTCACGAAGGGGGATGACAATCATCGGACCGGCAAATGTTGTCAAGGAAATCAAACAGGATCCTGATAAGATTCAGCTTTTCACGACCGAAGCGGTAAACGAGAAAAAGAAACCGAAATCAAAACCTAAAAAGAAGTGAAATCAGCTCTTTTCGACATGTTTTTTTTTTCAGTGAACCCATTTATATCCTGATCGGTGATTAAAAAATGCCACACCAATGCGTATCTTGCGGAACGATGTTTGACGATGGATCCCAAGAGATTCTACACGGATGCTCTAATTGTGGCAGGAAACTCTTTTTCTATGTCAAGAAAGAACGACTCAAGGAGATGAAAGAAGAGCAACAGCAAATCCTTGACCTCTCAGATAATGAAAAACAACAGATTGAAGAAGATGTCTATGATATTCTTGGTGATGATGTTGATCTGGAAAAACCGGTGATTCTAGATATAGAGAGTATCAAGATTCTCAAGCCAGGACAATATGAGCTTGATCTGGTCAATCTATTCCAACAGAAACAACCGCTTATCTACAAGCTTGAAGATGGTAAATACGTTATCGATCTCCTTGAATCGTTCAAGAATATGGGTCCTGAAAACGATAAGGACCGATAGGGATTCTTGTCCCTTTCAAACAATCTTTTTATAACGTTCCTTAACATGCTATGTTGGCTGATACCATGAGACTTGTCGATGTACACGCGCATATGGATATGGAACCCCTTATCCACAAGAGTGATCGGATCCTGATACGAGCATCGGAAGCAGGGGTCAAAGCTATAATCTCAAACGGTACTGATCCTCATAGCAATAGGCGAGTACTCGCGCTCGCATCCCAAAACGATATCATAAAACCCGCTTTAGGAGTCTATCCGACACACACAGTAGAGTACTCTCCTGAAGAGATCGATGAAGAGATCGAATTCATAAGAAAACAGAAACCAGTCGCCATCGGCGAGGTGGGTCTCGATTACAAATTCGCCGAGGAAGGTGGCGATGTTGAGATGAAAGAACTCTCGTTAGAGAAGCAAGAGGGATTGAAACAAATCCAGCGTGATGCCTTTGTCAAATTCATAAAACTGGCAAACGAGCTTGATATTCCTCTGATTGTCCACTCAAGAAAAGCAGAGAATGATGTAATCGACCTCCTCATCAAGCACAATGCCCGAAAAGTCATCATGCACTGCTTCATGGGAAAGAAAAAATATGTCAAGCGAATACAGGATCAGGGATGGATGTTCTCTATACCCACAGTGGTCACGAAACTTGAGCAGATGCAAGAGATTGTCAGGACGACAAGACTTTCCAAACTCCTCACAGAAACCGACGCGCCGTTTCTAGGACCCGAGCCTGAGGTTCCAAATGAACCGGCGAATGTCCGATCCACGATACGAAAAATCGCTGAAATCAAAGGAATGACTGAGCAAGAGACTGCTGATCAGGTCTTCATGAACTATATGGGGCTTTTTTAGCCTATGGAGAAAGGGCCTATCCCAAGATTTTTAAGTTGATACTTTTTTCAGATGATAACGATGGAGTTCGTGAAAACAGAAAAAGTGCACTATGGACCTCTCGCCAAAGGCTGCGAGCAATGCATCGAAGGACGCAAGAGTGTGCTTTTTATAACAGGAATCTGTCATTATAAATGCTTCTACTGCCCAATTTCTGATGAAAAAAGATACAAGGATGTTGTCAAGATCAATGAACGGGTTGTCGCAAGGCCCGATGCACCTGAAGGCATCAACGAGGCAATCGAAGAGATAAGACTCTGTCAATCAAAGGGCGTGGGGATTACAGGCGGAGATCCGCTCATGAGACTGGAACGCACCTGCCGTTATATAGAAGCTTTCAAAGAAGAATTCGGATACGATTTCCACATCCATCTTTATACGACACTCGATCATGTGACTCAAGAGGCTCTCTTCCAGCTCGAAGAAGCGGGTCTTGATGAACTGCGGCTACACTTCAACGTCGCCGACATCCTATTGTGGGAGAAAGCGCACTTTGCCGAAGGCATGAACTTCACCGTGGGAGCGGAAGTTCCTGCAATTCCTGGCTTCGGCGAGAAGACGAAAGAACTTATCAACTATTGCAAACAACTTGGTTTTATCGAATTCGTAAATCTCAACGAGCTCGAATACAGCGATGCGTCACAAGCACGATTCGAGGAATTGAAACTGGCTGTCAAGGATGACTTGTCATACGGCATCAATGGTAGTGAAGAACTGGCCAAAGAACTCGTCGACTTCGGCAAAAATAGGACAATGCCGGTCCACTACTGTTCGGCGGAATTCAAGGACAAAGTGCAGCTCGGAAACAGGCTGCGATTACGTGCTGAATCAGTGGCCAGGGCATTTGACAGCGTTGATGAGCAAGGGATGCTTTACAGGGCAGAACTTAAGCCTGTCAATCAGGAGAGGGAATCGAGACCGGACAGAGAGACCACTGAAAAGGATGAGCGTGACGAGCACGAGAAAGAAGTCGATCACGTCGTTGAGAAGATGGGGCTTCTGGACCTTCCTGATGAGGAAGAGCCCGAAGAGGAGAGCTCTGGATTCGATACGCTCTATGAAGGATTCACGCTCGAAGGGATCAGACAACAACTTATACGCAATTATGATATTCCTGAAGAACTCATTGAAGTGCAGGACGGACGGATCCTGACAGCACCGCACATCCTGAAAGAGATATGGCCGCAGATCAAGAGGAAACGGAAATTCTTCGGCTGGAAGAACCAGTTCGAAGCGGCTCTGGTCACCGAATACCCGACAAGCGATCATTTCCCGATCGACCGGGAAGTCCTTTAAATACAACTGTTCTTGTTTCTCTCCCTAAAAAACAAATACTTTATAAATCACCGTTGCTCCTGTATTATTGAGAGGTAGTGGTGGTGAAATCCATGGTAGAAGGTACATTTCCCGATGATCACATGCATTATGACGAACAAGGACTTCTTGATCATTACACTAATATTGGACAGGACATCCGAGCAGCCTACGAGTTAGGAGATGATGTCGATCTTTCTGATGAAAAGGCCGAATTCGACAGGATAATCGTTCTGGGGATGGGAGGCTCAGCACTCAGTGGAGAGGTTCTCAAGCTTTATCTTAAACGGTTAGGCGTGAAAATCCCTGTGATAGTCTCTCGGTCATACTCCGTACCGGAAAGCCTGACTGAAAAATCGCTTGTCTTTACCATCAGCTATTCAGGAAATACTGAAGAGACTGTGAGTGCATACCGACAGGCTATCAGGACAGCAAAACACATCGTTGCACTATCGAAAGGCGGGAAGCTGGAAGAAATCACGAATCTCAACAGGAAGCCGTTTCTCAAGGTCCCTAAAGGCTTCCAGCCTCGGACCGCTGCACTCACGTACCTGTTCTTCCCGTTACTGAAGATACTCGAAAGGTACGGGCTCCTGCCATCCCATCAAAGCAGCATCGACCAGCTCGTCAAAGGACTGGCCAAACCTGACTTCAAGAGCCTGGCAGTCTCGATCAGCGAAAAACTGGAGGGGAAAATCCCTCTAATCTATACTTCAGAGGAATACTATCCGGTAGCTTATCGGTTCAAAACACAACTCAATGAATGCTCGAAAGTCCACGCGTTCTCGAACCACTTCAGCGAACTCAATCACAATGAGATGCTGGCATTCACGGACCTGAAAGCAGAGTTTCATATAGTGCTCTTCAACTTCGACGACGACCATAGGCGCATCAAGAAACGGATGAGCCTGACACGGGAGATTACTGCCAAATACGATGTCGAGACGACAGAAGTGAAGATGAGCGGCGATCACCTGCTCACGAAACTCTATTCCTCGATGATAATAGGGGATCTTACTGCCTTCTACTTGGCTCTCCGCTATGAGCGAGATCCTTCGCCAGTGGAACTTATCGAGCACTTCAAAGAGCGACTCGGGCCATTCATCTGAACACTGTTTCCGGAAACTGCGCATACTGCTTGAAACGGGTTGATGTGAGACAAGGGTCTCCAGAAAGATTTATAAAGCGGTTGGCATTTCTCGGACTGTCTCATCAAGGGGCTGTGGTGTAGCTTGGTCTATCATCTGGCGTTTGGGACGCTAAGACCCCAGTTCGAATCTGGGCAGCCCCATACCAGATCCTCATTCTGGTAATGGGTATCATCATTCATAATTCAGGTGAAAATTACTATGGCACGAAGCGCAGGAACAAAATCAGTCAAGCGATTCGGTAGCAGGTATGGTAAGACTGCTCGTGATAAGTACGGAAAACTTGAGAGTCAGCAGCATAAGAAATACAAGTGCCCATACTGTTCCCGAGAGCAAGTTAAACGTGTGAATGCAGGTATTTGGCAGTGTAAGAAGTGCAATGCGAAATTCGCAAGCAAAGCATTCACTGTCTCCAAAGTATCCAGTATCCAGACTTCAGTATCAGAGCTATGAGCTCTCTTGTTTTTCTTCAGATCCTATGTTGAAGGACGAGACGCTACACCACAGGTGAATTGTCATGACAGAATATCGATGCTTTTCATGTAACAGGACGGTTTCAGACCAGTACATCAAGAAGAAAGTGCGCTGCATCTACTGCGGCTCCAAGATCATCTTCAAGGCGAGAAGCCAACCGTCTCACGTCAAGGCACGATGAAGCTGGAAAGCACTATAGTTGTTACTGTATCAGACTCTGATGAAGCAACGAAAATCCTGAAACTCTTTGAAACTGAAGATACGGTACTTGCTAATGACCGCGCACAATATGAGGTCAAGATAGAAGGTGTCACTGTTCGCTTCAGGATAAGTGCAGATGACCCTGTTGCGCTACGGGCAGCATTGAATGCCATCACCAAGGTCCTTACGGTATATAATAAGATGGGTTCCATTCAAGACTGACATCTGATTTTCAGACAGGACCGATCATCATCGCAAATCATACAAGGTGAGAAGACATGTCTCAAAAGGATATCGAACAATTGCGTCTTATTGAACAGAATCTTTCTCAAACTGTAGCCCAAAAACAAGGTTACCAACGCTATCTCTACGATATCGATTCAGCACTCAAAGAACTTGGGGTTGTCGAGGAAGGGTATCAGATTGTCGGAACTATAATGATCAAGAAATCATCAGAAAATCTCCGTAAGGATCTGGAAGAGAAAAAAGAAATCTATTCAAAGCGTCTTGAAGCGCTCGAAAAACAGGAAAAATCCTTGCGCCAACAAGCTAAAACTCTTCAGGAACAAGCCATGGACGGATTTTCTGAAAGTGAAAATAATTCCTGATGCACACAATCTGAAAAATCCATATGAGAAGCATTAACGAGCGAGGTGTGATAGAATGAATCCACAAATCGAAGAAGTGATCGATTTTATGAGCGAATTGGAAAGTGATTCGAACGTACCAAAGAACATCAAGAACAAATTCTCAGAAATAATCTCTGAACTCAAGAAAGCGGACGAGAGCAATCTGTCTCTTACTATCAACAAGCTCCTTTCAGACCTTGATGACATTTCAGGGGATGCGAATCTTGACCAGTTCACAAGGCAACAGATATGGAGTATTTCAAGTATGCTCGAAGGCATCGATGCTTGAGCATCTTGAAATGTTTTTTTATTTGCAAACTCTTCTTTTTCTATAAGTCTGACTTCGGGTATGGTGCTTTATTTCATAATCTTTAAATATCTATCATACTTGCTCACATAAGTGTTTGCTGAGAAGAAGGGATTAAAGGAGGATATCCTATGAAAGAACGAATCACGATAACAATCGATCAAGAACTTCTCGATGCTCTCGATAATCAGATCGACGGGGTCATGGTCAAGAACAGGAGTCATGCTATCGAGCTGAATCTATCGAAGACTCTCAAGCGCCAACACATTGCTCAAGCGATTATACTGGCGGGAGGAAAACATGTCGTGGAGCAAGAAGGAAAAGAGCTGCCTACCTTAATGATCGAAATCAACGGAAGAACAATCCTCGAACACAACATTCTCATGCTCAAACGCCAGGGGATTAAAGAGTTTATCATCGCAGTGGGATATAAGAAAGAGATGGTCAAAGATCGACTCGGTGATGGCTCACACTTTGGAGTTTCATTAAGATACATCGAGGAAGAGCACCCGCTTGGAACCTCAGGGGTTATCAGAAAGGCAGCACCGCTTATCAACAGCACATTCCTTGTCTGCAATGGTGATGAGCTTAAAGAGATCAATATCAAAGAGATGTTCGAATTCCACAAAAAACAGGGAACTTCAGCCACCATCGCAGTCACTACAGCTTCCAGTACAAGAGAATACGGTGAAGTCGTGCTCAACGGGAACAGGGTGTACAGTTTTGTCGAGAAACCGAAAAGTTCGACACCGACAAACCTTATCAATGCAGGACTCTACATCTTCGATCCGGAAGTCATCACTGAAGCACCTGAAGGATATGGGCGTCTTGAAAGCGATGTTTTTCCAAAACTTGCTGATGATAACAACTTGGCAGGATATATCTTCTATGGTAAGTGGATGGATGTCAGGAACCAACAGTCTCTCAAGCATGCCGAGATGAACTGGTGAGTCCGTCTACATATCTTTTTTCTTATTCACGCTATTTCTCTCCGTTTTCAAACCATATAATACCATGAAACTTTTATATAAGGACTGTTTGTGTTCTTGTTCAGCATGGCACGTATCTATATCAAGACTTACGGATGTTCTCATAATATGGCTGATAGTGAGACGATGGCGGACTATCTCGCTAGAAACGGGCATGAAATCATCGGACTTGATGAGGCTGTACGGACAAGGAAAGATAAAAGAGATATGTTTTCCGAGATGGATCGTGCGGATATTATAATCTTTAACACTTGCACTGTAAAAGATCCGTCAGAAAGCAAATTCTTCTCCTCTCTTGAACGGATCAACAAGCCTGTAGTGATTGCGGGTTGTATTCCTCAATCGCAAGAACAAGATGATTGGTTGAAGAGATGGAGTGCAATCGGGGTAGATCAGGTTCACAAGATCGAAGAGGTTGTCGAGCGGACGCTGCGTGGAGAAGTCGCTCACGAATTATCAAGAACGGTACAGCCGTTTGATAGGACGTTCCTGCCTCTGACAAGAAAGAATGACTATGTAGCGATTATCCCCTTATTGCAAGGTTGTTTGGGAACATGCGCATATTGTAAGACCAAAAGCGCCCGGGGGCAATTGAAAAGTTTTCCGAAAGAAAGTATAGTATGGCAAGTGAGGATGGCAAAAGCAGGAGGTATGCGAGAAGTATGGCTTGTCTCAGAAGATAATGGCGGTTACGGACTTGATATAGGTACTGACCTGCCAACGCTGCTTGAAGAAATGGCCGGTGTAGGTGGTGGCTTGAAAATACGCGTTGGGATGATAAATCCTCATTATGTCTACCGATTCCGTCATGAACTTGCGAGGTTACTCAAGCATGATATCTTCTACAAATTTCTTCATATACCGCTGCAATCAGGAAGCGATAAGGTCCTGAATGAGATGAATAGACCATATACTCGAGATCAATTCGAAGAATCAGTAAAAGTTCTCCGTGAAGAGATACCTGAGATCACAATAGCAACTGATATCATCTGCGGTTATCCGACAGAAACGGAAGAGGATTTCGAGCAGACAATGGCATTGGTTCGCAAACACCGATTCCCTGTGCTCAACATCTCAAAATTCTATCCGCGGAAAGGAACGCTTGCAGCACAACTCAAACCTTTGCCGACAAAAACCATCAAAGAAAGAAGTACAAAGTTGAGCAAATATTTCTCCACTCTCGATCCAAACAAAAGCTATGTCGGTTCAACAGTGAATGTGGTCATCATCGAGAGAGGTCATAAAAAAAATACTTTCTTGGGACGGACCGGAAATTACAGACAGGTCGTTGTGGAGAGTGATGAGGATCTTGTCGGTAAAGAGGTGCCTGTCGAGATAACAAAAACTACACGAGATGATATGAGAGGATACGAAAAACGATAGAACAACTGCGCTCGGTACTTTCTTGCATCTTTTAGTGACTATAGACATAGAAACCGTCCACTCACGTCCATGTCTCGAAATAACGTTTTCTGCTTGTTGCAGGGTGACTGGACGGGTAGCACAAAGCTTTTTAAAGGTATTTGTGTTCTGTCGATAGCATGCTTGTAGGGAAAATTTATGGTAAGGTTACAACAACTGAATTCCGCTTTATCGTGGAGCGGGAAGTTACAAAGTTCGATTATGTGCAAGTCTATCATGACGTGTATGATTACGTGCTCTGTCAAGTCATAGAACTCGAGAAGCAAGAATCCATGACAACAGCACAATGCCATATTATCGGATACAAGGATAAGGATGATCGAAAGATCAAGAAGCTGCGCATACCGTTCGAGCCCGGAAGCGAGGTATTCTTGGCACAAGATGATTTCATACGAGAAGTCGTGAAGCTAGAGAGCAAGGATCATGGGGCGTATCTTGGAAAACTTGATGGGAAAGACATTCCTATATACCTCGACTTGCGAAAACTCCTGACAAAACACGTTGCAATACTGGCAAAATCCGGTTCCGGAAAAAGTTATACAGTAGGGGTCCTTCTTGAAGAGATCATCGATAAGAACGTGCCTCTTCTCATCATCGATCCGCACGGCGAATACTCTTCAATGAAGCATGAGAATACGGAAGAGAGCGAGATATCCCAGATGGCATATTTCGATGTGCGACCGGAAAGATTCAATGTCAACGAGTACGGCGATCCGAATATCTCAAAACAGGTCAGACCGCTCAAGCTCACGAACAAAATTTCTTCACAAGAACTCGTCGAGATGCTACCGACAAAATTATCGAGTACGCAACTAGGGCTTCTTCACAGCGCAACACAACACCTTGATGCCTGCGATTTCGACAGTGTTCTCTCAAGCCTTCACCAAGAAGAATCCAACGCTAAATGGAATGTCATCAGCATAATCGAACAGTTGCGAGGCATGAACCTCTTCTCTGATGCGCCGACGCCATACCATGAACTGGTATCGTCCGGAACCTGTTCAGTGCTCAATCTCAAAGGAATCGATCCTGAAATCCAAGACATCATTGTCTACAAGCTCACCAAAGACCTTTTTGACGCCCGTAAAAAAAACACGATACCCCCATTCTTTCTCGTCGTTGAAGAAGCACACAACTACTGTCCTGAACGAAGTTTTGGCGAAAAGAAATCTTCAAAAGTACTGCGGACCATAGCAAGTGAAGGAAGGAAATTCGGCTTGGGGCTAGGTGTTGTCAGCCAACGACCTGCGCGGGTGGATAAATCTGTGTTAAGCCAGTGCAGCACACAACTCATCATGAAGGTCACGAATCCTAATGATATCAAAGCGATATCAAACAGTGTCGAGGGGTTGACTGCAAGCACAGAAAAAGAGATGCAGGAAATCAGTATCGGAACATCTCTTGTCACAGGAGTTACTGAAGTCCCCTTGTTTGTCCGAGTCAGGCCACGAAAGAGTCTCCATGGGGGGCAAGCCATAGACATCCTCGGACAGAATCCTATGAGCGATGAAGGCGGAAGCGATATCTTCGAGCAGATTGAGCAGTTCGAGAACGAAGAAGTGCTGCCTGTCATCAAACCGACCGCAGATTCCAAGGATCTCAAGCTGATGAGCGACAAGGAAGTCAAAGAGATACGAACCATACTTGTTCCTGCATACCAATTGACCTGCACGGAAGGAGAGAGTTCGTACCAACTTCTTATCGACAGGACTGATGGGGGGATCATAGTTGATAAGGAGACCGCTTCTGTCAAGCAAGTCCCGCAATTATCAACACTTTCACAACAAGAACTGATGGTGCTGCAAACGATATACTCCAAAAAAGAAATGACACTGGGAGAGCTGCAAACTGTTCTTCAATCACTTGAAGGTATTGAACATATTGTGAAATCTCTCTTGCAGAAAGGATATCTTGCCGAACGGAACGATAGCTATTTCTTGAATCCGAACATCATTTTCGATAAGCTCTCCACCTGCAAGACCCACGACGAGATTAACTACGAGAGCATCCCTTACCATGAGAAAAAAGAACCGCGAAAAGAACTATACGAGATCAAACAATCACTCTCCCAATACACCTCGATACAGGATTATGCAGAATGCTTTCTACTCACTTACGAGGTAATCTATGTTGACGATGAGACTCCCGACAACAACAACTGAATGGCAAAATTATATAGCCCATATACGAGAACGGTCTGAAATCGATACGCTAAAGACTCACGAAGAAGCTGTCGGGATGATCGGAACGCTACTTGAGAAAACAATTCTCGAGCAAGCTGATCAGGCGTTAGATCAGGGAGCCATAGGTCTCTTGTTCTCTGGAGGGATAGACTCCACACTTATCGGTTTCATCCTCAAAAAAAACGCCCGACCGTTTACAGCAGTTAGCATCGGATTCCAAGACAATCCCGGGCAGAAACTTCCTGAAGACATATTGGCTGCAAGAGACACTTCAGAAAAACTCGGTTTCGAATATATTGAAGAGATTTGCAACTTCGAGCGCATAGAAGAACTGTTCAAAGAGACAGCTTCAATACTTGGGCCTGAGTTGGTGAACGCTGTGAATATCGGTGTAGGGAGCGTTGAGGCAGAAGCGATAAAACAACTCAAGAAAGAGAACCCTGGTATAACCCACATTTTCACAGGACTCGGCAGCGAAGAGATATTTGCAGGATACAAACGCCATGCCGATTCTGAAAATGTCCATGCTGAATGCTGGAACGGTCTTGATAAGATGTTCAGGCGAGACCTTCTCAGAGAACTCGCACTCACAAGACACTTCAACGTAACTGCACTCGCACCTTTTTTGGATGAAGATGTTATTGAGAAAGCGATGACTATTCCTGCTAAATGGAAGCTATCAGAACGAGGAAGCAAACTGATCCTGAGGGAAGCGGCAAAACAACTCGGTCTTGAAGTCTCATTCTCGCAACGCCCAAAAAAGGCAGCACAGTACGGTTCAAGAACACATCATGCCTTAACAAAGCTTTCGAGAAAGCACGGTCATGCATATATCAAAGACTATCTGGCGACTCTCTAATGCTGTACGTTCGTTTTTTAAACGCTTTTTTATTTCACAAATTATTTTCTAACAAAATCTTGATGATGGCTTTTTTGAAGCAAAACAATTATAAAGCACATGTCCACACTGCACTACTTATAAACCACGCTGTGTGAAATGACGATGAATAACACGACACTAGCACAACCACCACTATTCCAGTCAAGCGAGCTTATCAGTTCGGTCACGGTCGCTTTCATACTCTTTATCATAGGACTGATACTGGGAAGAGTGCTTGGAAAGGTCGTGGAGAAAATTCTGAAGGAATTCAAGGTCGGAGAGGCGGTCCGGAAAAAGACCAAGCTGAAAACATCTTTTGAAAAGGTCGTGAGCGGGTTTGTTTCTTACAGCATCTACACGGTATTCTTCATTCTCGCGCTCAACAAGATAGGGATTACTGCTGTCATACTCAATATTGTCGCAATTCTCATCGTCGTGGTCCTTGCCATATCTCTTATCCTGAGCATAAAAGATAGCATGCCCAATATCATCGCTTACCGGAAATTGTCCGGACGCAAGGATGTGGCAGTCGGAAAGACAATCACGGTCCAGAATATAACGGGTGTGATTGAAGAATTGACGATTTTTGAATTGAAGGTTCGTACGAGTTCAGGGGATGTGATCCACATACCTAACAGTCTTCTCATGACAGAGGTCTATAAGACTTATGCTGGCAAACGATCCTCCGGAAAAACCCCTGGACAAACAACAGGAGCTAAAAAGCCACCAAAAAAGAAGAAATCACGCTCTGTCTCCAGTAACAACGTCTGAGTGAAAGAAACATTTATAAATTCATGTCTCTGGTATAAAGCATATGAAGGGCAATTCATTATTCTTTATTGTGTCGGCACTGCTTATCGTTGGAATGGCGAGCTTCGGACTAGCTATCGAGGCGAACCCTGATTATGATCCGACAAAACCTTGCAATGAACAAACCACGTTCTCCACGCTTGTTTGCGGAGCGACGCCAAACAGTGTCCAAGGATACGGTGCTGTCGATATCTGCGGAAAATGCTACCCTTGTGGAGCGGATGATGGGGTCTGTCCAGAAGACTTCTATTCTGATGGTGTTCGTACAAGCTGCAAGAACTGTCCTGATCCGGACTGCGGAAAAGACGAATCCAATACGAACACAGTCACGGTCAAAGTGAAACTTGAAGATGGTGGAACGGTAGATTCCGAAGTTGTCGCCATCTATCCTTATGGTGAAGAATCATTGGGAAATACCGGGTCAGACGGAATCTTGGAAAATAAAGTGGTGCGAAGCGGCCGTATCAGATTCAAAGCAATCTACAGCGATTTCGACTCACAAATTGCAGAGACATATATCCCTCGAGGTGGGCATAACGAGACCACCATATACCTGTCTCAAGGTTCATGCCACGAAGATTGCACTGGAGCTTTCAGGGAGATCTGTAAAGCAGATTGTGCGGGCGTTAACAACTGTTCATTCTCAAGCTATGAGGGAACGCAAAAATCATACGATGCTGGCGAGATTGCAACACTATGTGATTACAAACCAATCGGTGATAAGATCAAACTCGAACAGAACTCCACGCATACAGTCTATGCAACCTGCTGTGCAGGAGAACCGGTGATCACAGAAGAAAGGAAACAAATCGACATCTCGAGCAATCTCAAAGTGAATACAAGCGATTCCATCAAGCATCTGGCACACCGTGTCTTGCCAGTTAAATACGAGGGTAAAATCTACGATCTTGTCATCAGCTCATGGGAAAAATAAGATTCTTGGCTTTTTTCTTTTCAGTCTAGCAATAGGATGGTTTATTCTTACAACCGGTCTTTGGGATTGATGTGCGCCCGCCAGTTCAAGCTTTGCGACGGAACATCTTCTCAAGCTCGTACGGAGTTATGGAAATGATAGTCGGACGACCGTGCGGGCATGTAAAAGGACGTTTACAAGATTCCATGCGTTTAATCAAGCGTTTCATCTGGGGCGGAGTGAGCTCATCACCTGCTTTGACGGCAGCCTTACAAGCCTTTGTAGCAAGTGTGTGTAGAGAAGAGGAAGTGACTTTACCTTTACGGATGAGACTGAACTCGTCAAGAATCTCGGTAAAAAAGGATTTCTCGATATTACCGAAAAGCTCCGGTATCGCAGAAATCTTGATTTCGGTCTCGCCGAATTCATCGATACGAAAACCTGCTTTTGAAAGGAGTTCGGCATTAGCCTGATATTCTTCCATCTGCAACGGTGAAACCTCCGAAATGATAGGTTTAAACAGTGCTTGCGAGGGTACTGAATCCTTCTTGAATCCGTCAAGAAATTCCTCAAAGAGGATTCTCTCTTCAGCAGCATGTTGGTCAATAATCACAAGACCCTTGCTTGATGCAGCAAGAATATACAGGCGTGATAATTGGCCGAAAATCCTGGTGATGCCGAAATCATGATGAAAAGCACTTTTTCCTGTTTCAGAAACATTAGGGGTTGTCCTCTCCTCGGATGCGGGTTGAGCTGTCTTATCGTGCTCGACACTTATATTATCCTGTGAACCTGTGGTTCCAGGACGGGTCTCGTTCGTGACTGGCTGTTTCTCGCCAGATATATGGTCTTGTTGGATATATTGCTCTCTGTCATCGGCAACGATGCTTTCCTTTCCGGTCATAATCGGTTCATGAGATCGTGATGGGTGTTCCGGTTCTGGTTGGATATCAAGAAGTGTCTGCTTATCATCAGGAGCAGGATGGATTTCAGACGGGAGAAATTCTGGAGGGGGAAAACTCGTTTGTTGAGGTTTGGAAGAGACTTTTTCTGAAGCATTCACTTCAGGAGTAAGGTTGTTGCTCTCCAGAGCTTTTGTACAAGCTTCAAAGACAGCACGCTCGAGCTGTTCCTCGTGAGAAAGACGAACAACCTGCTTGGTCGGATGAACGTTCACATCGACCAATGTAGGATCTAATTCGATAGAAATGATGAATACAGGATGCTGATCGAGGAAACGAAGCGACTGGTAGGCGTCATACGCTCCCTGACGTACAGCAGGAGCTGAAACAGGACGATGGTTGATAAGGATGGTCTGGCGACTCTTGTCCTTTCTTGTGCTATAAGGAATACCTGTGAGACCGGTGATACGGAACAAATCATCCTCGAAACTGATTGGAAGCATTGACTTTGCGGTTTCGACATCATAAATACTGGCTACGCGTTGCTTGAGATCATCATGGGGGGTGGCGTGAAGAAGCTCATTACCATCATGTGACAGGCGAATGTCGACCTTAGGCTGACACAAGGAGAGTTTGGTCAGGATGTCCTGACAATGACGCCTCTCGACAGCAGTCGATTTGAGAAATTTCTGACGAGCGGGCGTGTTGTAGAACAGATTCCTGATCGTGATGATGGTGCCAGTATCCATCGGGACTTTAGAGGTCTTGAGCACGGAACCGTTTTCAATGATTGCTTTGATCCCTTCGCTCATCATTTCTGTTTTCGACTGGATTTCGACTTTCGAGATGGCGCAGATGCTGGCAAGCGCTTCTCCCCTGAAACCAAGAGTGCTGATGCGATCGAGGTCTTCTTCAGTGTGGATTTTACTTGTAGCATGACGCTCTATAGCGGTTGTGATGTCGCTGATGCCGCTCCCGTCGTCTTCTATGCGGATGAAACTCTTACCACCATCTTCAAGCGAGACGTTGACTTTCCTAGCGCCTGCGTCAAGAGCGTTCTCAACGATTTCTTTGACGACATTGGCGGGACGTTCGATGACCTCGCCAGCAGCGATCTTATTGATAAGCTCGTCAGGAAGCAATCGGATATCGTTAGTGTCTGTCATCGTAAAGGGTTTTTTCCAGTTCAATTTTTCTCGAATGACTCAAGAGAGAGCTGGCCTGTGCTGCCGAGCTTCTCTTCAGTGACTTCTTCGGATCGGGATTGTTGTTCGTGCGGCCCAATATTTTGTTTTTGTGTGGAGCCGTCGCTGTTCTTGTGTGATTGCGATTGTGCGAGGATCCTATCTTCAGCTTCCAATGTTTCCATCATGGACTGGGCATCACTGATGACCTCGTCAGGAACACCTGCAATCTTGGCAACGTGAACTCCAAAACTCTTGTCCGTGCTGCCTGGAAGGATTTTACGAAGGAATATGAGACCGTGTTCGCTTTCCTCGACAGTGCTATGATAATTCTTCACGCTCTCGAACTCGCCAGCAAGCGTGTTGAGCTGGTGATAATGAGTGGCGAAGAGAGCTTTAGCACCGATGCGCGTAACGATGTGACGGGCGACAGCCCAGGCGATGGAAAAACCATCATATGTCGATGTCCCGCGACCGATCTCATCAAGGATGATGAGCGATTTCGATGTGGCGTTCTTGAGGATGTTGGCTGTCTCGGTCATCTCCACCATGAACGTGGATTCACCTTGGGAAAGATTATCGTGAGCTCCGACTCTCGTGAATATGCGATCGACAATCGCGATACGAGCATCCGTTGCAGGAACGAAACTGCCAGTCTGGGCCATGAGAGTTATGAGCGCTACCTGTCGCAAATACGTGCTCTTACCGGCCATATTAGGACCTGTGATGACATGGAGTGTGTCCTTCTCCTTGAACAAGGTGTTATTGGCGACAAAGGAAGCGTGTTGCTCAACAACAGGATGACGACCCTTCTGGATTACAGTATCGCCTGAAGCGGATAGTTCCGGACGGCAATACGAATTCTTGTTTGCCACATGGGCGAGACTCTGCATCGCGTCGATGAGAGAGAGTACTGACCCTGATCGCTTGAGCGTTTCCTGATACGACACGATCGTCCTGATGGTTTCCTGGAAGAGTTCGAACTCCAGTGTGTTCGCACGCTCTCGCGCGCCGAGAAGTTGAGATTCCTTATCCTTGAGCTCGTCAGTGATGTATCGTTCGCTATTGACTTGCGTCTGCTTGCGGATGTAATGATCGGGGACGAGATGAAGGTTTGCCTTCGTGACTTCGATGAAATAACCGAAGACCTTGTTATACTTGACCTTCAAGGACTTGATGCCGGTCTTTTCACGCTCCTGCTCCTCAAAATCACGAAGCCATGTTTTCGAGTCGGAAGCGAGGGTGCGCAGCTCGTCAAGTTCGTCACTCACGCTTTCCTTGATGATATTACCCTCGCGGACACTGGTCGCAGGCTCATCCTTTATCGTCGAGCGGATGGAGGATGCGAGCTTTTCGTTGTCAGGAACATCAAGACTTTCCGAGAACAATGAGGATTCAGTCTGCGTGAGCAATTTCTTGATGATGCTGAATGTCTCGATGGTCTGAGCCAGGCTGATGACTTCCTTTGGATTGATGGAGCCGTAGGTCGCTCTGGCGACAAGACGCTGGAGGTCGCTACAACCACGAAGCGATTCGCGCAAATCGCCAAGGAGGATGGGATTCTGGAATAAGGATTCGACTGCATCCTGGCGCTTCGTGATCGTATCGAGATCGAGTGAGGGGGAGAGGATGAGCTTTTGCAGGTAACGAGCGCCCATGCCAGTCATCGTGTGATTGAGCGTGGAGAATAAGGTGCCTTTACGACTTCCATCGATCTGGTTTGACACGAGCTCGAGGTTACGCTGCGTCGTCTGATCGAGCACCATCGATTGGCTTAATGAATAGAGCTCTGGAAATGAGAGATAAGTCTCGTCCTTGAGGAGGTTGCGCTTGACATACGAGACCAACGGGCCGAGAGCGGAAATGGCCAGCTCGTTATGCTTTGAAATCGCGTTGAGCTTTTTCTTGTCGAATTGCTTACCAGCTATGTGAAGTGCGGTCTCCACATCAAACAATTCGTCATCAACGCGGGAGATTGTGATATCGAGATGCTGACAGGTATCAATCACTTCTTGCGAGGCGAAGGAACCCTTGACGACAAGCTCAGCAGGACGGAATTTCTCTAACTCTCCGAAAAGCAAGTTCTTATCATCACTCTGTGTCATGAAGACTTCCGAAGTGGACACATCGCACACGGCAATCCCAAAGCGCTTACCCTCAAGAATGATGCTGGCGAGATAATTATTCGTGGTAGGGGAGAGGATGTTATCCTCGAGAACAGTTCCGGGGGTGATGATGCGCGTGACACCGCGCTTGACGACCTTCTTGGCTTTCTTCGGATCTTCAAGCTGCTCGACGATAACGACCTTTTTACCGGCTTCTATGAGACGCTTGACATATGTCTCGGCAGCATGGAACGGGATGCCTGCAAGTGGAGCTTTGCCCTTGCCTTGCTTTCTCGACGTGAGCGTGATGTTGAGAACGTCAGCCGCTACAATGGCGTCATCATAGAATGTCTCGTAGAAATCGCCCATGCGAAACAAGACTATCGAATCCATGTTCTGGCGCTTGATATCAACGTACTGTCGCATCGCAGGTGTCAGATCTGACTGATCAATCTCTTCAAACGACCCCATGGTGATGTAAGTGATAGAAGGGTATTTTTATACCTTTTGTTGCCTAATCCTATGCTTTTAAAGACATGATGTGAGACTTGAAAAAAAGAATTATGGAGGTGAAAACAAGATGGGTTGTATTCACTCCTTCTTTGCATCAGGATCCTTTGTAGGATCGTAGATGAACTGGTCAAGCATGTCCTTGGCTTTCTCCCGACGCTTCTGATGCTCTGCGAGGAAGTCATTGACCTTTTCGATAAGAATCGCTTTCAACTCGCCGCTGAGCATCTCGCCGGATTCGTACTTCCGTTTGATGTCATCAAGCCTCTTATCATCATCCTCGAAGTAACGGAGCCACTGGAACGCGATATCCTTATCAGTGTCACCGCCATGCTCACGGTGTTCCTCGACAGTATCCTTGCCGCCGGACAATGCGTGCTTGTTGATCTTCTTCTTGACCTGCTTTGGTATGTCAGTGGTCAGGATGGTCTTATCCATGCTCGAAGAGCTGCTGCTCATCTTATCATCGAAACCTGAGAGCGGCGGCATCATCTTACCGTGCATGATCGCCGGCTTGTAATGACCAAGCTTCTCAAGAACATCACGAGAAATCCTGAAGTGAGGATCCTGATCGACACCGAGAGGGATGAGACACGGTCGCTTCTCGCCCCTGAGAACGTTAGGGAGAAAGACTGGTACGGTCTGCATCGCCGTGTAGAAGATACTGCCGATGTTATTCGAGTCAGTGAAGCCGAAGGCGCTCTTGATCGTGGAGAATGTGATCTTCTTAGCGACTTTGATAGCTTCAGGATACATCAAACCAGCGTGCTTCGTGTCAACAAGGAAGTGGGTCTTTTCAGGATTGAAACCGAGAGCGATGATATCAAGCATGTTCTCGTGCGTCCACTTCTGGATCTCATCATAGCTTTTCTCCTTGAAGAGGAACTTCTCATCATCGGTGAACTGGAACCACAATTCGACGTCAAACACGTCCTGAAGCCACTTCGTGAACCGCCATGTAGCGAGATGACCGAGATGAATGGGACCTGAAGGGCCAAGACCGGTATAGAGGAAGAACTGGTTTCCTTTCTTATACTCGTCAAGGCACCACTTGAGATCGCGGTGAGCGAAGAACATGCCTCTGCGAAGGAACATGTGGAGCTCGCCGGCGACATCCTCTATTCGATCAAGATCCTTTTTTTTCAAGGGGTTGATACCGAACTCTTTGATCAGGCGCTCGTAATCGACATGGCCTGATACTTCGTATGGGTTAACAACAGGTTCCATTATGTTACATTGAGGGGGAGTGCTCTTTTTATGTGTTTTGGACACAGACTAGTGGGTGTGTCGTTCTCCAAAACGCACACTTCCAGCAAATATATAAATAATGTGCGTATTTCTCCCACAAGTGCAAACTACTTGCACAAGTCTTAAAAAGAAAGAATGATTGAACAAAAACAGGGTGAAAGAACATGGCAGTTACACACATAACACCGGATAATTTTGATGAAGTGGTCAAACAATCTGATCTTCCAGTCCTTGTTGATTTCTGGGCTCCATGGTGCGGACCATGCCAGATGATGGGACCTGTCTTTGAAGAGCTCAGCGGCGAATACGATGGGAAAGCGGTATTCTCCAAACTCAACACTGAAGACCATCCGCAACTCGCGGGAGAATTCGGCATCCAGGGTATTCCTACGCTGCTTGTCATGAAAGACGGTAAGGAAGTGGATCGGATCGTGGGCTTCGCACCGAAAGACCTGCTCAAACAGAAGATCGATCAGGCACTCGCTAAAGCGTAAGTGTATGGTTGGCTTTTTCTTTTTTTCTACATGTGATGTTTGTTTTCGTAATCATCACTATCGTGATTTGAACAAGGTGGAATGAAAATGACAGAACAGCAAACGAACGAGAAACTCTATGACGTTGTCATTATAGGATCGGGACCGGCAGGATTCACAGCAGCGATCTACGCTTCACGAGCGAACCTTTCAGTAGCGCTCTTTGAAGGGACGCAACCTGGAGGGCAGTTGACAACAACTACTGAAGTCGAGAACTTCCCCGGATTTCCGAAAGGGATTCAAGGAACACAGCTCATGAACGATATGCGAGAACAAGCGAAACGATTCGGAACTGATGATTTCTTCGAAGAAGTCACGAATGTCGAGATGGGAGAGCGACCATTCACGGTCACGACAGGAGCGCAGACGGTCAAAGCGAAGACTGTGATTATCGCGACAGGTGCGAGAGCGAAATATCTCGGTATCGAGAGCGAACAACGTATGCGGGGTAAAGGAGTGTCTGCGTGCGCTACTTGTGACGGATTCTTCTTCAAGGACAAGGATGTTGTCGTTGTCGGCGGCGGAGATTCAGCAATGGAAGAAGCGAACTTCCTCACGAACTTCGCAAAGAGCGTAACTATCCTCAACAGGCGAGAAACATTCAAAGCATCACCTATCATGCTCGACAGGGCAAAACACAATGAGAAGATAACGATCATACCGAACAAGACCGTGGATGAAGTCCTCGGCGATGAGAAAGTGACTGGCCTGAAGGTCAAGGATACGAAGACAGGAGAGGTCGAAGAGATGACAACTGACGGGCTCTTCCTAGCCATCGGTCACAAGCCGAATACGGAACTCTTCAAGGACGTTCTTGAGATGGATGATGTCGGTTACCTCAAGGCCGAGAACACAAGAACATCCGTTACAGGAATCTTTGCAGCAGGGGATGTCCAGGATCATGTGTATCGTCAGGCAGTGACGGCCGCTGGAAGCGGTTGCATGGCAGCACTAGAGGCGCAACGGCTTCTTGAGCGTGAAGAGCACGAGAAGAAGATGCAACGGGAAGTCTCGTGATCTTTCCTTATTTTCTTGAACTATACAGAGGGTGAACTATGATGAGATTATCATTCGCATGCAAGAACATTGACTTCCAGGAACTGGTCATGTGCAGTTTCGAACTCAACAAGACAGAATATGGTCTCTTCACATTCCTCTTATCCCAAGACGAACCGTTGTGCACGACAACGATCGGCGAGCAATCAGGCAAGGACCGGACTACTATCCAAAAAGCGGTCAAGAAACTAGTTGCCAAAGGACTGGTCAACAAACATCAGGTCAATCTGGAAAGCGGCGGTTATACTTTCGTGTATTCTATCAAGAACAAGGAGTACATCAAGAGTACGATGCTTGATATAGTCAACAAATGGCACGATGCTGTGATCGACCAGATCAAAAGCTGGTAGATTCACTTCTTTTTCCTGCGAGGGTTTCTCTTCTTCTGGTTTTGCTCTCTGATGAGCTTGTCTGTATACTCGGCGTATTCTTTTTGCACAGATTCCAGAAACAAGTAATATAGCAAGAACAGGATTGCAAAAATGCCACCTTCGATGAATGAAAGGAACTGGCGTCCTATATATATGCCTCCTCCGAGAAACAATATGAGAAATATTATGTAGTTATATCTCATCCGGCGCTCATGACGCTCTCTGATCTGGATGTTCTTCTCGCTTTCTATAATCTGGCGATGCTGCTCTTTAAATTGTTTGAAACACATGAATATCAAGATTTTGTGTGATAAAAAAAAGAAAAAGAAGAAGGGGCGCTCTATGGAGAGAGGGTAGTTAGGGGAGGGGTGGTTTGTAAAGAACTTAGTGGTAAACCATAGAGGCCACTTCTTCCTTATGGGGTCAATGTGATGTTCACCATAAGAGGAAAATCATGGGGTCACCATGATTTCCACTTGTTTGGGTGTGTTTGACCAATCGTGGTCATGTGGGGGTGGTTATTGATTGTTTGAGGCCAGACTCCTATTCTGGCTTTCAAGCCATCTTTGCCAACCTCAAGCACCGATATACCTCATCCGTTTAGGAGAGGTTATTGGTTTGTAGGGGGTTTACGCAACTCCTGAAGCCACATCAGGCCGATGCGCATCATGTCTTTATTGAAACTCTCGCTCAGTTTGTACGTTTTCTTGTACATGTCGTATTCGATCATGCCCATTGTCTTCATGGGTGTCAAGATCCTATCGTAAAACTGACGTTTGTTATAAGACACTTTCACCTTTTTCTTTTTCCCGAAAGGACCTTCACCTTCTTGTTCGACAATCTTGCCTTCGTGCAGCGCACTGGCAAACATGCTCATCTCTGTCTTACCGATCTCATTGCCGTTGAGTTTCATGTTGTCGATGAGGAGCTTCGCTACCTCGACTTGTTGTGTCGTCGCAAAGACAATCTCCAACACGTTGTCAGGGAGGCTGAACCGGTTAAACAAAACGACCATAGTTCGTGTATATAACAGAACTAGTATATAAATGTTGTGTTTCTGTATGGTATTTTGTATACTGGTTGGGTGTGTTGATGGGTTTATTTATGAATGTGGGTTGTTTCTTTACTTCTGATTCGCCGTACTCCCTGGGTTTGTGTTGAGAATTATTTTAAGAGGTTTTTGACGGTTTTTCATTACTGCTTTACTGGAAGAAACTCTTTGAATGATTCGGGGAATGAGAAACGGGTTTCTTTTGCATCGGTGTCGATAACGCAGTATCCGCCAAGCGGGATAGGAATTTTTGTAAACGTGTGGCCTGACTTATAATCGATGATGATGGGGTAGGTCACTGTTTCACGGAGTTCATCAAGGAACAGCTGGAGATACTCTTGGTAGTCTTTGCAATTATAGATCTTACCGACAATCAAACCTTTAAGATTCTTGAGTTTACCTGCGAATTTCAAGACATAAAGCATGTTATAGAATCTGTCAGGGGGGATGTTGGCATCCTCGATGAACAGGATTTTGCCATCCGTATCAATCTCATGAGGAGTTCCCAGGCTTGACACCACAAGGTCCATGCACCCGCCGACGATCTGGCCTTCGGCAAACCCTGAAGTGTAAATCTGCTTATCTTTGATTTTGGCTTTATAATCAGAACCTGTCAAGATTGCTGATAGGTATTTGATGTCGTTCTCGCTGGTCATCCAGTTCTTTGTTCCTGGCATGTAGAACTGTACAGATGGCAGGTTTGATTTTGCCATCATAGCAAGTTGCAAGGTGGTAATGTCGCTGTAGCCGATAAATAGCTTCTTGTTATTTGCGATGGTATCGAAATCAAGATGCTCAAGCACCGCGATTGAAGCAAAGCCTCCTCTTAAACACCAGATGATGTCAATCGAATCGTCGCTGAAGAACTTGTTGATGACTTCGGCTCTCTGTTTCGGGGTTCCACCCCAGAAATATCTTTTCTTGAACAGATCTGACTCAGCATCAATCTTGCTGAAACCGAGATGTTTCAGCCGTTCTTTAGCCAACAGTCGGGACTTTTTCGAAACCCAGTACGAAGGGGCTACAAGCCCTATTGAAAGATCGGTGTTCTTGAATGTATTCTTACCTATCTTCAATCGGCGAAACTTCTTGAAATCGATTTTAGTCCCGGTTTTTATCATTATCGCTTCGTGATGCATCACTCATATATAAGAATTTTTTCAATGCCTTGTCTTGGTATCTTCTGTCTTTGAAGTTGTGTGTTCTGGGTCTTGTTTTGGTTCGGAATTCGGGGGTGTATTCATTTCCATTTTTGAGTGGTTTTTTTGGATTTTTAATTAATTTATCTTATTTTTTCTTTTTTATTTCAATGAAGTTCAATTTGCTTTTCTTTTCCTTTTTCATATTGTTTTTCGATCTTTAAATTTAATTTAATATAGTTTTAAAAAACTAAAAATTTAAATAATATATTTTTCGTCTACTTAAAAACGGAGTGGCAGCTATGATGACCGACCAAAAACTTCATAAACCAATCACTGTTGATGACGTCCTGAAAACCTCCTCGAAAAAAGTCTTATTCACTCTGGCAGAAGACCGGGTCCGCTCGACCGAAAATCACTTTGAGATCTACTATAATACCGATGAACGGGATTCCCTCCACTTCGCATATTCTCTTATGCTTAAAAACTATGATGTTTACTTCGTCAACTGGCATGATTTCAATGGGACTGGATTCTCCCGGATGTTCTCATATAATGAACAAAAATTTGTCGAGCCGGTCTCGATAAACGAAATCGATATATTCTTTGTCTATCAATTTCTGGAATTTTCCAAAGACGAGCTATCACTGAAGAAATTCCTCTCGATGGTACAGGTATTCGAAAATACTGGTGGTCTTGTCATCAACGATCCGAAAACCATCCGGAAAAACATATCGAAAGAATACTTGATTGACCTGAACAGGGAGAATGTACCTTCTGTAAAGACGTACCATCTTGATGAGAATATTATCGCTCGGATGGAAGCTGGAGAAGAATTCGTCATCAAGCCTAAGGTCGGTGAAGGGGGTGCTGGCCAGATCAAGACTTCAGAGGTCACTGAAATCAAAGAGCAAATCGCTAACAAGGAACACTATATCGCTCAGGAATATTATCCTAGTGGAAAGAACGGAGAGAAAAGCCTTGTATTCCTCGGTGATGAATTCTCGCATGCAGTACTGAAGATGCCTAATCCGAAAAAAGAGGATGAGTATCGGTCAAACGAATCAATGGGCGGTACAGTTTCCGTTTACGAACCCACTGAAGAAGAGATCTCATTCGCACGGTCAGTTCTGAAAGTATGGCGTGATTGGGGATACTCTGTTCATTATAGCAGGATCGATCTCATCGAAATCAACGGGAAACCTCATGTTATCGAGGCAGAACTGATGAACCCTGCAGCCTACGCCAATTACAGCGATATCGGACCAACTTTTGGCGAACGAGTGGCTGAATATTTCGATAAGCTCGTCTATGAGCATGTCCAAAAGACAAAGCTTGCAAAAGCAACACTTCTGAACGAAGAGATAGAAGTAGCAAATTAGAGGTGTTAGAGTATGAAGATCACGTTCACATCAAATAAATCAATGACTGATTTCATCAACCGAAAAAATGGGGAAGTCTCGTTTTCTGAAGATATCTATCTCTACAACCTGTTCTCAAGAAGAGGTCATGAGGTCACGTATATCCATCCTGGAGATATCAAAGCTGATGATTCTGGAGTGTATTTCGCTTCAGAATGGAAACTCAACGGCGGAGAGAACCAGTTTACCAGAGATATATCCTCGGTCTCGACAGAACAGATCAATGAGAACTCGAGACCTGATGCAGATGTTGTCTTCATCAGAGGGCTGGGGGAAGATGAGTCCTCAAAATTCCAGAATGAACGGACGTTTTTTAACCACCTATTCAACCTTGAAAATCAGGTTTCATTGATGCTGAACAGTGCTCGCACCACTTATTTCGAGTTGAAACCTGAGCAAAAAAAACTTGATCTGCCATTTATCGAATCATGGAGAGTGGATTCTCGGGACGAGCTCTACGATCTGATCAAAGAGGAAAATGGTGTCGTTCTCAAACCCGATATAGGGTTCATGGCTCGAGGTGTGGAGTATCTTTCACCAGACAGATCGCTTGAATCTATCTCGGAAGAAGTCATCAGGAATTCTTCCTTTGAACGCGTGAATAGCTCAAAACAAGAAGACCGATATATCGTGATGGCTGGAAAACCTTTATTCGCTCAGGAATTCCTCCGATCAGGGGATGTCGGCAAGGAGAAAACCATCGACACTTATTTCGTACCGTTTGAAAAACAGAAACTCGATGTTGTCTATGATGCCATCGATCAGACTGGCTTGTTTTATGGGGCCATCGACTTCAAGGGAGATCACTTGCTTGAGATAAATGGTTCAGGAACAGGTCTGGGAACGATCTATGGCTTGTACAATCTGGCATCAACAATCTGCAAGTCTGTAGAAGATAAGTATAATTCGCTTTAGAATTTTTATTCTGATTTTTGGAATAATTCGCTCTTGATGCGCTGAGCATGCTGGTACGCTTGGTTCTTTGTGATGTTATTATCATAGACGGATACTAACTTGCCGATCTTTTTCTCCTCGCTGCCGATTCTTGTTCCGACCTTAGCAGCTCCATAAATGTTTGTTCCCTTCTGTCTGAAGAGTTCCTGCTCAGAAATGTCGGGTCTGGAGTAATCATTGATGACCACACCATCAGTCATCCAAAATTCTTCTTTATACCATCTGATATTTTCAGGTTCAGACCACACCGAATACATTCCCATGGTCCTTTGTTGATGTATCATCAATTCAAGATCGGGAATGGTCGGATGTCCGGGTGGACGGGAGAGTTCTAAAGCACACATTTTTTCAGCAGTGGATGCGGCGTAACGAGGATTCAATTCCGCAAAATACAGATTATCCTGCTTATCAACGAAAAAGTCAAGATCCGCATAACCGAAATATCCTTGTTCCGCGATTTTCTTGGATGCATGATACGCAGCTTCTGTAATCTGACGTTTCAATGAAGGAGATATTTCGGGGGAAGACCAGGCAGCTGTCGAACAGGTACCATCAAGAATTGATTCTGAAAGTCCGAAGATAGCGATCTCATGTTCGTTAGCGATCAAGGCTTCAATCGAGTAATTGCTTCGAATCTGTTTAGCATCTGCCACGATGAACTTCTCATCAGGCACTGAACGTATGTATTTCAAGAACTGCTCCTTATCCGAATGCACCTTCGCTCCATTACCTCCGAACCCGAAGGGCAATGATGTGAAGGTACCGTTCTCAGTCTGATGTTTTTCAAAAAGGTCTTTTGCATTTTCCTTATCAGTGACTGTGTGATTGACGATGGGAACAACATTCTTCAGGAGTTCATACTGGTTACACTTATCGCTGAAAAACTTGTGCGTAACATGATCAAGACCGATGACTTCCAGTTTTCCCCGTTGGATGCTGGTGAGTTCTTTTCTGTTTTCAAATGATTTGAGATACACCTTCTCTTTGCTGCTCAGGTTTTCGATAAGGTTCTTTATCTGCTGCGAATTATCGATAAGCCTCCGGAAATCTTCCAGGGTTCGTGCCCGGGGGAATGCGATAGTGTTAGGATCATCATACGGGGCGTTGATACACAAAAAAATAGGCTCATAACCAGTCATGAGATCGATGAGTGGTCGGGAGTTGGTGTATTCTGGTGAGATGAACACATACGGCTGTTTCATACTAGAGAAAAAATGAAATTCAATTTAAAAATCTTGCTCAAGTTCACTACTCTTGAATAAAAATGATTAAATATTAATCTGGATTTCTTTTCTTTTGGATTACAGACGATTTGAAAATGGCAGAACTGATAATTGATACTGGAAAGATCATCTCTAACATCGAGAAGACACACAGGCTGATGAAAGAACATGGGATGGAGTGGTCCCTTGTAGTTAAGGCGCTGGCCGGTAGCAAGGACGCGCTTAGAAAGGTCCTGTCTGCAGATGTGATCAAAGATATAAACTCGATAGGGGATTCCCGAATCACTAATCTCAAGACCATTAAAGAAATCGATCCGGACATCACGACTGCATATATCAAGCCTCCTTCATTGAATGAACTGGACGATGTGGTACGCTATGCAGACATCTCCTATAACACGACACTACGCACGATGGAGAATATAAATGAGGAGGCCAAACGACAGGGAAAAATCCATAAGACGATCATCATGATCGAACTCGGCGAACTACGCGAAGGGATCCTTGGTAAGGATTTGGTTGATCTGTATACTAGAGCTTTCAACCTCTCGAACGTTAAGATCATGGGGATAGGGACGAACCTGGGTTGTATGTATGGGGTCGAGCCAAGCTATGATAAGCTGGTACAATTATCGCTGTATAAGGAATTGCTCGAACAACGATTCGACACTAAGATAGATCTCATCTCAGGGGGGACCTCTATAACGCTTCCTCTTCTGGGTCCCGAAGTCGATAACCTCATCAACCACTTCCGGATCGGTGAAGCGATCTTTCTCGGTACATCACCATATGATAATAAGCAGTTTCTTGACTTTCACACGGATTCTTTTGAATTCTCCACTGACATCATCGAGTTCTGGGAGAAACCGAACCGGCCTGTGGGAACGATCTCTGACGGAAATGTGGGTCATATCTCGACCAAAGAGACATTAAGCGATACTAACTATAAGGCGATTGTCGATTTCGGTATCGTTGATGTCGATGAACACTTACTGGTGCCGAAGGATCCTGATGTAGAGTTTGTCGGAACGACTTCTGACATGACGGTCTATCGATTCACTAAGAATGAGACGGAGTATCAGGTCGGGGATACGATAAGATTCAAGCCTGATTACATGGCCGTGGCTAAACTCATGGGCTCACAATATGTGAAGAAAGTTTTCAAGTGATAATCCTAAACTATCGGGCGGTTGAGAAGCTCTCCGCAGTGAGGACAGATACTCTCGGTCACGTGGACTTTCTTATGGCACTTCGGGCACCTGATGAACTCCCTATCTTCGACCATTGTATCATATTCCTTGATTCTTGGATTTTTAACCCTTTCTATTTGCTGTTTTCCTAATCGCAATTTTTAAATACGGTCTCATGCAATCATTCTGGTATTGAGGTGGGTGTGTGGGCAGCAAGACAACAAAAAGAAGCTATTCGTTCCTGGCAAAGGTCTTTTCGAACACTCTAGAGGAGGCATATGAAAAAAACATCACCTGGCTCTCTGCTGCACTTGTTTTTTTCACGCTCCTCTCGCTAGGACCATTCCTTCTTATCATAATGGAGGTTTTGCAGATATTCCTGCGCTCCGAGCTGGTGACCACTCACTTCTACCTGGTGTTTTCAGAAACTGTTGGTATGCCTGCTACAGAAATCCTTTCGGGTCTGGTCTCAAGCTTTCACATTCTCGAGACAAACATCCTGGTCATCATATTGAGTCTCATAGCGCTTTTCTTTCTCGCTTCGCAGGCAATCATCCATGTCAAGCAATCTATCGATATGATTTACCGGACGGCGCGACCGTTACGGCTTAATGTCAAGATATTTCTCAAACGGAACTTGTATGGTTTTCTGCTTGTCTTTCTCACAGGTCTCAGCTTCGGGCTCTTTGTCATAGGAAGGATTCTGCTGCACTCGATACAATCACGACTCGCCTCGCAATTTCCCTCGCTTTCGATGCCTGTACTCGTCAACCTGTTTCTTACTATCATCTCAATCGTGTTCGTTTTCATATTCTTTTTCACGAGCTATCGCTTTCTTTCAGAACGTCATATAAACATGGAGAGTGCGGCATTCGGTGCAGGGACAGCCACTTTTCTCTTTCTTCTCGGAGGACTTCTTATCGGTTGGTATGTCTCCGTAGCGCCGCTGCTGACCACTTACGGGTTTGCAGGATCGCTACTGTTCATGCTCTTGTGGCTGTATTATTCCGCGCATGTGCTTCTCTTCGGCGCGCAACTCACCTACTCCCATCACAAGCTGTCGATACATAGAAGTAATTGAGATAGTTCTGATTAGAATTCTTACTGGAGAAATCGATGGGCGAAATCGATTGCGAAGCGTCTGTTCACCTTCTAATTATCAATAAAGATACACTTCTATATAAATCTTTCGTTGGTTGTTGTCATTAACACATAGTAAAAAACACAAATCTTTTTATATGAGAAACGCAGTATATATACTGGGGCGGAATGTTTCCGCCTCAGGCGAAATCGAATTGCGAGGTGACACATGGCGGAAGACTATACGTATAAGAACTATTTCGAAGACCTGTACAGGTCGTACCCTGGCAACAGACTGAAACTGCTTCTCATGCTGGCGTTGAGGATAGCAAGCGGTTCACTGACCTTCCTGGCAGTATACTTGACAGGACGCATCGTGGACTTCTTCATCAACTACGAGCAAGGGCAGGTGTTGACAGAATTCCACTGGCTAGTCGGAGGGATATTCGTGGTAGGAGTCGTGAAAGTCATCACACGATTCTACTCGAAATTCTTCATACAGAAGGCAGGGATGGAAACGCAGAAACATTTACGGATGAGAGGTTTCACGAAACTGCTCGAACTCGACCTGTTCTGGCATGAGAAGGAGAACACGGGCAACAAGGTGCAACGGGTGCAAAGCGGTTCGAAAAGCTCGCATGATTTTGCACGACTGCTATCGAACGAACTGGCGGCGTTTCTCATCGACTTCGTGGGCGCGATCATCATATTCTTCTTTGTCGGTTGGAAGTACGTGATGTTCATGCTCCTATTCGCAGCGATCTACATAGCGGTGGAGAAGTACTACGAGAACAAGCTATACAAGCGATCGAAGGATCTGCACAAGAAACAGGAAACGCTCTCCGGAAAGGCGCACGAAGCGGCAAGCAACATCATGACAATAAAATCGCTTGGGCTGCACAAGCGATTCAAGAACTCGATGCACTCGCACGAGAGACAATACGAGCAGCTCTGGGAAAAGCATAAAGTGACTTCACAGAACAAGATGAAAGCGGTGAACGTGCTCATCACACTCGGCCACGCGATCTTTTTCCTGATTGTAGGATACGATGTGGTGGCGCAAGCGATAACGGTAGGGCGGATCGTGGTATTTACAGGGTACTATACCCGGTTTGCGAATGGTATCTCGAAGTATTCAAACATCAGCCTGAACCTCATACAGTTCAAGGTGAAGATGCAGCGACTGCAAGAGATACTGCAACTCCATGAAAAACCATTCGACAAGCAAGGAAAGAAAAATGTGCCGCGAGGCTGGAAGGAGCTACGCTTTGACAAGGTAAGATTCAGATATGACCAGAAAGACATACTGCAAGGGCTTGACTTGACTATCCGGAGAAACGAGAAAGTAGGAATAGTCGGAGGTTCGGGAGCCGGAAAGTCGACACTCATCAAATTGCTCCTGCGACTCTATGAACCGACAAACGGAGCGATACGCATAGGTGGACGAAACCTGCTTGACATCAAGCGCTATAACTTGAGAAACGAAGTGACAGTCGTGTCACAGGATCAGGAAGTGTTCAACATGACGTTGAGAGAGAACATCACGCTCTCGCAAAACGGCGTGGACAAGAAACGACTCGACTATGTGATACGAGCGTCAGGGCTTAGCAAGGTCATCAGGAAATTGCCGCAGGGACTCCTGACGATCATCGGAGAGAAAGGATACAAGCTCAGCGGCGGAGAGCGACAAAGAGTGAGCATCGCGCGAGCTCTTTACAGGAACGCATCAGTCATCATCCTGGACGAAGCGACCTCACACCTTGACACGAGAACCGAACGAAGCATACAGGATGCTATCGACAGGATTGAAGGTAAGACTATCATCATCATAGCGCACCGACTCTCGACGCTGGAGAATGTTGATAGGATCGTTTATATGGAACACGGTCGGGTCAAGGAACAAGGGACGTTCAGAAAGCTAATGGAAAAACGGGACCGGTTCTACAAGCTGCTCCAGAAACAGAAACTGCAAGTGGAAACCTGAGGATGCTGGTCAATCTCTTTTTTCTTTTTTTCACTTATAAAACCCTTCGATCAAACACCTATGTTTGATGATAACAAACCTTAAAAATATGTTTCCAGATTATTATAATCCCGTTATGGATACTAAATACATCATCGTGACGGGCGGAGTTCTTTCAGGTTTGGGCAAGGGCATCTCTTCAGCCTCAATAGGTCAACTACTTTCTTACGATTACAAGGTCGTCCCGATCAAATGCGACGGCTATCTCAACGTCGATCCGGGAACGATGAACCCGGTAGAGCATGGCGAGGTCTTCGTGCTTGATGACGGTACCGAAGTGGATATGGACTTCGGCCATTACGAACGATTCTTACGAACAATATGTGGCGGGGCACAGAATCTCACCATGGGACGCGTTTTCGAAGAACTGCGGGAAAAGGAGCGAAACGGTGATTTCAAAGGAAAGACCGTCCAGCTCGTTCCACATGCGGCAAATCATATCATCGACTGGTGGAAAGGAGTCGCCGAGTCAAAAGAGGCGGATGTCGTTCTCATCGAGATCGGAGGAACGGTCGGAGATATGGAAAACGAGCTCTACCTTGAAGCGGCAAGACGACTACGTCTGGAGTACGGTCCTGAGAAGGTCTTTTTCGCACATCTCACCTACGTTCCCATACCAGCAGGTGTGAACGAGCAGAAATCAAAACCGACACAGCAATCCGTTGCAAACCTCATGGAGCGAGGTCTCTTTCCGGGAGCGATCATTTGCCGGGGTGAGGAAGCAGTCTCTGATAATGTCAAAAGAAAGATCTCAGAATTCTCGAACATCAGTCCTGAAGCGGTCTTCAGCGCGATGGATGTCGATAGTGTCTATAAGATTCCGCAAATTTTCAACGAGCAAGGAATCGTCAAGGTCATCAACAAGCAACTCGGACTTGATGCTAAGCCCGACCTGACCAATTGGAACCGGCTGGTACATCAGCAACAGGACGCGACAGAGACAGTCCGCATCGCAATCTGTGGCAAGTATACAGCCCTTGAAGACTCTTATGCATCGGTGGTCGAGGCGCTCTCGCATGCAGGAGCTCATAACAAGGTCAAGGTGGATGTCACCTGGGTTGACACTGAAGCGATTGAGAACGGAGAGCAGCGTGTTGAAGAATCCTTGACAGACGTTCATGGTGTGATCGTTCCCGGAGGTTTCGGAACGAGAGGAATCGAGGGTAAGATCTCAGTCATCAAATACATACGGGAGAACAACATCCCATTTTTGGGGCTATGCTACGGCCTACAACTGGCAGTCATCGAGACCGCACGTTCACTAGGAGGCAAGTCAAAGGCGCACACGACAGAAGCGAATCCAGAGACGCCGGATCCTGTCATCGACATCCTACCTGAGAAAAAAGATATCACTGCCATAGGCGGAACACTGCGCAAAGGAGCCTATCCGGCACTCGTCGAGAAAGGGTCGCTTGTGCATTCGCTTTATGGAAGAACCGAAGTCTCTGAACGGCACAGGCACCGCTTTGAAGTGAATCCTGATTATCATGAGAAACTCAAGGACTGGGGATTGAGGCTCTCAGGCATGAGTCCAGATGGCAAGCTTGCAGAATTCATCGAACGATCGGAACACCCATATTTCGTGGCGACTCAAGCGCATCCAGAACTCAAAAGCGCTCTGGAACGACCTGCACCGCTATTCAACGGACTGGTGGCTGCGGTGAAACGGTCGGTCTTTGGAGAGCGTGATGGAATTACCAGTATGCATGTAAAAGAAAACTAAAGAAATAAAACGAATCTTATTCGTTGATATACTGCTTGAAAGTCTTGCTGCCTTCAGGGACGATAACGCCCATGTTGTACTGGTCGTTTTCAGGCAGGTGGATTTCCAGCTTATCCTTCTTGTTCTTGTTGTTATAAAGGTTCACCGGGTTGATGAACCGCTTATCATCATGTCGGATGTCGTCTTTAACAACTGCTTCAAGCAGGCTGTAATCCATTTTCCTGGTGTTATTGTTGAACTCTGGGGAAATCTCCATATCTTCACCGATAGGAATCGCTGTAAACTCCCGCAGGGGTGATATGTTAACAGCATCGTAGAATCTCTTTTCGCCGTCGAATTCATCGTAGAATCGGTGGTGGTTCACACCGGTATAGTTCGGATCCTGCCCGATAGTCGTTTCTCCTGCTGAAAGGTTGATCGGAACAACAACCGTATAGCGACCCTCAACCTGATTCCGGATGACCTCTTCATCTACAGCGTCGATGTCAATAAGATGGTTTCTCAGTTCTGACTGATACTTTTTTTCTGATTTTGAGGCCGGATTAGTGGGTGATTTCAATACGTAAATATCAATGCTGTTTCCATTAACATCTTCAACAGTCATCGGTCGTTTATCTTCCGCCTCAGATCGGATGGAGTAATCAGTGGAGAGGTTGTTCTTGATGTATTCGAATGCCGTTTTCGTTCCGTCTAGTGGTTCTGCCATGACAATCACCATGCAAAGGGGTGTGTATACTCTTTACTAGAGATGTTGTTATTTATAAAAGTTGTGGTTTTGTAATTACTTCATAGTAGTCAAAGCATTCAGAAATCGGTCAGGCGCTTCTCGACAATCGTCGTATTCCCGCCAGCTCCAGATTTCTTGGTCAGGTTGATATATTTGCCTTCTTCAAGCTTCGTTATCTTTCGCTGGAAGGTCTTATACGAACTCTTACCACCCTCTTTCTCATACTCCTTGAAGAGCTCGCCGATGCGATTACCGCTTGACTTGCGCACGATAGAAAGGATGAATTTAGTCTCTTCATCAAGCTCGTCAGTCTTTTTCGAGGTGAACTGATCGAGCTTCTCAATCGCTTTTTCGACATGTTCGGACATAACTTTCCGTCTGGACTGATCCTCGGCCAGAGTTGCACTCTCGCGAAGCAAGAACAGACCGCTACGGATATCCTTGATTGAAGCAGTCTTATCAATGACCATTTCCATGGCTTTATCATCCCATGTGCCTGGAATGAAGGCATAACCCATACGTTCTTTCAGGATGCCGCTTGTCTCAGTAGCGTTATATTGCTTGAACTCGAGAAGCTCAGCCATGAGACGGCTTCGGATGCGATCATCAAGCTCAAGAAGCCAAGACTGGAAATTCGTGATGAGAAAGATGGACTTCCTATAAACCTCTTCAATGAGTACATAGAGAAAATCAAAATCCTCCGCCTTGTCGATTTCATCAAAAACAAGGACTGCAGACTGCTTGTTAAGAAGCTGGGTAGCGATCTTGAACAATTCTGTCGTCTTCTTGTTCTGTGTGAAACGATAACCGAGCTGCTCGCAGATCTCGACCATGATCTTGTAACTGGTGTTATACTGCCAGCAATTGACAAACACAGGAGCGATCTCATCAGTCTTTTCCTCAAGCTCACGAAGCACATGTCTGACAGCAGCAGTCTTCCCGATACCCGGAGGACCGTGAATGAAAAGGTTACGACCACTACGACCTGAAAAAAGCGGTTTCATACAGGTTGCGACATACTGTTGTTCTTGCTCCCTGTAAGGGATGGTCTTAGGAAGAAAATCGTAATCGAGAGCGACCTCATCCTTGAAAAGCGATTGGCCACCTTCAAGCATATCATCAAACAATCCCATAATTATCAAAGAATTAGGTGGATGTTCTTATTTTTAAATGCTATGGTTCATACATCGTAAATGCGAGTCATTAAAAAAAGAAAGTGAAAAACATCTGATTACTCCTCCGGAACGACGCGAATCTTCTTACGCTGGGATTCTGGACGAAGATCTTCAAGCTGGTACTTTTTCAATCCCTTGGCTTCAGCCCATTTCTTCGCCGCTTCTTCAGAAGCGAAGGTCTTCGGGCGCGGAGCCCTATTGCGACCACCGGTCTTGGACAGTTTCCGCTTCTCGCGGGAAAACATTTTTGTCATCTGCGTTACCTCCATAAAAGTTTTCTATATACTACTCATCACATAAGAACTTTCACTTTATAAATATTCAGCTTTACAGATTCACTACAGTCAGGCAAGATTTATATACGACACTGAGTCACCTCTTGTGAGGGTAATGATAGTCGGGTAAAATGGACGTCCACATCACATACGAAACACTCTTTGACCTTCTGAGAAAAGAAAGGAGTCTTGAAGAACTCCAGACACTTGACCAGCAGTTCTGGAAGTATGTCATCAATTATATGAAAGAACGAGAAGAAGTCCAGAACACCTCCCGCCCTGGGGAGCAGGAAAAAGCGAAAATACAACTCCAAAACATCAAACGCATCCTGAAAGAAATATATGAGCGAAGAGAACGAAAAATACTCAATCTTGCATTGAATGTCATCCGCACGGACGCTGCAGGCTATGTGGACACGAATAATATGCTCGCTGAAGAGAAAGCTCTTTTTGAGGAGACTCTATCTCTGCTGCGACGCTATAAGGAAGGAGTTCTCAAGAACGTCTTTGAGAACCAGCTGCCCACGATTGTTTCTGAAGACCACTATGCAAAACAAGAAGAGGAAAACTCTGCAAGTAACGAATCAGAACGAAGAGATTCTGAAAGCAAAGCGGATTCTGAAGCTGAAACGGTAGGTGTTGCGACCAATGAACGCTCTGAAGCAAAACAGTCTTCAGATGAGAATGTCAAGAACCATAGCAAAGGAACAGGAGAGGATGGGGTCATTGTCAAATTCACCACATCAGTACCTAAATTCTACGGGAAGAACAAAGAGATTTTCGGACCGTATGAAAAAGAACAGATCGTGACACTACCAGATTCCATAGCGCAAATCCTTCTCAAGAAAGGGAAGGTAGAGAAAGTCATGAACTCATGAGGGGTTCCTGCGACTCAAGAGATCATTATAACTCATCTTGACAGCTTCTTTGAACGGCGTCATCGAAAATCCGCCCTCGTTGATGAGCACGTTCATGGTCTGCTTATCAATCTCATTATTATAGAGTTTCTTGGTCAGATCACCAATAGTCCGAATGGGGTGGTTAACATTATCGAAGTGTTCTTTCGGATAATGCTTCTCGACATAAGAAATCATGCGGTATGTGCTTTCCAGCTGTTCAAAGCGATCCTGATACTCCTGGAATTTATGGTTATAATACGCATCAAGCGTAACGATCGGAGATCCTCTCATTTCGATATTGTTTTGCTCCCTGGCAAGCTCGCGGTAGAACATCTCCTCAACAAGATCGATATCAAGGTTACTATAGAGATTGCCGCCGAGCACGAGCCAATCCTTGAACTCGCGTATGGGCAGGTTGAAAAGACCGTTTTCAGGAACCATCTCGTTAAGGATTTCACTATGGAGCTGGGAAGCACTACGGGACTTGAGTATGTCACTGACACTATATGGAGTCACCTTGCCAGCTTCTGCGTAAATTCGTGAGTGGGAATAGCTTATCTGGCTATTGACAGGCGTGATGATCACATCATTGATCTCTGCTGATGAGGAAAATTCGATAAGAGGTGTGAATAAGCGCTTGTGAATCACTGTGTCGTTCAAAGAATCTTTTGCCCTTACCGCTGAAACGATAAGAGGATTAAACCCTCCTTCACCATCGCGAAAGTAGACTTTATCTCCAGGCTCTATTGTCACGGCTTGCTCAATGGTCAATGGCTTTTTCATCGGATTTTCACGGACAGATTCTCTTTTTTAAATATTTCTCACGGTCACTTCTCATAAATCGTGTTGTTATCATGTTCGAATAAGACAGAGTACTTTTCAAACACAGGCTCTTCAAACACAGTATCAGTAAGATGTCCCGAACGGGTGAAGCGGACGATTGTCTCTTCAGGGACTTTCCGGGTCATAAGAAGATTCCTGATATCGCCTATCGTCTCAACCGAATACATGCTACTCATATATGAGACGAACTCAATCTTTTTCTGGTATTGGTCTTGAAGGCTTTCATAGATGTCTCTGAGACTGTAGAACACAGCGGTTTCAGAATCATCCTCCTCTTCAAGGAAGTCTTCAAGGTGAGTCCCTTCTTCCTGATAATATTGGGGAAATTCTGCTTCGTAAGCATCGATCGGTTTTTCCAAATCCTCTCGCTGACCGAGGCGTTCAGGATGTGCTTTTGACATATCAATTTCCCCTTTATCATTAAGAAATTCAATACCAACGCTGTCCATGATCGTGTTCTCGTAGATATTGGTGAGATCATCCTCATTGAGAAATCCTATCGTATAGAGTTCACTATCATGATCTTCTGGAGGGACCAACTCAGGAGTGTCATAGCCTGGAGCGAATAATTCTGTATTTTGCATGTTCTCTTCAAGTCCAAAGTCTTCATCATCTGAATCCAAATCCGAATCGTCATACATCTCGTCCATATATTCGGCGATATCCTCGTAGGTGGGAGGTTTCATCGTGTCAATCAAAAACTGGTGGAAATTGATATACTCTGCAATGGTCAAATCGAACAAGCCACTATCCGGTATAAGGGTCTTGAACAGGTCATAATCATGACCATCATCCACAAGGGCTTCAAGATCTTCAGGCGAGGTGAAATATGTGGGAGACTCCTTGATACTCTTACTGAAATTATCAGTATCAAGAGCGATCGGGAAGCCATCGACATACACTTGTATATTAGCGATCTTATCAAGATCGAGATTGTTGAACGAATGGTCGTGGCCGAAGTCGATATAGCGTAAGACATTATTATCCCTATCAAGAATTTTCATGTCCGTGACCATGAACTCCCTGCCATGCTCGAAAAGGAGTATGTTCTCATCTGAAGAAATGCTTTTTGAACCGGTTTTACCTTCCGGGTCAAAATAATAAAGTTTATCGCCCGGTCTCACCATCAGACTTTCGACAAAATTAAGTGCCCGTTCCAACTTGTCATTTCGCATCAAAAGACTACTTAAAAAGATTGTTATTATACAGAAATAACCTCTTTTTTCCATATGTTTTTTAAAGAACTTCTCGTTTTCAAAAATCATGACTGTGCTTGAGTTTGAAAACTTCTCCTTTCACGAACATGAGAGGGTTGTTTCGGTGCTATACGCAAAGAGGTACAAGTTCACCATCGATAGAAGCGAGCTTGAAGAGATCGACCAAGATGTCAGTATCATGACCAACGCTCTGGAATTCCCTTCGGTCAGTGAGAAAAAAGCAAGCAATAAAGTCAATCGGATCATCGATAGAGGGCTTGACAATCTCACTCATGTTATCAACGGCAAGAATGTCATCTTCATCGATGAGTACAGCGGGATTCCTCTTCTCGGTTCTGGAGAGTTCGGGGTTGTTGACAGGAACACGAATGTTCTTGAACTCAAACCCATGACCGGCTGCAACCTCAACTGCATCTACTGCAGCGTTGATGAAGGGCAGAACAAGAAAGAATACGACATCCTCATCGACCCCTACTATCTCGCACAGACAGCACTTGAGATCGCTTCGTACAAGGAGCACGCAGTAGAATTCAACATCGGTCCGCACGGGGAACCGCTACTCTATCCTTTTCTCGAGGAGCTTGTTACAGAACTCCGGCGCTCTCCGAAAACAAACACCATCTCAGTCAACACGAATGGCACGCTGCTGACACGAGAGCTTATCGACAGGCTCAAGGCAGCAGGACTTGGCAGGATCAACCTATCGCTCAATAGCCTCGACAAGGAAGTCTCAAGCAAGATCTCCGGCAAGACGTATCCACTTGATCATGTCCTCGATATGATCGAGTATTGCAAGAAGATTGGGTTTCCCGTATTACTTGCACCCCTGGTCATCCCAACCTACACGGACAATCCTAAACGCGATATCGAACCGCTTGTCAAGCTCGCCAAGACAATCAAAAGCCCCTATCCGACAATCGGATTCCAGAATTACCTTGTGCACAAGCACGGTCGAAAGCCTGTGAAAACACAGATGGAGTTTGAAGAATTCTTCTCACTTCTCAAGCCCTTCGAGAAAGAATACGGTATCACGCTCACTCCCAAAGCTGATTACAACCCATTCGGCATTTACGAGGATAAGACGCTTGAGAAACCGATGCACAAGAACCAGGTCGTCACAGCAGAAGTGAAAAGCCCCGGACGCCATGCCAACGAGCGACTCTGCGTTGCGAAAGGGCGGATTATCACGGTCAAAGGACTTGATAAGGAGAAAGGATCGGTGCGAGTGAAAATCATACGCGACAAACACAATATTTTCCTGGGAGCGCCTGCCTAATCCTCAAGAAGAATACTTGAAGCTTCCTGCCATGATTTGACTCTGTAAAGTCCTTGAGGATCCTCATCTTCATTCTGGTTCCAAGGCTTGTCAATAAGAACGGCGCGGATGTTCGCATTCGCTGCGTCAATAGCGTTCGATAAGGAATCTTCGATGATAACCTGAGCGTCAAGTTCTTTGCACACGTCAACTTTTTTCACGTGATCCTCGTCAAAAGAAGCTTCGTTAGTGATGACAACATCCTCGAAGAGTCCTGGAAAGTGAGTGTCAATCCAGGATTTGGTCTCTTTCTCGATTCTGTGCTGTCGGGCAGTGATGACATAAAGGGAATGGCCTTGGTGTTTCAATCTCTCAAGCGTTTCTCTCGCTTCCGGAATAGGCTTGATATCCTTGAAAAACGGGCTGTCGTAGAACTCCATGATCTGCTTGATCTCTTCTTCCTCTGTCATGTCAAAGAGGTCGCGGAAAAGATACGAATGACAATCCTCGGGGGCTAGCCTACGGTTATATCTCGCTTCCTGGAAATTCATGAACTGCTCTAAAAACCTGGCGATAACTTCATCAACGTCAACTGCAATGTTCATACTGGCTTATAGATTCAAAGTCTCTTTATATAGTTTTTTGAAGCAAGTTCTTTTTCACCATATACTTTTATAATATTCAGAAAACATCTCTTTTTCTCATGCGATTCGAGGAGCTTATCACAACCGCCAAGCATGCGATTCTCGCTGGTGAATTCATATGTTTTTTCGCACGCTGCACGATCAATTATAGTGGTAGGGCAGAAAGTGTGCTTGATGAAGGAGATCGCCTCATCATGATAAAACAGGACAGATCGCTTCTCATTCATCAACCTGCTGGTGGGATGCCGATCAACTATCTCAAAGCACCGGCAAAGGTCACGTTCGATCTGCGAAAGGATGAGGAGACTGAAGAACCGATTCTTGAGATGCACGCTCGTTCAGGACATGATGAGATTGACGTCCGGATACTACGGGTTTATGACTTTTTTTCCAGACGCCTCGTTGATGGTCAGTCACAAGAACTCTCGGGAAATGAAGCTGAGATGAGCGACCATATCAAGAACAACCCTGATCTCATCAGCCTGGATTTCAAGCCTGTTTCCAGAGAAGAACACACGAAATACGGCTTTATCGATGTCTTTGGTCATCTTGGCGATGGAACCCTTGCGATCGTTGAGTGCAAGCGATACACTGCTGGCTTGTCTGCAGTCACTCAATTGCGACGCTATGTTGAGAAGATGAAATCACTTAAGGGAATCGAGAAAGTAACGGGGATTATAGCTGCTCCTGGCATTACGCAGAACGCCCAAAAGATGCTTGAAGACTGGGGGTTATCGCATGTACGTGTGGAGCCGCCGAAAAGGCATATGCGATTACGAAAGGAACAGAAGAAAATAGATTCGTTTTTTGGTTGAAAAACCTGTCAAAATCATTCACTTGATCTTGTTTGAAGACTTCTTCGAAACAGATTTTTTCGGTGCTTTCTTGCTTGTCTTTTTCGAAGTCTTTTGAGATGATTTTTTCTTAGGAGGTCGTCCCGGACCACGGCGTTTACCTGTCGTCTTGGTACTGCGCTTGGCTACAGACTTTTTTGATGAGGTCTTTTTCGTCGATCTTTTAGTTGCAGCTTTTTTAGAAGTCTTTCTCGTAGTTGTCTTCTTGCTTGCTTGCTTAGTCGTCTTCTTGACTTTTCTCGCTTTAGGCCTTGCCGGTGCCATGATTTCAGTTTTCCTGACGCGCCTGACAGGTTGTTGATACATGAAACTCAAGCCCAGACCGATGATGGAAGCTACAAGCAGTTGGATGACAAGATTAGTATATAGAAGACTTTTTCCGATCAAGGCATAAATCACGAAAATAAAAACTATTCCTACAAAGCTGTAATTGAATCCGTGAAAAAGGGATTTACCCCCATAAACGTTCGTGATGCGAAAGAGCATGTATGCTGCTATGATAAGAAGTACGTATTTGATACTCTGCAGAAGAATGCTGCTCTCCGCCAGAAGGCTGAGAAACAATGCAATGAATGCCGAATAATTAATGAGTAGAGCTATCTTTTTCATCTTATCTTATCATAAGTAAAAGCAGGTATATAAATGTTTTTATTAAAGAGTGGTGTTCCTTTGTCGTTCTTTAAAAATAGATGTTGTTGCCGTATTTCATTTATAAAGAGGAGAGGATTTATAAATTACCAATTAATCACGCTACGACGCACGATGGTCAAATGCGAACTCTGCAACCGGAAAATCGCAACTACCTTCCTCGGAAAGATCGTGGGGACAGTGGTTTATGATAGTGGTAAGAAGAAACGATATGTGTGCAAGGATTGTCAGAGTGAACACAGTGAAGAGAATCTTCATAAAGTGATCGAGAACGCATAGCTGGATTCTGTGTAGCAGAGTTCAGATCACTGTTATTTCGCCTCCTTGGCTAAGCGTTTTCGTACGCTTGCAACGATGGCTACGTTCCGCTCACGCTCCAGTAGCGGTGTTTTACATTTGCCTCCTTGGCTTGGCTGATTTCGTCCAGCCGTCCCGAGGTGCACCTACGGTAGCACTAGAAATCTAGTGTTATTAAATCATGCCTCCTTGGCTAAGCGTTTTCGTACGCTTGCAACGATGGCTACGTTCCGCTCACGCTCCAGTAGCGGTGTTTTACATTTGCCTCCTTGGCTTAGTGGCTAGAGCAGCCGCCTCGTAAGCGGCAGGTCCCGGGTTCAACTCCCGGAGGAGGCTT
>JBKGYN010000002.1:0-81983 GCA_046546105.1 Candidatus Woesearchaeota archaeon | reverse complement strand
AAAACTCTTGCAAGCGAAGCGAAGGTCGATGCGTGCCTCTTTCTTTCAAGCGACAAGCGACCGTCACACTCGATGAAATACCTCATCGGAACAGCAGGAGACAGCGCTGCGCTTCTCACGTTCAAGCGAAAGCAACCGATCTATTTCCACTCGCCACTCGAAGGATCACCACGTCTCGAAGGGATCGAGGTGAGAAAGCGAGAGGCAGGAGCGATTTCAAAGGCACTCAAGCAAGCGAAGGCAACAAGCATCGGCGTGAACTATGACGAACTCACGAAACGAGAACACGACACGCTGAAAACACAACTCAGAAAACAACTCGGAAAAGTAACGTTCAAGGATGTCAGCACGAATCTTTCCAAGCGACGACAAGTGAAAACAACGAAGGAAATCAACAATCTCAAAGAAGCGATAACAAGAACAGAACGACTCATCAAAGAACTCATCAAGAAACTGCCCGAAATGACTTATGAGTACGAAGGAATCATCTATCTGAAAAAACGAGTGCTCGAGCTCGGCGATGAACTAGCGTTCGAACCGATCGTGGCAAGCGGCAACAATTCAAAAAAACCTCACTACGAGCCCGACCGCAAATCAAGACTGACGAAAGGCTTTTGCATCATCGACTTCGGAGTGAAACACAAGGGCTACTGCGCAGACATCACACGAACGATCTACATAGGAACACCATCGAAAGCAGACATCGACTTCTACAACAAGGTAAAAGACGAGCAGCAACGATTAGAACAAGAGCTCAAGGCAGGAACAGCAAAAGCGAAACCCTCCTTTGAGATGATACACGCACTGGGACATGGCATCGGACTGGAGGTCCACGAACAACCGCTTGTCGGACATGAGAAGCTGGAGGAGAACATGACCATCGCAGTAGAACCAGCCATCTACAAGAGACAAGGCGTGAGGATCGAAGACAACTATCTCGTCACAGCAAAAGGGCTCAAGCGATTATCGAGAAGCTCGAGAGAACTGACCATCATCCATCGTAATTGATAGCGATCGTGGAAGCGGAGAAGTCAGCCACCTGCAAGAGGATTATGTGAAGGTAATGGAGCAGGACAACTTCATCTTTACGCACCTGATCGATCCGAGCAAGTAACTTCGTCTCAAGATCGGTTTTCAAATCAGAAACTTCAACGAGTTTCCGGAAGGAGAAGTCATAGAACAACCCATAGTAAGAATTCACGTAAGTGATGACATCTTCAAAGAGGTCGAGGACGTCCTTATCAAGCACAGGAATGCTCCCAGCGTAATAGGTGGCGAGATACTTGAAGTTATCAGCGACCTTCTCAAGGTTCCAGGCAATGACATACCAGAAATGACCCTTCTGCTTGCGATGAAGCGACTTATTAAGCAGGCGCTCGCAAAAGTTAGTGAGCTTGTTATTGTTCTTTTCAGCAGATATCTGATTGTGCAATAACTCAGCATCACGGTTCCGGAACGCCTCAAGAGTCTCTTTAGCAGAGGAGAGCAGGAGTCGAAAAGCACGACGAAGAGTGGAATCGAACTCAGCAGCATCCATGACAGCGACCTGACCGATGAGGATGCGAAGCTTGGACTGCTCCTTGATGATAAAACCGACAAAGAGGTTTGTCACGAGATCCTCGATGACCTTGTACTGTTCCGGAGTATAGGATGTGATCTCAATCTCATCATACCCTTGCTTGTGAAGCGAGGAAATCTGCCAGCGAAGCACGCGCTCACTCAAACCATCGATATCAAGCGAGGCCGAAGAATGAGAGGAAGAAGGAGTTTCAGGAACGAACACGAGACGATCACCCTGCTCTAAACAATCGAGCTGATCGCCCTTATCAAGACCCTGGTCAGCAAGCCAGGATGACGGGAGGGAGACGACCAAGGTCTTTTCCGCCAAGCGAATGATCTTTCGTTTCATGAAGGTCACCTCAATTTCTGAAACTCTTCAACGAAGACAGCACCGTGTTTCAAGCCTCGAAGAAGAGCGTTGACATAAACTCCGATCTTGAGGATGAACAAGCGCGGACGCTGGCTCTTGAAGACATCAATCGCCCGGAGCTTCTTGCTAAAAGTATCGGAGACGTCAACGACAAGACGAGGACTGTGACGCCGCTTGAAACGGAACAAGCGCCAGATGCCAAAGCCATAGACGTCAGAAGAGAGTCTTCTCTCGTTCTTGAGATTGTCATACACCCCAAGCAAGAGGCGATTGACAGCCTTGTGATCACTCAAGGAATCATCAATAGCGTGAGTGAATATCTTAGAAGGCATGTGCTTAAGCAATAAATCACGCAAGGCAGACTGCGCACCGTTCTTGCGGAAATCCTCCTCCAGATGACCGCTTCGAAGACCTAAAAACGTAACACCAGAGCCACCCAGGACCTTATCAGCAGCACGGCTCTCCTCAATAGTTCGTTCGCGGATGATATCATTCTTATAATGAGGAGCGGAGCGCTCGCTATAGGAGAAGACAACAGTCACCACAGTCTTGCCCTCAACAATGTATTTAGCCAAGGAGCCGCCAAAACCAAGCACTTGATCGTCAGCATGAGCGACAATCACCATGATAGTATCTGAAGCCATGACTCTAAGATTCCTGGCTCATCTTATATTAATATTACGATTACAAGGGAACATCGGGAGCAAAGGACTTTGCAAAATATTTATAAACAGTTCAGGGTTCACAGACTCCGTACGCACCGATAGTCTAACGGCTAGGATACTGGCCTTCCAAGCCAGTGGTCCGGGTTCGAATCCCGGTCGGTGCATTTTTTTCTTCGAAAAAAGGCAACGGACGGTGAAAGACGATAGTCTGCACATCGGTCGGTGCATCTTTTTCTTCAAAAAAAAGACAACGAACGGTATAGCCCCCCAAACCAAGATATATCCGCTAATCACCCCAAAAGCACTTTACAAACAAAGGCTATATAGTGTCCGGAATACCGGCGAGCAAATGCTTCTTATAACAGCCTTAAGGTAATCTTAATCAACTTAAGGATGAGAGTTAAATGTCCGGAAAACAAGAAGATGAACAGCACTCAAGAAGTGTGTGAGGTGAGTAGCTGATGAAACAAGACCATGATAAGAATCTTACGTTATTGAGCTGGCTGAGGAGCAATTCCCGGCTTCCACTGACAAGGATCAGCAAGGGAACCAACATCCCTATATCAACACTCTTTGACAGGCTCAAAGAGCAAGAGAAAGACCTGGTGTTCAAGCATACGACACTCATTGATTTTTCAAAGCTCGGATACCACACGAAAGTCCACCTTCTACTCAAAGCACCGACAAAACATAAGAAAGAGCTTGAAAAACACCTGAAATGCAATGAGAAGATAAATTCCTTCTACAAAGTGACCGAAAAATACCATTTCCTAGCAGAAGGAATATTCAGGCATGTTAAAGAATTCAAAACGTTTCTGGAAGCGCTTGAAGAACGATTCTCACCGTTAGAATACACGAGCTATTTCATCACAGAGGATGTGAAGCGGGAAGCGTTCCTAGCAGAAGCGAATACCCCCTACGGTGCCAGACGGGCGAGTTAGAAAAAAAACAAAGCCGACACACAATACGGCGGGCAAACCATACTGTGCGGCGGCAATGTGAGGTGTTTTTAGGTGGTGTGCGGGCGCATGAAGCTCATCTAGTTGAATTCATCATAACCCATCATGAAGGCTGCCTCATCCATGGATAATTCATCGTTATCAAGCATTGTATCGACGAATTCGGCTTTGTAGATGTCATTTTCCACTGGATCGAAATCCGCAGTCTCATCAAAAAAGAACGAATCACCTGAATGAAAGTCGGATTCCTCATCCCCACGTATTGAATTCTCATCTTCCGAAAGTACCATTTGCTTTAAAAACCCCCTTTTCGTTTCACAACAGCAAGGGACTATTTAGGAAAAAGTATATATATAGGTTTTCCTAATATAGTATATGGCATATATATCACCGCTTTGGAGAGGAGTGAGATGCAGGTTCAAACATGGAATTTCGCAAATTGATCAAATTCGGAAGCAATTCCTTTGTCGTCTCCCTGCCACGGAGCTGGCTTGAAAAGTACAATCTCGGGAAAGGAGACACAATCACCTTGGAACCTGCAGGAAACAGCCTCATCCTCAGTTCAGCGAACAAGAAAGAGATTGAAGATAAAGTCATAACGGTAACAGTGAAATCATCATCAACCCCTCGCATACTGAAACGAGAACTTCTCAGCGCGTACGAACACAACGCTACAACAATCTACCTGACAGGTCCAGGAGTCCCACAACACACGGAAGCCATCACAAGCCTTATCGATTCACTTACAGGGCTCGAGATTGTAGAACACACCAAAAACAAGATTATCGCAAAGACATATATCCAGACTTCAGACATCTCGATCGAATCGTTTCTCAAGCGAGTGGACAATAGTATCAAATCAATGATCCTTGAAATCGCAGAAGAGCTGGAGCCGAACAAGAAATTCTCGATAGAAAAACTCAAGAACGCGATCAGCCAACGAGAGAAAAATGTCGATAAGATCGTGCGATTGCTCCAACGAGTCATCAGAGAGCGGCTGTACAAGCAAATTTCAGGAGACAAGGATAATGATCCTGTAACAATGCTCAGATACTGGCAGATGCTCACCGTACTGGAAACGATTTCTGACAATCTTGAAGACCTGACCTACGATCTGGATCTGCTCAAGACAGAAGAGGAAAAGAAGAAACTCCAACACACGATAATGACAATCAAGAACTGTTTCGAGAAAGTCATGAACGCATTCTACACGAAAAGCAGGGAACAAGCTTACAACATCTCAGACACGATCAGGGAAGTGAAACAGGAGATCAAGAAAAAGACCGAGGAGAAGAATTTCAGCTATCTCGTTCAAAAGCTTGAAGAAAACATGAACCTCATTTCAGAAATCAACAAGCTCACGTATTAAAAAGAACGGGAAAATCTCATTTCTTATGATTAAGAGAATCATATAAGGAGCTATCAATATCCTGCGCGGGTTGGAAGATTTTAGAGGTGTCTGCAACGTTTTCAGAGAAGAGCTGTTTTCGCAGAGGGTTATTCTCACCAGTATCCCTGAAAATATCATAAGCTACAGCGACAACACCAGCAGGAACACCACGATCGACAAGCCACTTCTGAAGCTCGACAACAGAGTAACCTCTTTGCGTATAGCGATCCAGATAAGACAAGACATCACCTACCTTTGTCGTGTTAGACAATGCATAGGAGGCAGCTTCGACATACTTCCGATCGATCCCGTGAGAAATCAAATGAGCTTTCACACGATCAAGCGAGCAAGCAGTCCCATCCAGTTCTTTAGCGATGAAACGAGCAACACGAGCGATGTTCTCATTATCGATGACATGATCATTACCACCGCCGACGTGTTCATGGTTGAAGGAAAAACCATGAGTCTTGAATGCGAAGGCACCAATACCCAGAATAGCGAAGACCGATAGCAGGATCCAGACAAAACCAGGCATGCCAGTGGATTCAGGCTTTTCAGTTGCAGGATCTCTCGGAGCAGGCGCAGGTTCATCATCCTTACAAGGAGGGCACGGGCCGCCACAATCCACATCGTCTTCGCCTTGGTTGCGGATGCCATCATAACAAGTAGCCACTTGACACGGCTCACAAGGACCGCCACAGTCAACACCGTCCTCACCCTGATTCTGGATACTGTCATTGCAAGAAGGGGCAGGAGTGTCAGAGGATTCAGATTCGTTAGGATCAAAACTATCCGTGCAGGACTTGTTACATACACCGCCACAATCAATACCGACCTCATCCTGATTCTTTATACCATCAGAACAATTAGGCTCGGTGGAGGGAGGAACACTACCCACAAATCCACCGGAGGAACCGGAGCTCGAGGAGGAACTTCCCGAATTGTCCGAAGAGTCATCGTCTGAATCATCAACGTACTTTTCAGCCAGAACGAAGGCTGAAAAACCATCAACAGTCGCATACGCGACATCATCGCCAAGAATATGAGTGTCAAGCTTGCCATAACCAGAAGCATTCGTGTATTCAATGCCTTGGTCAGTATTATTGTATTTGAAAATAGCAAGGCGCGAAGGATCCAAATCAAGACCGGAAATGTTGAAGGAGACAGTATAATCAGCGACACCTGAGAAGTCAGCTTCAGCTGCATAGGCCAGTTTCGGCCTGAAGGTCAAATCATCACCAAGGCTATCGTTAGCGAAGCGAATGCTAGAGGTATTGTAATACTTCCTGAAATAGAATGCAGGCGAATTCTCGGATGAAGAGACATTATGTGCAGTTACATCAAGACGGTCCGAAGCAATATTCACCGCATAACCATCTTTTTTCTCGATAAGAGCATTAATGTCGTGTGAATTCTTACTTGATTCAGCCTTCACAAGAGAACCGTTGTAGGAGTAAGTGACATCGACTTTCGAGTTGAAACCACTGTCAATGGAAATATTCTGATATTCAGTCGGTAAAATAGTGATGTTAAGAACAGTAGAATCGTTTGCCAAAGGACGGTCATCTTTGAGGTCGAAGACAGTCAAATTCAATGAATAGGTGCCGTTTTTCGCAAAGGTGCTGTTTGACCACCAGATACGACACTTCGTGTCAGAGAACGCTGAAACATCAAACAAGGTCGTGTCATTGAGCGAGCAGGAAAAGGAGTCCTCAGTCGATTGTGAATGAATGTCAGCATCAGTGAAAGAAACGTACTCATTAAACTCGTAACCATCAAGACCTTCAAGGGTTGACGATGAAGCATTGATGACAGGCTTACGGTTCGTTATGTTTGAAGATCTTATTCCGGTAACGTTACGGTTGCCGGCAGCGTCAATCGCAATCCACTGGTAGTCGATTGAAGCGTTAGCAACGAGTGTCGGCGGCACAAGAGTTGCTTCATAACGAGCTTCTTCAGGAATCCATTGTCGCGGCGAGACTTTTTCAACACCATCGCCCAAAGCAAGCTGTTCCCAATCACCACCGTCAACACTGTAGTTGAACATAACCATATCCATCTCATTCACATCAAGCCATCCAGAATAGAACGAAAGATTGTCAGTTTCATAGACTGTGTTCGGTTCATGAGAAAGAGAACCTGAAGAAAGAATCGGTTTCTCAAGGTCGGCAATAATCGAATAATTCAACTCGTAGGCTGGAGCAGCAGGATTTGAGTTGCTTGCGAAAGCAGAGAGCGTGTACACTTCGTCATCGACAAGCGAGCTCTTATCAACAGAGCAATCGAGAGAAAGACTTTCAGAGTCGTTCTGAAGCGAGTCGAAAGAGAGCGTCTCATCACAACCTGCAACAATTTCACCGGAACTGTTAGTCAAGTTATAGGAAATGTTGTTGAAAAAATATGCAGAAAGGTTGATCGTGAAATTATCATTGACAAAAAGAGCGGTAGCATTGAAAGAATTAAGAGACTCATCATCACGAAGTTTGACAAAAGGTTTGTTCGTGTTTGTCAGGAAGGTAGTATTTCTTCCAGAACTCCTTGCATGCTCATCAATTGCCGTCATCATAAGTCTTGTCTCACGATCAGCACCAGTGAGATTCATCGTGAAGTTGTACGAACCGCTTGAAAGTCCTGTGAAGTTGATTTGCGAACCGTTAATGGTTTCTCCGGTCGCCACATCGACCAAATGAGCAGTGACGTTTGCCAGTGAAGCATCAGTAAGATTGAATGAGACATCAACAGTGGATATCTGCGTGGATTCAGCCTCCGGCAAAGTGATGTTCAGAATAGGTGAACGCATCTCCTTGTGAAAAGTCAGATCAGTATTCTCGTCAAAGGATTGGGCGTTACCGTTATCATCCCGACAAGCCACATGGAAGTCATATACCCCTTCAGACAAGTCAGGAACTTCACATTCGTAAACACCAGGAGAAATTTCAGGACAGGAAGGCAATCCTGAATCAACATAGGAGAAATCATCACCCAGATTCCAAACACAATTTGCAAGCCCAGCTTCTCCAGAAAGAGTGATTACCGTAGAATCGTTTGCCAGATTCGAGTCAACCCAGCCGTCAGAAGCGTTCGTATCCGAAGCTACACTGACAGGCACCAAAGGTTCTGGTGTTATCGTATCGAAATACAAGATACTTGGCGATGTCTCTACAGGCGTGCTGTCATTCATACCATTATAGGCCCTGACACTCAAATAATAAGTCTCGCCATTAGTGAGGTTTTCAGGAGGGAAATCAAGAGTGACAGATGATTTTTCAGTGGCAGTCCAGCCGACCACATCAGTCCGGCTGCTGGATGGATCGGTGGAGAGAGCATATTCGTAGCGATCAAGACCTGATTCAGGATCGACACTGTCCTCCCAGTCGAAGGCGAAGGAGGTCTGGTGCGTGATATGAGATTCAGTGACAAAGACGACCTCAGAAGGAGGGGTCGTGTCAACACTGAGATTCTTGACACTACCGCGCTCATAGATACGCTCGTTGCCCGCCATGTCATGGACGAAGAGCCCGAACTTGTAACAACCATTATCAGGAAGGGCGAAAGAGGTGCTGCCGACATCATCCACTGATTTATTCGTCGCCTTCCAAGAAGAGAAACTGCCACAAACAGAATCAGAGAGAGGAGCCCGCTTATATTTCAATGAAGAATCAGAACGAAGGCCATGCTCATCACCACCCACATCGTAATCGATTTCAACAGTAGAAAGGGTTGACTCGCCAACAGTGTAATCAATGGAACCGCCATCTGGCGCTTGAGTATCAACAGTCACAGGAGTTGAGGAATGATAGTTGCTCCATAGTTCAGCATAATCATAGTCGCTCTGAGCACGAACAGATAGATAGTATTTCTCGTTTTCAGCAAGGTCAAGACCTGTAAGCGTGACCTCATCAGTAGAACCCGATACCCGAGTGACATCAACAAGGTCGTTCCAACCCGACTGACAGATTCCGGAAACGCAGGGTGCCGTACCGACCGCATAATCATAATACTTGACACCAGACTCGTTATCAGTGAAATTGAAGGAGAGTTGCAAAGCAGAGTCTGAATTGAAGCCATTATCCTTGTCAGCAATTATCTCGATCGATTGATTGACAGGAGGAGTGTCATCGGCAAAGACAACGCCTTCACCCGAAGCATTGACCGGGGATCCTTGATTACCAAGTTCATCAACTGCATAGATCCTAGCAAAGAGGCGTTCGCCGTATGTTAAGTCATCAACATTCAAGACCTTAGATGAACGGTCACCTGAAACAATAAAAGAGTTTACAACCTCGCCACCAGGGCTTATGAAAATAGTGAGATTATAATAATCAAGATATGGATCATCAGGAGGAATCCAAGTCACATTTATTTCATCATCAGTTGTTGAAGTATCCTCGTGTGTAGATATATTTTGCACTGGATCGACAACAGTCTTAACAGTGAAATTATCAGTCAAGGAGACAACAGCTCGATGATTGAAACTATCATTGACCGAGAATGTCAAATTATACTGGCCGTCAGCAAGAGATGGCAGGAAGCTGCATTCTGTTGAATCAAGAGGTTGAACACTTGTCGTGCAGTTGACTGCATGTCTCGCCATTGATTCGTTGTAAATGGAGTCGCCAGAGATAGTATACGAAGTTGTTGAGTTAGCATCACTGATATTAACGAGTAAAGTTTGTATATCGATACCATAATCATCGTGAACAGAAAATGTCATCGGCGAAGAAAGGTCTGTGAGGAAATCACCCTTTGAACTCAGAGAAGAGAGTTTCGAGAGATTGAATTCGGGAGAAGCATCATCTTTGAAGATGGAAGATGATAAAACATCTCCACGCACATCATCCCGTTGACCAAATACTGTGAAATCATTCATTCCCGAAAAAAGTTCTAATGATGAAATGTTGAACCAACCTGTCGGTGCAGGATTTTCAAAAATATGACCATCGCCACTGTATGAGGAGAGATTTGAAGGCAAGGCAGGGGTGATGTTCATACGTAAGGACGAACCCATATCAGTTACTCCGGTAATGTTATAGAATCGATAATCAGACCTGTTGTGGAAACTGAATGCGACAAATCTTGTTTCATCAACCAGCGATTCCGCTTCGAGAGTGTTGTTTATCCTCACTCTGCTTGAGTCACTGCCCAAGCCAAGAACATCAACATCCCCAACATAATTGCCAAGCCTCTTGTCGGTCGTATTAGCCGTTCGAATATCACCATCCTTGTTTTCGACGACTATCCGCACCCAATCGAATGGATCATCGGCGAATATTGTGTCGACCATCCCAACTATATCGATGGAAGCATTAGATGTAACTTCAGGAAGCGAACGAATCACGGGATTATCAGGACCTACATCAACAACAAACGAGTGCGAATTCAAGGATTGTTTATTTTCAAAATCATCATAACACACTGCAGACCAATCATATTCACCATCGGTGCTGAAATCCTTCGAGAATTCCACAACACCACCGTCAGAATCATTTGATCCGACATGCTCTCCATCAACATAAAAAGAACAATTCATATCGTTACTGCCAGAAACATCGTCTTCCAGATCCACTGAAAAATCAACGCGAGAAGATTTGATAATAGTTCCGTCATCAGGAGAGCGATTCAGGATGACAGGTGGCGTATCGTCGATCAAGATATCTTGCTCATCACCAGTGTATGTGTTCCCACCACCATCAGTACATTCGAAAGCCCAGGAATAATTCCCACCATCATCAAAACGATGAGATAATTCATGAGAAGAATTGTCAGCAGGCACCTCGCTTGATTTTTTTGAAGAACCATCAATATTGAGAGTGCAATCAAGATACGGGGAAATTTCATCATGAGCTTTCAGCGAGAAACCGACTGGCACATCCACACCTGCAATCGAAGGACCGGTCGCCTCTTCAATTGAAGGACGAGTAGTGTCATAATAAAGATCGTATAGAGTCGTATTCGATACAAAACCATTCGTATCATTACAAGATAAACGCCAAGAGTGTTTGTCTTGAGAAATGTTAGTCACTGGAAAAGATATTGTTTCGCTATCATTTGCAGTTGTGTTTGTCTGATTCAATTCACCGTCAAAATAAAACTCGCATGAATCCAAAGAAGATTTTTCATCGACAGCGGAAAATGTTATCATAGTAGAGTCTTGATCAATAAATTCACCGTCAGAAGGTTCGTCAATGGAGATAACAGGTCCCGATCTATCGACAAAAACATCTCTTGAGTCCGAATCACTATCATGACCGAGACCATCATCACAAAAAACCCACCATGTATGTACGTCATCAGAAAGATCCGAAGCGGAAAATGAATTAGTGGTTCTACCATCTGCAACAAAATCATCAGTCTTATTAACCGAACCATCAATGTATAGACTGCAGAAAGTTTCTGGAACACTATCGTTGACCTTGAATTCGAAGTCATCATCCGGAGTTATAACAGCATCATGCGAAGGTGAGACTAATGAAACATCAGGATCTGAAAAATCAACGATAGTCGTTTTGGAGATCGAATACATATTTTCAAGCTGGTCAGAACAATTGAGATCCCAATCATGTTGTCCTTCAGAAAGGTTGGAAGCCTCAAAATTTCCAGTCCCTTCATTACTGACGCTAACAGCATCGATCATCTCACCATCCAAGATAAAAGAGCAATCAGATGGAGAAAAATACTTATCGTAGGATTCGAAACAGACTTCGAAATTATCCTCGGAGATATACTCTTCAGATTCATTGGTAATACTGATATTTGGAGGCGTGGTGTCAACAGTGAAATTCCGTAGCGAAGAGACTCCTTCATTGCCTGCATCATCAATGCACGAGACATTCCATCGGTGGACGCCATCAACCACACCACTCACGGAAAACAGATTTGAAGTTCCATTCGTCAAATTATCAGATCTTTCAGTAGAACCATCAATATCAAGATCACAATCGAGGGAAGAGGCAAGATCATCAGAGACGGTGAAATTGAAATCGACATCGGAAGATGAGGAATTTCCACCCGGGATAGGCTCATGCAGAGATATTTGAGGTTCTTGAGTGTCAACAGTGAAATTTCGTGTTTCCGAAAAACCAGTGTTATCAAGTTCATCGACACAAGACACATTCCAATCATGGAATCCTGTTTCAACATCATCAACGCTGAACTGGAGATGTTCACCGTTAGAGAGGTTGTCGAAAGTTCGGTTTAACGTACCATCAATATAGACACTGCAATCCAGAGAATCAGTAACATTATCTGTGACATTAAATTCAAAGCCGATATCCTCAGAAGAGGAGTTGTAGTTATTCGAAGGGCCGATCAAACCCACATCAGGAGGGGTTGTATCAACAGTGAAATACCGCAAAGGAGAGGATTGGGAAGAATCTGTGTCATTACACCAAACAGACCAGTTGTGAGTACCATCAGCAACCGTATGGGAAAATGATGTGACAGTGTTATTCTGAACGAGATCGTCACCATCAACGAAATTAGAATCAATGGATAGATTACACGAATAATAAGAATCCGAGTCAGAGGTTGAGGTGAAATTAAAGAATGAGTCCGACCGATCATGAGAACTACCGTTCACAGGCTCGTGAAGCGTAACATTCGTTATCACAGCAGAGACCAAGCTGACACTCAACGTGAGAAGCACAGCTAGCGCAATGAGAAAGACAAGCTTCCGCAAGTTAGTCTCTAAAGTCATTCTTTCACGTCCACCATCAATGCAGTCCCTATCTTTCGGATCTTGAGCTCGTCACCATAAAACCGGACTAGATCACGCACCGTGCCCATCTCAATGTCAAAATGCTTAGAAATAGAGGTGTATGTCTGATGAGGGTTATCTTTCAGAAAATCCAGAAACTCTTCTTTTGTAGGAATTATCAGTAATACACCTCACACACAACGTTATACAACAAATTCAACCACTGGTATTTATAAACGTTTCTATACGAAAGAAAATAGTTATATACAATGAATTAAGAACTTCAAAAATCCATAACACAAAATAAAACTTATTTAATCTTCTTTAAACTAAAAAAGACTATTTTAAGTTTTTAAACAATCATAAAAACTCCATTACAAACAAAAAACTCTAAAAAACGACAAAAACAAATCAAAATCTAAAAAGAGAACCTTAAAAACTTTCAAAAAACCCGAAAACCACTCAACGCAACGAAATGAAAATACCTCATGGAAAACAATTTTATATGATAAGCACACCCACAACCCCACCGCTAACAAGAAAAGATGTCGGGAAGACAGTGATCGTGATGAAAGCGCTGATATTCGGAGATACTCATGGGGACGCGTTCATGCTTGAAATCCTCAAGCGAAAAGCAGAACAGGCCGAAACAGTGTTCTGCCTAGGCGATCTCACGATCTTTGGAGAAGAACTCAACTACATGCTCACAATACTCGACGAATTCCCGGCACCAGTATATCTCATACACGGCAACCACGAGACAGAAGATGAGATGAAACAGGCCGTGAAAAAGCATACGAACATCACATATGTGCACAAGCAACAAGTGAAAGCAGGCGAATTCACAATCATAGGCTATGGGGGAGACGGGTTCTCCAAGCACGACGAAGAGTTCGAAACAAGTTTCGAAAAATCAAGCAAAGAACTTAAAGAACCGCACAAGACCGTAGTGCTACTGCACGGGCCGCCTGCCGAAACAAGACTCGATATCCCGTTTGACAACCACCATTCAGGAAGCGAGAGTTATAGGGAATTCATCGAAGCCTACGAACCACTAATAGTGTTTTCAGGCCACATCCACGAATGCGAGGGTGAGTACGACCTCATCGGCGAAACCATACTGCATAATCCCGGTCCCGAAGGAACTCTTATCGATCTGGGAGAACTGAGCCGGAATCGAACAGCTTCAAAAAAAAATCAAAACACACAATAAAAAAACCAAACAGGTGATAGTAATGCGAGAAAAAATATATCTAGTCATCGCTCAAGAAGGATTCCGAGACGAAGAGCTGCTTGAACCGCTCGACGTCTTCAAACCAACCCCTTATGAGCCAGTCATACTCAGCCCGAAACAAGGGACATGCAAAGGAATGTTCGGCGCTGAAGTGGAATCAGATAAGGCCATCAAGGACGCAGTTATCGATGATGATACCAGAGCGATAATCATCATAGGAGGAAAGAACAGCCCAAACCTCATAGAACATAAGGAACTAGGAACGCTCCTTTATGAGGCAAAAGAGAATAAATTAATCATCGGAGCGATCTGCCTCGGACCAATGGTGCTTGCGTCTTTCAATATGCTCGATGGCAGGCACGCCACCGTGTATGAAACAGAAGAGTCAAAAGCGATGTTCAACGAGCATAATGTCACATACATCAAAGAAGATGTGATCGTCGATAACAACATCGTGACAGCGAACGGTCCGCATGCGGCCACGGCGTTTGCAGAGAACATTGTCGATATTCTCGGGGAACAGAACGATCTTGCGACAAATGATGATAATGGAGAGGAAGAGTGAGATACAATGGTTGAAGAATTCACTAAGAAGCTGGAAGAAATCACAGCATCAGAAGAATACAAAGGGTTTGCAAAAGAACACAGCGATCACCATCTAGCACATGGCTTCGCACAACTCGATAAGAACGGTAATGAGACAAAGGGATGGCAGATCGGCTTCTACTCACCAAGCCAAGATAATATCGCTACGTTTACGACCAACCCGGTCAAGTTCCAAGGTTTTGAAAAGGCGTTCAAAGAAGATGATGCGACAATCAGCGAACTCACAGAAACCGAAAGATTCATAGAAACAGAAAGGGCAATAGAGAATGTCAAAGAACACATCAAGGAGAACCATCCAAAAGAACGTATCCAGACAATCATCGTAGTCGTTCAAGTCATCGACGATAGACAGACATACAACATCACTGCAGTGACAGAATCATTCACAATGATCATCTGCAAGATAAATGCACTGACAGGCAAGTTCATAAGCACCGACAAGCGATCAGTCCTCGATCTCAAACAAGAATGAGAAAGACCACGTTCCGAGGCACATGAGCCGGGTTTGAAACCACATCCACCATCATACCCGGAAAGAGTCCCAAGATTTATAAACAAGACACCATTCTGTTGATAAGGCATGAGCGAAGATAAACCAGACAAACTGCAACGTATAGGAGCGAAAGAAAAGCTCCACCTCAAGAATTTCATCAAAGAACTGGAGCAGATAAAAGGACGCAACACAGAACTTATCAGCGTTTATGTTCCTGCAAAGTACGATATAAACAGCAAGATCGGCCAGCTCGAGGATGAACAGGGCACGGCAACGAATATCAAGAGCAAGCAGACACGAGATAGTGTTATCGCAAGTCTCGAGAAGATGATCCAACATTTGCGAACGTTCAAGAAAACACCTGAAAACGGTCTTATCGTGTTTTCAGGAAATGCTTCAGAACAAGAAGGAAAAAAGGACTTCAAGGTATGGAGCATCGAACCACCGATCCCTATAAACCAGAACTTATACCGCTGCGACAAGGAATTCGTCCTTGAACCGCTCAGAGAACTTGTCGATGATAAAATAATTTTCGGACTTGTGGCAATGGACAAGCGAGAAGCAAGTATCGCCATACTCAAAGGGAAGACCATCATCCCACTCAAGACACTACACTCTTCAGTTCCGGGAAAGCATAAGACCGGAGGTCAGTCCGCACAGCGATTCGAACGGCTCCGCGAAGGAGCAGCTATCGATTTCTATAAACGGATCGCCCACCACATGAAAGAAGAATTCCTTGAAAACCAGACAGAGATCCAAGGGATCATCATCGGCGGTCCCGGACCTACCAAGTTCAACTTCGCAGAAGGCAATTATATTACCGATCAACTCAAGCGAAAGATCCTCGCCATCAAAGACCTGTCCTATACAAGCGAGTTCGGACTTCACGAATTGCTAGAGAAATCAGAAGATATCCTGGCAGAAGAGGAAGTCGTGCAGGAAAAGCAGATCATGCAACGGTTTTTCGAGAAACTGGCAAAGGATGCAAACACCGTGGCCTACGGCTACGATGATGTGAAAAAACTCACTGCAATGGGAGCAGTGGACACAATCCTGATTTCAGAAGATCTTGATGAACACCTCATAGAAGAGCTGGAGCAGGAAGCTGGAAACGTAAGTACCAGCGTCGAAATAATCAGCACGGAAACACGAGAAGGTGTCCAGCTCAGGGACATGGGACGCGTTGCAGCACTTCTCAGGTATGCAGTGGAATCCTAAGATGAACTCTTTTCTTTTTGCACCTGTTCTTGCAATGGTTGAATGAATCCGCCAAAGTCAGGAGAAAGATCATCACGATCCCGCAAGGAAACTACAGGCACCCATTCATAACCTGAAAACTTATCAGTCTCGCGGATATCAGGAGTGCCGAAAAGAAGACGAGTACGATACTTGTACGCAAGAGCAGGTTTTCCATCCGGGAGAGTGAACGAATGACTGCCCAATGATTCGAATTCTTCAACGATGAAACCCTGACCCAATTCTTCAAACATCTCCCTGACAGCACACCGCTGCAAATCACCATCAGTGAAACCGTTCCTGCCAAACTCATCGCAGTCGCTTTCTTCAAGTTTTCCACCAGGTGTTTCGAGATGACCATGATCCGTTCTTCTCAAAAGCAACACTTCATCATCTTTGTTGACAATGCACACGCCCGAAAGCACGATTTTCCCATCTTCGGTTCTCATCACCATAAGAATAACCCTACCACGGAATTCAAGTTCGTTTGTGCTTTGTAAAAACTTCTTTGGGACCAACAAGGAAAGTCTTTTGCAAAGGAACATCATTTATCTTCGCAACGTAAGGCGAATAATGCGAGAGAGGGACTTTACGACCATCAGCAGTCTTGACTAAGAGCTCATTCTCATAGATGCTTTTGGAAATAGTGTCAAGAAGAAAATAATACTGCTCATCATAGCCATCAGGCAATGGCAGCACATCATCAGCCTGTAAACCATAGCGCTTCGCATCCAAGGCGCTAAAGCCGTTACGAGAGTGGAAGCGGGTGACCAGATCGCCCAGGATCGTATCAGAAGAATATCTCCACTTGTTGAGATGATAGTCGATAAGAGCATCATCGACAGCAAGAAAATCGTCAGTTTCAAGCTCGTTCTCAAAGCATTTTTTCAGAAGCTCACCTACAAACAAGTCACCACCCGCAGCATAAAGGGTTCTGGCACGTGCAAAGATCTTTTCGAGCAAGGCATCCATCGAACGCACAGAGTGGTGGTAATACGTGGAGCTGAATAGACTTATCCGACCCATTATCACGTGCTCTGCAGAGGATACAACCTTTGAGTCGATGACAACATGACCGTCCTCAACAAACATGTGCTCGATGATACGATCGACATCCGTATCCCCATAGCCAACACCGCAAAAATACGAATCGCGAGCCATGTAATCAAGCTTGTCAACATCGAGCACCGAAGAAAGCAAGGGCGAAAGACGGTGAGATCCTCCAACAATCTTTGCAGCTTCAGGAAGGCCAAAGATATCACGGATGATGCGAACAGACATTTTTTCATGGTCAAAACCATCAACGAGTTTCTCCCAGGAGTGAGAGTACGGACCATGACCTATGTCATGAAGAAGAGCAGCCTGCTTGAAAGCACGTTTCTCATCTGCAGTCATGTCAACAAGACCGTTTCCAGAAAGCTTGAGAGCGAGATAATACGTCCCCAAGCTGTGCGAGAAACGATCGTGTTTTGCTGAAGGATAAACGTGAAATAACATCGAGTTCTGCTTTATAGCCCGAAGTCTTTGCATGAACGGATGATTGAGAAGAGGAAGGAATTCATCTTCAAGGGTGATGATACGATAGATAGGATCACGAATGTTTATCATTGTAATGGTAAAAAAAGAACCATAATATATAAAATCATCGCAGCAAAAGAGAATCAGGGAAACGTATTGAGCACGACAATACCGAGTTCACCAGCATAATTCTCAAGAGCCGTAGTGAAAAGATGGTGCTTGTCACGAGTGAGAACCCCTGCGTGTGCTTTCAAGGCTGCAGCAAACAAGACAGCGTCAGAAGGATCAGGGATGATAGAAAGCAAGTGATTATCAATAGATGAGACAAAGCATTTTTCAGTTTCAGGATTTCCCGGAGAGACAGGGACAGGAAGCCGCGAGAGCGATAAGCCGTTATTGAGAAGATGACGGATCCGGATCTTCACCTCGTGAGACATATGATGGTGGTGATGGACAAATTCTTCAATGTTAAAGGAAGATATGGCAACAACGTAATCGTTGCAGAACTCGACGAATCGTTTTTCGAGACGGTTCTCAAGAACATAAAACAAAAAACAGGTGTCGATAAGGTAATCGACAGGACCAGTCTTTTGCGGAAGCTTATCAAATAATTCTTTCACGAATATCCCTCAAAATATACTCGCACCGGCAAGGAAAACAAGACTGACAGCGACAAGGACTCCCAGAGCAAAACCGACCACCAATTGGATAGGCTTATGACCCTCATCAACACGCACCCTTCCCTTAAACTTATCAGGCGCTATCTGTTCAAGCACTTTAGCATTCTCACCGACAGCAAAACGTACACCGAAGGAGTCGCGCAACACGATGATACCAACAGCACAGGCAAAGACAAAAAGCATCGAGATGCCATCAACAAGGAAGATGCCGGTCAAGGAAGAGCCGATGATTGCGGAGTGAGTGCTTGGCATGCCACCATCACGACCAAGAGTCCGGATGGTCGATGGATCGATGATGTATTTCACCAGTTGAGAGAGAAGCATGGAAACACCGATGGAGAACAAGACCACGACAGGAGTCCACCAACCAACAGCCTGAAGAAATCCCACGACCATCAAACGACCCTCCTGAAGGCAAGGTTGATGAGAATCCACTCTATAAAAAGAAGTATGGCGACGGCCATAAGACCATACCGTTCCAACTCTATAGGAATACGCGATTCGGACGAACGAGTGTCGAAGTCAGAAAAGTACTGCTGCAATTCATCAGAGGTTTTAGGATAGATGGCTTTACCACCAGTCTCATTAGCCACCTGATCAAGACCCGTCTTATCGATGCTGGTCGTGAGATTGAAGCTTTCAGGAAGATAACCGACAGGAGCATTTTCAGTGCCGATACCCACAGGATAGATGATGACATTATTTTTCCGGGCGTAATCGACTGCACGCTCAACATTATCATCGATGTATGCACCCACCGTATCAACACCATCCGTGAACAAGACAATAGCCTTACCACGATCATTATCGCGGAACATGTTAGTGGCCGTCACGATAGCACTCGATATATCGGTACCACTGGTGCGCGAGATGTTAAGCGAAGTGATTTCAAGACGCATCGGAAGAGTGTTTGAAGAGAGCTGGTGACGAGCATACGTGACTCCCGAGAATGTCACCAGACCGAAAGCTGCAGAACTCTCGACGTTATCAAGCATCGTGATAGAAGCTTCTTTGGCAGCGCCAAGACGGGTCGGCTCGATGTCTGAATTGACCATGGAACTGGAGGTGTCCATCGCGATAACATAATCGAAATCATTCTGCAAGCCATCATACCAGACAGTCATTCCAGAAAGTGAGGTGATGAGCACTGTGAATGTCAGCAGTCGAAGCACGAGGATCGTGATGTTTTTCGTGACAAAACGCTGTCCGGAAATCCGTTTGATAGCCTGGAAATTAGCAAAGCGCAATGCTTTGGTCTGGGTTCGCTTGAGAAAAAAGAAATGCGAGGCGACAAGGAGCGGTATGAGTAGAAGAAGCCACAAAAAGTCAGGTCTTGCAAATTCCACACCCCACATCGTCATCCACTCTTACGCGCAAGTTGTTCAAAGAAACGTGTCAAGGATTTTTCGTAAGACTCACCGTTGATGATGAGAGTGCAATCACTATGAAGTTTCTTGAACACGTTACGAACATACATCTCATGAGCTTCCGCCTGATGTTTATATTCTTTTTGATAATGCTTGACATCAACATATTTCGACTCGGGAAGATCAGGGTCGCGCAGCATGAACTGACCAGAAACATCGGACAAGTCCCGATCACGACGATCCTTAAGCATCACACCCATAAGATGATGCCGTATACTCAACAGTGACATATACTGCTCCCAATCATCAGGAAGACTGAGAAAATCAGAAACGATAATGATAATAGCCTGATCGGAAAGAATCGAATTGAGCTCAAGCAAGGACTTCTTGAAATCCTTCTTGCCACCATAATTTTCAGTGTTTGCAAGCTGACGCTGGAACTGGTAACGAATACCTTTACCGAAGGAAGGTTCCACGGAGGCAACAAGCCGATCGCTGTACATCGCAAGACCAATAGCATCACCTGCACGAGAAGCTGATTGGGATAAGGTGTATATGAGTTCAGCGCCGTATTCGGCTTTCAGTTTCTCAGTTGTCGTGAAGAGCATAGTGTCAGAGACGTCAAGGAGAAAGACCACTTTGAAATTCTTGAACTCCTCAAACTCTCGAACCAAGGTCTCTTTAGCGCGAAGGCTCGCCCGCCAATCGATGAGAGAAGCATCATCGCTATACGTATACGCACGGTATCCGGTAAATTCCATACCCTGACCCTTGAACGAGGTAGCCCAACTACCCTCGACAGTCTTCGAAAGAACCTCTCGACGGCCGACAATCTCAAGATTAGGCTGGTGCGGGTCGAAATCGATATTGAGCTTTCGGACAGCCATTTTAACTTGTTCCCAGATACGTACAGAAAATCAAGACTGCACAACCAACAGGCTCACAGCAACGGAACGTTATCAGTGATCTCCTTGACGATACTTGCCGTATTTATACCTTCAGCTTCACCTTCAAAATTAAGGAGGATACGATGACGGAGAACGTGTACTGCGAGGTCCTTGACATCCTTATGAGTGACATACCACCTACCACTGGTCAAAGCACGCACTTTCGAAGCGATGAACAAGCTGATACTTCCTCGCGGTGATGCGCCGAAGTTCACGTATTTCGAGGCAAGGTCCAAGTTGTATTTTTGAGGGAACCGGGTAGCATCTATCAGACGAACAATATAGCGCTTGATCTTGTCATCCATATGGATTTTCCTAGCAATACCCTGGATCTCAATAATCTCATCAGGGTTGAAAATAGAATGCACATCAAATGAATCAAAGTTCTGAAGGCTCATGTTATTATCAAGGATGTTCTCCTCTTCATCGATATTAGGATACTCCATCATCAGCTTGAAGATGAAACGATCAAGCTGGGCTTCAGGAAGCTTATACGTACCTAGATTCTCGACAGGGTTCTGGGTCGCCATGACAAAAAAAGGACTGGGAAGATCAAAGGTCTCCTTACCGATTGTTGCCTGGCGCTCCTGCATCGACTGCAAGAGAGCAGATTGTACTTTAGGAGGAGAACGGTTGATCTCGTCGCCAAGAACGAAATTAGAGAATACAGGTCCTTTGATCGTGAAAAAACCTTTCCCTTCTTCATAAGTCGTTACACCAACAATATCCGTGGGGAGAAGGTCCGGCGTGAACTGGATACGGGAATATGAGCAACCGATAATCTTAGATAACGTCCTCACAAGAAGGGTCTTTCCAATACCCGGAACTCCCTCGATCAAGACGTGGCCGTTCGTGATCAAAGCCTCAAGAAGAAGACCGACCATGTCATGCTGGCCAATCACGACCTTACCGATTTCCTGGCGAGCTTCTTTGAATCGTTTCGCGTAACTCTCGATTTTCTTTCGAGTGTGCTCGTCAACAAGATCCTGCATCTCACCAGCCGGCACTTGGGTAGTCTGCCCATCTACACCGCCATTTTCCATAATACCTGCATATCAGCAGCAGCACATATAAATAGCTTATGACACCACTGGAGAAGAAAAACTACACGGACCACACAGCAAAAGGGGTTGATGGCGATTCAAAGAAGATAAGATTTATAAAGCACTTGAAGTATTAACAATGAACAGGATGGCAACAAAAAAAGAAGGTGAGCAAGAAGAGAAAAAGAGCCTTATTGCTATCAGAGGCGAAACAGAATCGAAGATAAAACACGCCTTATCAAAACAACATATCCACCAGAAGGAAGTCTATAGTATTGTCAAGACTTTTTTCAAGGAGCTTCTCGATCTGGAATATGAGTTCACGCACGAAGAACTCATTGAAGAATTACAAAAGATATATCTCGATAAGAAGCATCATGAAAAGCTAAAGACTTTCATCACCACCGTGGGGATGATGGAGTATACGAACAAGAAGTTCTCGCAAGAAGAACTTCATGAGCTTCTTGAAGAACTGAAGACAATCATCGACCTCCTTATCAAACACCATGCAAAAACTTCAAGCTTCGTCAAATTCCTATCAAAGCTCGGGCTTCACAAAAAGCGAAAGGTCGAGATGGAAACAGACAAGATAGAGGCCAAAGAGGAGTTGTTCAGGCTCCTCAAGGCAGTAGAACATGAAGACAACTCCAAACGAGCGAAGGAATTATACAATAAATCCCTGAAATACTACAACAGCTTAAGCAAGGAAGAGAAGCAACGATACTATGATAAGCTGATGCAAGCATACAACAAGCTCAAATCATGAAGCAAACACACACCAGTCCAGCTCGTTCTAAAACCCAAAGAAATACAGAAAAAAATAACGCAGGGGAAAACATCTCATGAACACAGGATAATCAGATCCGTTTCAAAGTGACAACTGTAAAAATCCCTATGACAAAAGCTGCAAAGAACAAGATACCAAGCACAGTACCGAGATTGTTGAAATCAAAAGCAGCATCACCATACGTGCCGAGCCGACCCATAAAAGACTTAGGGGTTTCTGAAGAAGGCTGTTTCTTCTCATTGTTAATAAGATATTTACAACCTTTAACGACATTGTTCACCATCTCGAGAGAATTAACCGTTTCCGAAGAAGATTTCTCCTCAGCTTCATCAAGCAACTCATTGAGTTCCTGACATTCAGAGTTCTCACTCAAGAGATCACGTGCAAAACCGATACGAGACTTGACTGCATCAACATCCTCATGCGCTTTCTCAAGAGCGTTAACATAAATAGTCGCCGTGTCAGTGTGATCAAGAGATTGGATATGACCGCTGACATTCACTTCAAACGGTCCTTCAAAGCGATAATCCGACATCGTAAGATTGACATCGACACTGCCGCCTTCAGGAATAGAATCAATAGTATCCTGTGAAAAGGTGAATTCGACATCCTCTTCAAAGGAAGCGTTCGCGCTCAACGTGATAGATTCAAGCGAGTCTTCCCAGGAATTCTTGAGATGAAGAGGGATGACGACAGTACCATTCTCATAGATAGAAGCAATGCCAGGAATGATAAGCTCGAAAGCTTCAGGGACATCAACTTCCTCTTCAAGAGGAATGGTGATTGTCTGCTGCACGGTCTGAGAACCAGAAGAGGAACTTGAAGTAGAGGAACTGCTTGAAGAATCCTCAACATCAGTTATGTCAAAGCGAACCTTATTGGAATAGGCTTTGGCACCATCGCGGTCAGTAGCAATGAAGCGAGTATAACATGTACCTACCGCTTCAGGCGTCATACTGACATCGCCACCGTCGAACTCGAAAGAGAGATAATCGACACAACTACTGTTATCTTCGGCTGAAAAGGAAAGCGTGTTCGTCTCTTCATCATCCAATTTCAAGTTGGAGTTATAGTCATCATCAGGATCGAGAAAGACGATGTCATCAGAGCGCTGCCTGAAAAAATCAAAGATTTTCGCATAGCCACTGAGAGATTTGTTGTTCTCAAAGGAATAATCCTCTATCGGATTGAGAAAGAGAGGATCCCGATTCACATCCTCGACGGAGACAATCCAGTCATATCGGGAAGAGGAATAGTACATATCCTCAACAACAGCAGTGATATTGTGAGTCCCATTATCAAAAAAACCGAACGTGACATCCAACGGATAAGAACCCGGACCTGAATAAGATCCTTCAGCGACTTCTGAACCATTATGGTACCAAGTTATCGTCATGGGATCCTCGTCAGTAGCATCGATATCGAAACGCATAGTCTGATTCTCACGGGCATCGATCTCACTCACACCATCATTTTCAGGATCGTCATAAGAGGAAGTGTTGGTGGTGTTGAGAATAGCATCGTAATAAGGGCGTACCTGCGTGATATTCGGAGGACGGGTCGCTTCATGAACCGTGATGTTGAAAATATGATTATCAGTCACGTTATAGGTGTCAGTGACCGTGATATTGACTGTGTGATTGCCTATGTGAGTGTTATTAGGAAGGAACGAGAACCGTGCAGCAGATTCATTGGTCTTTGAAAAAGAATATGATGATATGTTATCAGAAGAGTTCGTGAAGTTGAAACTGAAAGACAGATTATCAAGATCATAAGTGAGGTCAGGATCGGACGCAGTGACATTTTGCGAGAATGGCACGTCCTCGACGATAACAGCATCTTCAAGAGAGGAGGTATTGAGGAGAGGGGCATCGTTGTGGTTGGTGACATTGAATACGAGCTCTGCCGTATCAGTGATGCCCAGCTCATCCTCAAATGAGAATGTCAGGTTATAATGACCAACATCAACATCTTCAGGCGTGAAGTTGAGAAGGTAGGAAGTCAGAGCACCTTCAGGAAGGCCGGTCGTGAAATTGTGATAAGCGATACGGATGCCGAAAGCATCATTAATATCAGCAACTCCTGAAACATGTTCTGTAAGCGTACCGTTTGGTGAGAAGTGCGACATGTTCAAAGCATGATACGTGAGATTATCATTTTCCTGGTCGGTGGCATTGAGAAATTTGAGACAAGGGATAGTCTCATTGCACGAACCGTTATCAAGTGATTCGATAACAGGAGGATTATTATCAATGACAGATATGTTGGCAGTTTCAGTATAGTTGAGACCGTTAAGGTCCGTGACTGTCACGTTAAAAGATAGGTTGCCGCTGGCATTGAGTTCATCAGAGTTGATCATACCGGTTGAAGGATCAATGGAAAACAATGAAGCGTTAGCGCCTGAAATCGAGAATGTGAGAGAATCATTCTCATAAGTAGCCATATCAGGATCAGACGCATTGACACGGTAATCAAAAGATAATCCTTTCGCACCGCTGAGGTTGTGGATATCAGTCTGCTCGCCATTTGACGCATAATGGCTCTGGTTGAAGATGACAGGTGCGTCATTGGTGTTCGTGATATTGAATGTGACATTCAACGTGTCAGAGAGCAAGCCATCTGAAACAGTGAGTGAAACATTACGGCAAGCAACAAAATCGTTTGAGGAAGAAGTCTGCTCATTCCAGGTTGCAGGATCGAAAAAAGAGACGTTGATGAGCCCTTGAGCGTCAGAGGTAGCGTTATGAGAAACAGTCTTTGTGATATTCCAAGGATTGAGACCGCAAGATGTCGAGACAGAAAAGGAAAGCGTGTCATTAGCATCAGGGTCAGACGCATTGACAATGAAAACGAACGGTTCAGAAGTCTCGTTCTGCAAAAGGGAGGAGTTGCGGATAATAGACAACTCAGGAGCGAGGTTTGTAGCGGAGATGTTGAAAAAACCAGTACTCGAAACCATCTGACCCCCATCAGTGATGTTGAACGTGGCAGGCAGGATACCAACATCTTCACGGGTCGGGGTGAAGGAATACTCGCCGGACTCGCTTGAGAGGTTGATGAACGAGGAGATATTGCTGTAATAAGTTATACTATCACCTTCCTCATCTGTTGCCGGAATGGTTCCTGAACATTCCGAGTATTCTTCACAATCGAATTCAAGCGTTCCGAATTCAGGAGAGTCATTGACAGGACTGACATCAAAGACGACAGTACGAACGCGACCATCACCACTATTATCTTTTGCAATAATATCAACAGTATGGTTACCCGCCTGAGATTCATTAGTGACCTCAAAACTCATCAAACCGGAATCAGGATCAATAGAGAAATCAAAGGGGTCAGAGCTATAACTCGAATCAATGGGCTCGTGAGATCCGTAAGCGTAAGTCCATACAATATCATCACCATCAGGATCACTCGCTTCAGCATACTCGGAGTACGGTTCGTCTTCTTCATGCTCTATGACAACGGATGATTCAGGATAGGATATGTCCGGCAAAGAGTTGATAATCGTCACATTATCGGTCGAATTCGAAGTGACACTATCTGTAGCGTTATACAAGGTCACTTCACAAAGCCAATTTTCGTGTTTAGACGTGTTTGACGCTGCGTTTGAAGCAGAAACAGAAGTTGTTTCACCTGCATCAACAGACTGTTCGGAGATATCATCGGCAGTCCAGTGTTCCCAAGAGCCACTATCGCGTTTGACATACCAAGTGACATTAGCAAGACCGTCAGCATCAGGCGTGAATTCGCAGTCAAAGGAAGTATCGACAGTGACATTATCAGGAGAAGTGTGAGGCTGTGTAGAGAAGGAGATAGCGACCGCTAATGACAAGGTCAATAAGACAGCCACAAAAACAGTTATACTTTTATAATACACCCTCAAAAGACACCAACCACCTGAACATAGCGCTATCACTATCTGATAAGACCATAGTTTATAAATGTTATGCCCTTTAAAAAATTCTTTTTAAAGCCCGTATATTTATATAGAAGCGCTCATTTCCAAGCTTCCCGTTTCCGAATCAGGATTCTTAGCACTTCCAATGAAGATCCATTAAAGGTGATACTGTATGAAAATGATGAAACTGGCAGGAATCGCAGATGAAGAGAAAATAGATGAGCTGAAAAACAAGACTGTGGCGATCGTAGGCCTTGGCGGAGTAGGATCGACTGTCGCAGAACAACTCGCCAGAAACAACATAAACCTCCGGATCGTGGACAAGGAACGAGTATATGAGGAAGAGGTCCCGAGGCAAACACTCTACACACGAGAAGATATCGGTAAATTCAAAGCGAAACAGGCAAAAAAACGCCTTGAAGAAATCACCAGGAATGTAAAAATCAAAACATTCCACGAAGAACTCCACGAAGACAATCTCTTTCTTCTTGGAGCGGACGTCATCATCGACGCAAGCAACAACATGAAAACAGCGCTTCTTGTCAACAGATACGCGCTCGAAAACAAGACCCCTCTTATCACGGTCAATTATGCCGGCACGAAAGGACACCTTCTTGTTGTTGACAAGAAACAGCACAAGAAAGGACCTTGTATCAAATGCCTTGAAAAAAATTTCGATCTCGGAAAGCTCAAGAAGACAGGCATATACAGCCCGACCACAACACTCCTGGCAGGACTGGCAGCGAATGCAGCACTCAAGAACCTGCTCAATATCGAGAACGAGGAAACGCTTCTCAAAGTCGATGCATATAAGACCGAAATCAGACACACGCATGTAGAGAAGCAAAAAGGATGTGATGATTGTAAAGGGAAGTGAAGGGAGCCACAGTGACAGAAGAACAGGATATCAAACTCATCAGGCAGAAACTCGAACAGTGTGCACGGCCGATATTTCTTTTTGACGACGATCCTGACGGTCTCGCATCATTTCTCATACTCTACAGGATGGTGCGCGCAGGTAAAGGCCTGCCGCTCAAGGGATCAGTGATTGATGAGCGTATGGTAGAGAAAGTCAACAATTATTTTCCTGATCTGGTAGTCATCCTTGACAAGGCAGAAGTCTCACAGGAATTCATCGATAAGATCAGATCCGAGGTAGTGTGGGTCGATCATCACGAAGTCAAGAAGCGTAAAGGCGTGACCTATCTCAATCCGAGAAAGGAAGATGCAGAACGCAATATAGCAACAAGCCATTACGCCCACAAGCTCTCAGGAAAAGATCTCTGGCAGACAGTAGTAGGCATCGTATCAGATTGGCAGCTGCCGGAAAAGGAAATACTTGATCGTTTCAGAAAAGAATATCCCGGCTACCTGCCAGCGGATGTCGATAATCCTGCTAAGGCACTCTTTGAAACGAAAGTCGGAGAGCTGGCACGCATTTTCTCATTCAACCTCAAAGGCAAAACGACAGACGTGCTGTCATCGATGAAGATATTGACACGTATTGACAATCCAAATGATTTATTCGAAAAGAAGAATGCGCAAGCACGACTCGTGATGAAACGCTACGAGAAACACCTGGCAGAATACCAGAAAATCAAGGAGAGCGTGGATGTCAATGCAGAGGATCCACTACTCCTATTCACTTACACCGACGACAGGAATTCCTACACGACAGACCTGTCAAACGAGCTATTGTATGAGCAGCCGGAAAAGCTCATCCTTATCGCCAGGCAGAGTAATGGTAGCTATAAATGCTCGCTACGAAGCAACGCGTTGCCGGTCGACAAGATCCTGTCTAGAGTGCTTGAAGAAGTCGAAGGCACAGGCGGCGGTCACGAACACGCATGCGGAGCTGTCATCCCGAGTGAGAATTTCAGCGATTTCGTCGAGGGCTTGAGAGGGAAGTCCAAAGAATTGAAAACAAAAAATTCTTAAAGTAACCACAGTTTTTAAAACAAGATTTGCCTCTGTAGCTCAGTGGTAGAGCGCTACCTTGGTAAGGTAGAGGTCGCGAGTTCAACTCTCGCCAGAGGCTCTTTCAACTTCTTTGAAGTTGAGTCCCGTTGAACTCGCTTCGCGATTGGGTCAAAGCTCAGCTTTTCTCAAGCCTGTCTGACGACAAACCTTCAACTCTCGCCAGAGGCTCTTTCAACTTCTTTGAAGTTGAGTCCCGTTGAACTCGCTTCGCGATTGGGTCAAAGCTCAGCTTTTCTCAAGCCTGTCTGACGACAAACCTTCAACTCCCACCAGAGACGTTTACTTTTTTCAGGAGGAAAACTTTTTATAATGCAATTCCCAGAGCTGATATGAGAATGAAGCAAAAACCAACAACAGGATCTGTCATTACTATCATCAGCATCATTGCAGCAGTCATATCACTGATATATACAGGAATTTCCGGAAACAATATGCTGCTAGTACCAAGCATCATCTTATTAGTTATCGGGTTTGCAGCCATGATCGTGGTAGCACGAAAACAGGAGAAACAAAAAAGAACAACATTAAGAGCAGAGCTTTCAAAACAACACAACCATTTCGCACTCTATAGTAATTTCAGCATAAGCAAGCATGAAGGACTCAGGTTCCCGAAAAAAATCTATGCGTATCTCAATGATAAAGAAGTGCAAGCAATATGCAAGACAACTTTGCACAAGACAACATATTCATATGAACTGAAAGGTGCATGGACTGTTTCTATGAAACAAAAGATTACCGATGCGACTACCGGACCGACAATAACGATCAATAAGAATGGAAATGAAATCGTTTCAAGCAACATAAAGCAAAGACCGGGAATGAAGACCAAGGCAGAAGATATCAAGTTCACATATAATAATCAGCAATACACATGCCAGGTGAGATCAGGTACGGTGAGTTTGAAAGGCTACGATGCAAATATCAAGGTAACACCTATTGAGAAAGGATTGGAAGCGGCGATGCAGCAAGGTAGCGATGAACATGCAATGATGCTGATTGCATTACACACATTGCTTTTCAGAGGAAGCATACTCCCACCATCAATTGACAGGTGAAAAAAGGATGATTCTTTTTCTCAATTAATATTCTCATCCAAGCGCTTGATGAGAGCGTGAAGCTCGTCAGTCCATAAGGAATTCTCATTGCCTTTTGAGGGAGGCGTCTGCGAGGCGATGTCACGGACGAACTGGCGAACCTCATCATCAAGCTCGATAGTCTCGCCCTCGATAGCGCGCATGAGAGCGCGAAAGACGTTATCAGGAAGACCGATGCGAGCGTTGACACTGCGAAGCTCGTCTTTCAAAACACGCTGCTCATCCCCAGGAAGATCGCTGTGGAAGTCAACAGAGGATGGGCGTGACGAGTCAGTCTCGAGATCAGGCCAGCGGCCGGGATGCTCTTCAACAAGGCGGTCGATGACAGTCTTGTGACGCTCGTAAAAGGTGCTGTCAAAAGTGCGGGCACGCTTGTAGAAATCAAGCTTGCCACGAACCCAATCCTCATAGTCAGAAGCAGAATCGTGGTTGATATATTCCCGGCACTGCTCGAGAAAGGACTTATCCTCGGCAAAGCCGTCATGGAAGCGAAGCCAGGTTCCTTGGAACGCGATCTCTGCCATCGCGGTCTTTTGCAATAACGATGCGAATTTCTCCTCCTCAACCCCTTCGATGACGAGCGTGTAACGGCGGACGTAATCTTTAGTCCGGAGGATACGACCGTCACGCTGAATCATCTGACGGGCAGAGCGCCTGAAGCTGGCAATGATAGCAATCGTGGCGTCAGGAACATCATACCCTTCATCAATCATGCGCGGAGCGACCAACACAGCACGGTCTTTAGCCCGAAACTCTTCAAGGCGTCTTTTCACCTCTGATTTCGCCATCTTGCTATGGACAACAATAGCATCAAGCACACGACCCACATTTTCTGCAAATTCGATGGACTCGCTGAAGATAATGATCTTCTGATCAGATTCTGCCTTGACAAGACGCTTGACAGCAGGAAGCTTGTAAGTAGCGTGATGCCGGATCCAAGCCATCTGACTCCAGAGCTTGAGGACGCGAAGAGCATACTTGCTGCCGCGCCTAGCCTTATACTCGACCTGGCCAGGATTCATGCCAGTGATGGCAAGCATCCTACGATACTCACCGCGAAGATCGTTGTAACGACCATATTCAGCACCCGTGAGAGGGATGCGAACAGTACACAAAGAGAAGCGCTCCCTCAATTCATCAAGATTATCAAGACTGTAGACGATACCACCAGCACCGAAGCGGATGGCGAGATCACCTTCATCCTCTCGCTCAGGAGTGGCACTGAGACCGATCGTGTGAAGGGTCTGGACAGAGAAGATGCCGGCATGAAGTTCAGCGCCGTAGTGGTGGATCTCGTCAAGGATCTTGATACGGAATGAATCCGGCTTAAAACCAGCCACAGCTGCAGAGTTGATGACAGAAAGGACTACCTGACCGGATAGGTCTTTTTTGGCACCGTAGTAATAACTGGTGGAAACATCAGGCAGGAAGCGCTTGATCTCTTTATCCCAGTGGTACATCAAATGGATGGTCGGCACGACAACGAGCGCTCGAGTGCCAGGATAGTCTCGAAAGAGTTCTTCAAGAACGGCTAATGACAGAATAGTCTTGCCTTTACCGGATGCAACCTTTATAACGCCATTATAATCGTGATCGCGCAAGGAGTCAAGCGCATCCTCTTGCCACCCATACAGTTCAACCATGATAAGAAGAAGAAACGAATTCGTTTTTTAAAGACTGCGAAAGAGAAGTTCAAGAGAAAAAATCCGCAATGTTTATAAAATAGTTTTGTTTATAACTTTTAATAAATATTAAAAATTTGAAAAATGAAACAACCAGAAGCTATCAAAGAGTACGAACAACTAGTGCTGAACATACTCAAATCACAAGGAGCTCCACGAGTAGGGGCTAAAATAGTCTCTATAGCATTCACGGAGCCGGAAGAGCAGTCATTGGAGCAATTGGCCGAAAAAACCGATTATTCACTTGCCACAGTGAGCAATACAGTAAGATATCTTGAAAACCTCAAGGTCGTTGAACGGGTACGCAAGCCCGGCTCGAAGAAAATCTATGTGAAACCGCAAAGAAATTTCATAAAAAGCCTGGAGCAAAAGATGGAAACAGCCCATAAGACACAGATAACAATGGGACTTGAGAAACTTCCAATCATCATCAAGGATATGAAACAAACCATCAAAGAGACCAAGAACAAGAAATGGAAAGAGCATTTCAAGGAACATCTGAAAGTGATGGAAAACCATTATGAACAAATACAGCTCATGGAAGAAATCTTTTCAGAGATGATGAGAACCATCAAGAAAAAACGCGAAGAAATAATGAAACGGTGAATGACTGTGACAGCCTCAATGAAAAGAACGCCAGCGAAAGAGAACGCCCTTATCGAGATCAAGGATGTGTGGAAGACATACCTTATGGGAGAGACGGAAGTACACGCGCTTAGAGGGTTGAACCTGACAGTGAATAAGGGCGAGTTCGTTGCAGTCATGGGGCCTTCAGGAAGCGGGAAATCAACAGCCATGAACATGATAGGAGTACTTGACAGACCGACATCAGGCACCATCAAGCTTGAAGGAAAGAACATCAACAGATACTCAGAATCAGGACTCGCCCAAATCAGAGGAAGAAAAGTAGGGTTCATATTCCAGAAATTCAATCTTATCAACACGCTCACAGCGAAAGAGAATGTCATGCTACCACTCATGTTCCAACGAACCTCGGAAGCCAAGCGACAAAAAAAGGCAGAAGAGCTTCTCAAGCTGGTCGATCTCGGAAACAGGATGAACCACAAACCATCAGAACTATCCGGCGGACAGCAGCAACGAGTGGCAATCGCACGGGCACTGGCAGTCGATCCCGAGGTCATCCTAGCTGATGAGCCGACAGGAAATCTTGATAGCAATACAGGAGATACCGTCATGGATTTCCTGAGAAAACTACATGAGAAAGAAGGGAAGACAATCATCATGGTCACACACGATGAGGATGTGGCGCAGTTTGCAGACAGAGTCGAGCACCTGCGAGACGGCCAAATCATCACGACAAAACACGAAAACTCACGATAGGACAAAAACAACAAGGTGAACGAATATGAAAACGAAATCAATGATTCTGATAGTCATTCTGGCACTTATCCTTGCAACGATGCCAATAGCACAAGCACAAGATGAAGCTCAACTAACAGTTGATCTGCTCAAATATGAGCCGAGTCCGGCACAACCAGGACAATACGTGACGGTGACCCTGGAGCTGGAAAATCTCGGCAACGAGGACGCGAAGAACGCAGCTATTGAAGTGGTGGATCAATTCCCATTCACGATCATCAGCCAGAGCGAAGCGCGCGAAGTTATCGGAAACCTCAAAGGGCAGCGAAGCTATGTGGTCGATCTCAAGTTAAAAGTATCAAGTGAAGCAGTAGTTGGCGAAAACGATCTCAAGATAAGATTTACAAGCGACATAGGTAACAATAACTGGCAGGAAACGACAAAAACCATCAGAGTCAAAAGCAACCAAGCAGCCCTCAGTATCAGCGATGTCAACACCGATCCCGAGGAGTTCATATCAGGAGAACCAGGGGAGGTGAAGTTGACAGTGAAAAACACGGCCGATGTAGTCCTCAGAGATATAGGAGTGCAGCTCAATCTCATCAACCCAGAAGCAGGACAGTCAGGAGAACTTCCGTTCACTCCAGTAGGCAGCTCTGAAGAGCAACGTGTGAGCAAGCTCAATCCAGGTGAACTAAAAACACTCACATACCAGTTGAACACGGATGCAGAAGCAAGACCTGGATTCTACAAGATCCCCGTGGCCACAACATATTTCGATGAAGAAGGAACAGAGTACGAAAAGACCAATATCATAGGCGTTGCAGTGATGGCAAAACCGCAGCTCAAAGTATTTCTCGACCAAACCACGATTGCAAACGCAGAAGAACAAGGAACTGCGACCATAAAGTTCGTGAACAAGGGAATCCACGACCTCAAGTTCCTTGATGTAGAGCTCCTTGAAGGAGAAGGATACACCATCCTATCAAGTGACAAGGATTACATCGGCGATCTGGATTCTGACGACTACCGAACACAGGATTTCCGCCTAAAGACTTCACGCGAGAATGCCAAGCTTCGTCTAGCGGCCAATTATATGGATGATAACAACAAGGAATACGAGCAGATCTACGAGCTAGCGATGAGGTATGATAAAAACCAGGAAGACAACAACGGAAGCATCTCACCAATACTCATCGCCATCATCGTAGTGGCAGGGTTCTTTGTCATCAGAGGTGTCAGAAGACATAGGAAGAAAAAGAAACAACGAGAATAGAAGCTAATCAAAGCTGTTCTTTTATAATCTCTTTTTTAGCCGAGCACACCAATACTAAAGACGATCGAGAGAGCTGACTATGAACCTGAAAGAAAGCATACTAATGGCGGTCAACAACCTGCTTCACAGAAGGCTTCGAAGCTGGTTGACACTCATAGGGATCTTTGCAGGTATAGCGGCAATAGTTGCCCTGGTCAGCCTCGGTGAAGGACTTGAAGATGCAGTGACAGAACAGTTCGCCATGATGGGAGTGGATGCGTTCACAGTACAAGGAGCAGGATCGAACTTCGGGCCGCCGGGAAGCAATGCCGCCGGAAGGGTTGGCGAGGATGATGTGAGACTTCTTGAAGACATACCGGGAATGAAACTCGCCATGGGACGGTTCATACAAGGAACGTCCATAACTTCAAGGGGTGAGAGCACACAAGGATTCGCTTTTTCGATGCCTGAAGGACGGAAAGAATACGAGCAGGCGATCAAGCAATTCGGGCTTGAAGCGAAAGAAGGACGTATCACAGGCTATGAAGACCATAATCTGGTAACACTAGGATCGAATATCAAGTTCGATGAACGAATGCCCGACATCGGAGAGAAAGTCACCATCAAAGAGAGAGATTTCAGGGTCGCAGGCATACTTGAAAAGACAGGCGTTCCTTTTGTGGACAATGATATTCTCATGTCCGAAGAGAGGATGATCGACCTGTACAACCTTTCAGAAGACGATTACAGCCTCATAACCGCAGTCGTGAGAAATGAGGATAACCTCCTGCAGATCAAGGAAATCGCTGAAAGAGAGATGCGACGAGATCGGAATCTCGATCCCGGCGAAGAGGATTTCACGATCAGCACACCACAAGATACGCTTGAATCATTCCAAAGCGTCCTCAACATAGTACAAGTGCTTCTTGTCGGAATAGCCGCCATCAGCCTACTTGTCGGGAGCATCAACATCGCGAACACTATGTATACGTCAGTGCTTGAGAGACGTAGAGATATCGGCATCATGAAAGCTATAGGAGCGAGAAACCCAGATGTTCTACGCATCTTCCTCATAGAATCAGGGATGCTGGGAATGGCAGGAGGAGTTATAGGAATTGTCCTCGGAGCGGGCATCAGCAAAACAGTGGAAACCATCGCGCAAGCGCAACTCGGAACAGACATACTTCAAGCGAGCTTTCCACTATCATTACTCATAGGAGCATTATTATTCGCATTCATACTAGGAGCAGCTTCAGGAACGCTACCGGCACGACAAGCTGCAAAGATGGATCCGGTCGAGGCGCTGAGAACATAAGAAGGTCCAAACGATGATACAGGATTATTTCAGGATTGCATTGAAATCACTCTCAAGGCGAAAGCTACGAAGCTGGCTGACACTCATAGGAATCTTTATAGGAATAGCTGCAGTGATATCCCTGGTCAGCCTTGGACAAGGGATGGAAGAAGCGATATACCAGGAATTCGAAGATATAGGAAGCGATAAGCTCTTCATAGAACCAAGCTCTCTCTTCGGATCCATGGGAGAAGGAGCGGGAGCCGAACAGCTTAGAAAGGAGGATTACGATTTTATCAAACGACTATCAGGCATCGATAGCACGACAAGCTATGTCATGACAAGCGCACACATCTCCTACCGGGACGAGGTCAGATATTATAGCATTGCAGGAATCCCCACAGACAGCAAATCATTGGATCTCACCCAAGACGGGTTCACAGAAGACATCTGGAAAGGAAGGGATCTTGAGCAGGGGGATGGAAAAACAGTCGTTGCAGGATACCACCACGCCACCAGAGGATTATATGATCGAGAGAACCTCCAATTGAACAGCAATGTACATATCAACGGGGAGAAGTTCCACGTGGCCGGATTCTACAACCCGATAGGGAGTTCAGTGGATGATAGGATGCTTGTCATGCCCGAAGACACATTCAGAGAAATTACAGGAATAAAAAACAGGGTAGACATGATCATCGTGAAAGTCAATACCGGCGAAGACCCTTTAGCAGTGGCAGAGAATATCAAGAAAGAACTTGCAAGGTATCGTGGGGAGGATATTGAGGATACGACATTCCAGATAGAGACACCTGAAGATCTGCTTGATAATTTCCAAACCATCCTTGATGTCGTCAGAGCAGTCCTCATAGGGATTGCAGGAATCAGCCTGTTTGTCGGCGGCGTGGGCATCATGAACACGATGTACACGTCAGTCCTTGAAAGGAACAAGGAAATCGGCATCATGAAAGCGATCGGCGCGCGAAATTCAGATATCTTCACACTCTTTGCCATAGAATCAGGGTTTCTCGGAGTAGCAGGAGGAGTGATCGGCATCATACTTGGATCAGGACTTGCCAAGGCAGTCGAAGAGATTAGCAGGGCCGCGCTTGGAAAAACCTTCCTGCAAGCGCATTTCTCATGGGAATTATTCCTTGGCGCGATGCTATTCTCATTTCTAGTGGGCATGCTAGCGGGAACGCTCCCGGCACTTCAAGCAGCAAAGCTACAACCGGCCGATACGCTCAGGGATGAGTGAAGATAAAAACAACATGTTCTTATTCCACAACCGAGTCTTGAAAAAAAACACGAGCAAAAAGTTTCAAAAAGAAGATCGTCTGCATCAGCATAAGAGAACAAGAGACCTGAAGAAAAACATCATCCTGAGGAGATAGCGAAATATCATTTCTTGGAAGCGTAAGATGAGACGTAGCTGATAAGACCGAATGTCAGATGAAGCGTCGAATACACGTTCTCCTGATCACTTACAGGAAGGGCTTCATAGAGATACAAGGCTTTAAGATATTTCTCTTTGGAGATCTCGATCTCGCTGAACTGCAAGGCAAGAATGCTGTTATACAAGAAGCCAAGCACGTTAGAGAGCGTTGGTTTTTCAGCAGGAGTCTTTTCATCAAGAACTCTTGCAATCTCTTCACGATCAACCCTACTTAGAGAAATCACAAGCTCACGCAGGAGTTCAGCATGGACATCAAGCATCTCCCGAGACATCTTCTTGGTCTTTTCAATACCAAGCGTGACAGAGTATCCCGTGACGAGGAATTTTTTCACTTCCTTGACCGTCTTCAACTGCACGATCTTCTCTTTGGCATTTTCAAGATCATAGGCTTCATCAATCAGATATGAGTAGAACTTCCTGAAAAGGATAGCCAGATCATCCTGGAATTCGTCCAGGTCAGAAGAGCCATGCTGCTCACCAAGAAGTCGATCAAGTTCGTTGAACAAATACGACTTCTGATTTTCCGTGAGAAGCACCTGTTTGGGCACCTTACTGGTGAAATACCACCACATCCTCGCAGCAAAAGCGTGAATACTCCTCCGGAACAGCCGGTAAATGACAGCAAGGCCCGTGAGACCAAGCACTATAGGGATGAGGACTGCAGTGAGCCACGAACGATCATCAACAGGCGCGGGAGTCTCAGTATCAGGACAAGGAGGACAAGGACCACCGCAATCAACACCAGTCTCGCCCTGATTCTGGATACCATCATCACATGTCTCACAAGGAGGACAAGGACCACCGCAATCAACACCAGTCTCACCATAGTTCTGAATACCATCAGAACAATTCTTACAAGGAGGGCAGTTCGGACCGCCGCAATCGACTTCTTCCTCTTGGTTATTCAGGATACCATCATCGCATGTCTCACAAGGAGGACAAGGACCACCGCAATCAACACCTTCTTCGTCAGGATCCTGAATACCGTTTTCACATTGAGGAATGTATTCGCACTCCCTCCAGAAATTCCGCTTGTAATCCTCACTACAACCATGGATATCTGTACATTGCCGTTTTTGCGTGCCGTTAGGATAGCACTCGCTCCAATCCTTGCACCGCCATTCCGGAATGCACTCTTCAGGGGAAGTAGATCCGGCAGAACCGCCGGATGAAGATTCAGGCTCCTCGCAAGGAACATTGATTTTGATGATATGGCTTTGCGCAGTCTCATTATATGGATCTGACGCAGTGAAGGTCACATAACCCTCGCCACACTCATCAGCGGAAAAAATAACTTCAGAACTGGATATGATGTCGGCAGAAAACTGTGATGATGAGAAAGAATGCGAGTAGGAGAGCGGGTCACCATCGGGATCCCTGAAATAATCCTTGAGAAAGATACCCCTGAAAGTCTCGTCAAGAGACCATTCGAGATCACTTATCTGACGATAGTATTCAGGAGGGTCGTTGACATTTTCAATCTCGAAAGTCACGTTTTCAGCAGCTTCACTGTTTGAGCAATTCTTCTCATCAACTACACCGATGAGCACGTCCCTCTCACCTACCATCTCCTGATCAGGATTTGCAGTCAGGACACCATCATCGGTGATCTCAGCTTCAAAAAATCCAGAGAGGTTCTCATAGAAAAAAGTTACAGAATCATTGTCAGGGTCAGAATAATTGAGCTGGCAATGATAATCATGGTTCTGGCGCATAGAAGTGTTGCAGGTGAAGTTGAATTCAGGCTGATAGTTGAGACATAGCGAGAACATACCCGCGCTCGCCCGGGCATGAATATCAGGCGAGATGACTTCAACCGCGTGATAGACTATAAAGCCAGTCTGCACACTAAGCAGGAAAACAAGCAATAAGACAAGAGTTCTGAAATTAGCCCGGACCACCATCCCTAACCAAGGATAAGAAGGGAGATAGTATATAAAGCTTTTTGAGAAAAGGATTCATCATCCGACCTGATGTGCTTCAAACAGGATAGATGCAGAGTCGCGACTGGTCGTGTTCCGATACAAGAATGCCTTTACAGAGACTTGAAATGCGTCATTTCCAGGGGAAAAAGTGAGGTTGTCGCAAGCCATCATAGGGTCGGTCGTGGAAAAATTCTGATAAGAATCCTGCAGGTCAGCGTTAAGACAACCAGGTCTGTCAGGATGATCACGGGCTTTAAAAGCATACCACGAGCCGGAATAATTGAAAAACTCATCAGCAGTATAATTTGCGCTCACTGAGACGTTGGCATCGAGATTACCATTATTCTCGACGATGAGATAGCCAGGGAAATTACCACCAGTACAATCATCATTATCAAGACCGTGAGGACCAAGATCACTATCAATGACAGAGTAATTCTTTGTCCGATTGATGGCACAAGCACCAAAGTCAATAGTGGAATTGACAAGTGTTATCGAAAGAAAGGTCCTGACAGAAATATCAACCTTTCCAGAGGCATTTTTTGAGATGTGACCAGTCGGGGAAGGGGAATCGATGATCGCAAAAGAATAGATGAGCGAAAACAAAGAGAGCAAGACAGCAAGTGTCGCGCCAACCAGCATGAAATCTTTCTGTCTATCCATCATCAACCACATCAGCGAGCAGAATCATATAAATCAATGTAGATCTCGCCTGAATGATTACCAGACGAGATGCCAGGAGGAATTTCAAGGGTGAAGATCACTGAAGAGGAATTTTTTGCAGCTACAAAGAAATTGTTCCGGTCAACAGAAATATTACCAGGACCCTGCCAAGAGAGGACGACACGAGCATCGCGAGAAGAATTGATATCAAGACCCCGCTTGAGTTTAGCCCCGCGAGGACCTCCTCCGAAATGAAGCATATCATCGTCAAGAACGAAACCGACCTCTTCAGAAACCGTGAAATCATAATCAATAGTAGAACGTGAGAAGGGCTTTTGATCACCAGGAATGTCAGAGACAAAAAATACCATCACGATAAGAGAGATAAGGATGACAAGCAAGGATACTGCAGCGATGATACGATTATTATCAAGCCCGGACTTTCTCGTAGCCGACGCTGATTTTTTTGAAGAAACCTTCTTCCGGGAAGAACGATTTTCTCGCGAAGGTGTCTTTTTTACCATCATACTACCCTGAGCGTGCAACCGATTTATATATTTTTCACAGAAAAACGCCCGTCAGGAGTCAGCCCCCTCGTTTTTTCGCTTTCTTCCTTGATGAAAGCCACAAAACAAGAATCACAATAACAAGTACTGTGATGATACCGACCAAAGCCGTGGTCGTGGTCAGCGAGAATATACTACCAGTATCATCCTCCTGCTTGACATCGAAGTGCAGAGGAACAGTCTTTGAAGGTTCTGAAGCGATATCTTCTGGAAATTCGAGGACCAGCGAGGAATTGAACGAAGTCTTATTGGTAGAAGGCACATCAACAAAAGCAGTGACTACTTTATTCTCGAAAGGCTCGAAATCAATGACAGGCAAGGATTGTTCGCCGCCATCAAGACCATCCACAGAAGCTCTTATACCTTCAAGAGGAGAACCCCACAAACTCTGTAATTCGAGATCCACCTTATTGATGGAATCAGCAGTTACCGTATCAGTATAATTGACAAGCACAACATCGGTGGTACCGACAAAAAAAGAAGTTGAACTGACGAAAGGAGAACGATCAGGATCAAGATCGAAAACCACTTCCGCAGTGTATTTTCCAGGTTCGTAGGATGAGGACGGAATCTCCCCTTCAGCTTCGAAAAAACCATCAGGAGAAGCGGCTACGTCAGTAATCGTGAAGGTATCGACAGTCTGCCCCGACATGTCAGTGACCTTGAGGACCGCTTCTTGTCCCGAGAAGTTATCAGTGCCGCGATTCTTGATCTTGAAAGAATAATAGGTATCCTCCCCTTCATTGATAGTAGGAACAGAAAGCTCTTCGATTTCAGCATACAAGCCAGGGTTAGGAATGTAGACCTTGACAGTAGGATTCACTGCAGTGGTGGCGGAAAGACCTGAATTCCCTTCAGGCAATTCTCGAATACGGATATAGGATTTCTGCTCCCCGAAGATGTCTATCTGATCGTATGGAGGAAACGTGATGTTGATATCAATGGTGGCCTTTGAACCGGAATACTCGACAACATCATCAGAGAACGTGATGAAGTCAGATAAAGCGCCGCTTGCAGAAAGCTCTACGTCATTGGAAAGACCAGTAACCAAAAGTTCTATCGCTACAGTCTCATTCTCAACGTACTCAACAGTCTGGACAGCAGGAGAAACACCTATAGCACCTGTCTGGGAAGAAGCGAGAACAAGAGAGAATAGGAACAAGAAAAAAAAGCAGGATAAGCGATCAGAGAAACCCACTGTCAATCACCCACCCTAACTCGCGTAAGCGTCAAATGTCCAGGTCGCTTCACCACCACCGGCCGCCTGAGGACTTAGCCACGCAGCAGCGAAGATTTCAACCCTGTTCTGACCAGAAACAGCCGTCAGGTTAGAACAGACATCATAACCGATAGCAGGATCGGTGAAGTTCAAGTAGTTCTGTTGCATAGTCCCTGCACAACCAGGGTTTGAAGACTGGTTCTGGACCTTGTAAGCAAACCCATTATCACCAGTGGTGCCGAACAAAGCTGATGCGTTATCAGAGGTTGTCAAATTGACAAGAGCATCAACATTACCGTTGTTCACAAGCGTCATGTTATCAGGGAAAGATCCCGTATCCGAACAGTTGCTATTATCAACATCTCCCGCTCCCTGGAAACTATCTACATAGATGGTGTCAGTAGTATCAGGCGTACAATCGCCGAAATCAATGCTGCTGTCCTCGAGGGTGATGGATAAGGATTCCGGAACGTTCAGGATAACTTCACCCTCTTCTTGGGTATTGAAACCGGTCGGTCCGGTCGGAGTATTAAGCATCATAAGGCTGAAAAAGGTTCCACCAACGGAGACCACGATCGCTGCGATGAGCAGCACACTCAATGTCTTGTTTGAAATTGCCATGTTAATTCACACCACCATTATCGTTTTCGGGTTCATATATCTCTAGAAGGACTTGCCCAGTAGCTTCAGGCACGTCTGCAGGCTCTTGAATGCCGATCCTCACTTCGCCACTGGTTCCACCATCAAAACCATCATCATCAGGGAGTGCGGAAGCATCCTGCTGCTGGTTAACGGTGTGAACTACAGTAAAGGTCCCTAAAGTAGAGACAATAACAGCAAGGACGACAAGAATCAATACCGTCTTATTCGAAACATCTGTAGTCATTTCCTCACACCAACACAGTCATAAACTATAAAGTATCGCTATATTAATTCTATAGCTCGACAACTCTTATTTAAAGTTTTCTGAAAACATAACCACTGCCAAATATGAACAATAAAGGCGTTTTATAAATGAATGTGAAGTCGCTGGCGCGTTAAATTTATAAAAAGAGAATAAGTCCTACGAGGAGATTCGTCTGGCTGCGTTTGTCCAGGCGCAACGAAGAGGTTTCGCAACAAAGTTGCTCAAGCCCTGAACAGAAGAATATGTATCCGTAGCTTAAGGGAGCTGATTTCAGTCAGTCGCATTCGAATCTGAAATTCGCCCGAGTCCTCAGGATTTCGAAACTGTCCCGATGGCTATGATTCGCTAACGCTCCAGTAGCGGAATGAAATCGACATGCCTCCGTAGCTTAGTGGTAGAGTGATCGGCTGTTAACCGATTGGTCGCCAGTTCGAATCTGGCCGGAGGCGCATTTTGAGCCCGTAGCTTAGCCTGGTGGAGTGCACGACTGATACATTGACGGCCCGGTAATGTTCCGAACGTCAGTGAAAGAAATCGTGTGGTCCGGAGTTCAAATAGTTGGCGAGCAAGGTCGATAACGACCGAATGCGCCAGCATGAAAGTCTCCGCGGGCTCACTTTTATTTTCTATTTTTCTAGACAAATACATATTTAAACAACAACAAAACTTACCCACATCATGAATGATACGGACGTAAGCATCCTCATACCCTGCCTGGATGAAGAACAGACAATTGCACGATGCGTGAAGCAGGCTAGCGAGAGTGCCAAAGAACTCGACGCAAATTATGAAGTGATCGTGATCGATAATAACAGCACAGATGGTTCTGCAAGAAAAGCAAGAGAAGCAGGGGCAAGAGTCGTTTTCGAAGAAAAGAAAGGGTATGGTAACGCCTATAAGAAAGGGATACGGGAAGCGAAAGGACGGTTCGTGTTCATGGGAGATGGTGACGGGACGTATGATTTCAAAGAGCTCAAACGATTCTACAAACATCTCGAGCAAGAGAAACTCGATATGGTGATAGGAAACAGGTTCAAGTATGAGCTGGAAAAAGGAGTGATGCCTGGGCTGCACAAGCATATAGGCAACCCGCTGCTTTCAGGACTCACACGAATGCTTTTCAAGAGCAAGGTGCGAGATGTCCATTGCGGGATGCGGCTCATCAGGCGAGAAGAGCTTGAACGAATGGAGCTTGCAAGTCCCGGAATGGAATTCGCCACGGAAATGGTGATAAAGGCCGCGAAGCGTAAGCTGAACATCGGAGAGCTCCCGATCAGATACAAAGCGAGAGAGACGCCTTCAAAGCTCGATAGTTTCAATGACGGATGGAGACACTTGAGGTTCATGCTCCTTTTCAGCCCGACAACAATATTCCTGTTACCCGGAATGATTATCTTTCTCATTGGAATTCTGCTCATAGGACTGCTAGCAACAGGACCCGTGCAGATCGGCACCTTAACGCTTCACACACACCCGCTTTTTATCGGAAGCCTGTTTACGATCACAGGGTTTCAGATGCTGATCACAGGCTATTTCGCAAAGGTCTTTGCCGCAAACAAGTATCATGATAATGGAGCATTCATCGAATGGCTCCAGAAAAGGCTGACGCTGGAAAAAGGATTGCTGACAGGAGGAGCCCTTGTACTCACACCCATAATCATAGGGATAACAATAGTAGTAGAGTGGATGAATTCAGGCTTTGGCGGGATCGAGAAGCTGCGAGCAGGCATCATCTTATTAACACTACTCATCCTTGGAGTGCAGATAGTTTTCAATTCATTCTATTATATCAGCGTCCAACTGGTCGGCGAGGAGAATGAAGGATGAGACCAAAACAAGTCCCGAAAACAGCGGTCATCCACAACTACCTCGATAACATGGGCGGTGCAGAACATGTCACGTACTCGATAGCAAAAGCTCTTGACAGTGACATCTATACCTGCACTTACAAGCCCGGAAATGCACGAAAACAAGGGTTTGCAACAGGGAAAATCTACCCGCTTGGACCGATACCATATCACGCGCCATTCAAGCAGCAAGCTGCACTATTGAGAAGCAGGTTATACTCACCGAAAAAAAAGTATGATGTGCACATCATAAGCGGTGATTGGGCGATAGGGGCTGCGAAACGAGCACGACCGACACTCTGGTATGCGCACAGCCCAGCAAGAGAGATATGGGATCTCTACAGATATACGAGAACACAGAACATGTCGGGGATAACAAGATGGATTTTCGACATATGGGTGATGTTTAATAGAGGGCTGCAGCGAAGGTACGCGCAAAAGATCACTCGAATCGTGTGCAATTCTGAGAATGTCAGACAACGGATACGCAAATACATAGGAAGGGAAGCCAGGGTAATCCATCCGCCAGTAGATACGAGTTCGTTCTATTACAAGCCACAAGAGAATTTCTGGTTATCAGTAAATAGGTTCGTGCGTCATAAACGACTCGAACTCCAGCTGGATGCGTTCAGAAAGATGCCGGAGAAACGGCTTGTCATAGTGGCAGGTTATGAGAAGTCACACCATTTTCTCAAGTACAAAAAAGAGATCGAAACGAAAAAGCCCCCGAACGTCACGATAATGCATCACGTGAACAATGAGACGCTACGAGAATTATACGCTACATGCACCGGATTTCTAACCACGTCAAAAGAGGAAGATTTCGGACTGACAGCAGTAGAAGCGATGAGTGCGGGAAAGCCTGTGATCGCGCCGAACGAGGGCGGGTATAAGGAAACGGTGATCGATGGGAAGACAGGCATCCTCATCAATAACATCACGACAAAAAAAATAAGAAAAGCGATTTCTATAATAGAACAGGATCCCGGACGATACCGTGAAGCCTGCAAGAAGAAGGCGGAAGAATTCGATACGAGAGTCTTCATCAAAAAGATACGTGAAGAAGTGGAATCGCTTGCCGAAAACAAATAGTCACACAGTCTTATACAAGAATAAGCCGTTGGCGAATGCTTTTTCAGAGATATACGGACAATCAAAATAATTATCCGTGATAATGTATTCAATACCGTGTTCTCCAAGCAGTTCTGATTTGGTCTTACAATCAGACATCAAGAACCGATCATACAAACCACTGTCCTGACCGCCCAGATTCCCACTTGATACTGAAACGACTTTGTTACCGGTAAGAGGATAGATCGAAGTTGAAATCAAGGGGTGCGAGAGTACATTCAACCCGGCATCAGCAGGGATCCGGTCTATAATCTGCAGGTACGCATCGGAATTGAAGGAGGTAATCGCAAACCGTTCAGGTTCCGGTTCATAATAACCAGGCAACTGCCATGCGACAAGCAAGCCAAGGATGAGAATGGCGAGCAAAAGAGAATAAAGGGTCTGTCTATGAAGGTCAAGTTCATATAAGCGAGCGACACGACGAAGCGCACACTCGATCGCAAAACCGATAGCAAGGCCTGCCAACAACTGCCAAACAAATACCATCCTCTGAAAGGGCAAGAGAACAGTGAAACCAAAGACATGATAAGTGAGAAAGGAAACAAGACCATGGGCGAGAAAGAAGCCCGTGAATAGCGATAACCACTGAAAACCATCATCCCACATGAGAAACACACCAGAAACAGCTATAAGGACAAGTATCCAAGGCACGAAATAAGAAACAGGATAATCATATTCAACAGCTGTCCACCCTTTCTCAAAAACAAGCATGTCAAACACTCCCGATGCAATAAGGACGAGAATGATACTAAAAACAACCGTGGCGACACCTATGGCTGCAAGCTTGCGTTTCGACCAGACCATGGAAAACCATGACCGATAGTGCCACAAGGTGATGAAAAACAACAAAGCCAACATGAGCAAGGTAGCGAAAGGGTAGATTGAAAAAGAGATGAGAAGGAGGATGCCTGCGAGTGTGAATCTGGCTGTAAGCGAGATCCGGGAATGGAGTATGATGGCAAAAGAGGAGAGAAAAAACCATAAGGTGGTAAGGGGGATGAAAAACCAATGACCGAGAAGGTTCGCATTGGCAGGTATGAGAGCGAAAAAAGCGATCGATACAAGTGCTGCAAGAGGTCGTTTCAACTGCCGTCCGATAAAAACATACCACATGAACGCCCCAAGGAGAAAGAACAAGGAAGGGAGAACGACAGATAATTTAAGCACAGAGATGCCAAAAAGCAAGCTCAGGAAACCTACAAGCAGATGAAAACCCCATTCTAAAGAATGATACTTTGTGTTGACTGCTAATTGAGGGTTAGAATGATAAAGACCGTCACTATCAACTACAGCTTTTGAAAGAGACACGTGATTCCACCCATCAACATGTAAAGGGAAAGGGTGATGCCCGAGAGAGCCATTCACAATACCCCTCTCGAAAGGACTCAAGAACGGCCCTTCATAGTGATCATGAGGAGAATAGATGAGAAATGAAGCTCCCAGGATAAGTACGAAAGCGAGAATATCAAAGAACCTCAACTGAACCATGATAATCAAAGGAACACCACGAGAAGATATATAAATATGATGGAATGGAATATGAAGATATGATTTCGGCAATACACATACTAGCGATTATCACGGCGATTCTCCCCGCGCCAATAAGCATTCGCTGGTTCCGGAAGCGAAAAGGAACAACGACTGAACATGTAGCGCTTTCTCTCATAACACTATTTATCGTGAATAGTGTCGTCGCATTAAGCCTAGGTCTTACAGGATGGCTGACTATCGAGGGAATACTCATAACAACAAGTCTTGTCGATGGGGCAATGTTCTTGTATGGCGAGAGCAAAAACCTTTAAACACAACACCCGTTCTTGATTTCACGCATGAGAGCAAAACCTATCCGTAAAGGGTCTTCTGACCAGACAACAGCACTTTGTCTTGATACTATAGCGCTTGGCAAGCAAGCATTGGTGTTTTGCGCAAGCAAACGAGCTGCTGAAAGCCAGGCTGAAAAAATAGCAAAAGGGAGAAAAGAAGAACAGGAAGTGCGAAGCGAAGTGCTTGATGGTGTGGCAGATAAGGCGCTTGACGTACTCGCGCATCCCACAAAACAATGCAAGAGACTCGCAGCCTGTCTTCGTAAAGGGATAGCATTCCATCACGCAGGATTACCGTCAGGACAACGCACACTTATAGAACAAGCATTCCGGGATGGAACCATCAGAGTCATCTGCTCAACACCAACACTGGCAGCAGGTCTCGATCTCCCAGCTTTTCGAGCAGTAATCAGGGATCACAAGCGATTCAGCGGACAAGGAATGGCACCGATTCCCGTTCTCGAATACCTGCAGATGGCAGGCAGGGCCGGGCGTCCGGGAATGGAAGAATACGGGGAAGCGATACTGGTTGCAGGAAACCAGGAGGAGATCGAACGATTGACAGAAACCTACATCCACGGGATTGTCGAGGACATCCATTCAAAGCTCGCAGTGGAACCAGTGCTACGAACCTATATCTTAAGCCTCGTGGCAACAGAAATCATCACGACAAAACAAGAGCTCATCGACTTCTTCAGCGAGACGTTCTATGCAAAGCAGTTCGGGAACATGAAACGGCTCATCGCAACACTCACGAAGATGATCAAACTCCTCAAGAAATGGGAGTTTCTCGAGCAAGAAGAACAGGAAAAGCAAGGAAGCGAAGAGTCAAGCAGCATATTCGTCACGGCAAGCGAGATGTATGGCGCGGAACAACAAGCTAATGAAGAGGAGAAGCTTGTTGCAACACCGCTCGGGCAGAGGGTTTCAGAGATCTATCTCGATCCACTCACCGCACACCTGATTCTTGAAGGGATGTCGAGACTGGAGAAAGAACTGCGCAGCAAGGAGGATGAAGAGCAGACCTTTGCCGTGCAACACCTCATCTCCTGCTCTCTTGAGATGCGACCGTTGCTGCGCATGAAAACAAGCGCTGTAGAACTGGTGGAAAACATCATGGACGAGCAGGAACTCATACTGCTTGATGAGAATGATTTCTACGAGTATTCGCAAGACGATTATGAAGACACTATCCTGACAGCCTCTTTTCTCAACGACTGGTCCAACGAGTTTTCAGAACAACAGCTTCTTGACAAGTACGGCATCAGACCGGGAGAGATCACGATCAAGCTCCAACGGGGAGAGTGGCTCATGTACGCCTGCGAGGAACTGGCACGAGTGACAAAGAAAAAACGATTGCTTTCAATATTACGACACATCGCTTTGCGAACGAAACACGGGGTACGCTCCGAGCTTATCACGCTTCTCAAGTTCAAAGGCATCGGACGAGTGAGAGCGAGAACGCTTCACGCACACGGTATCACGAGTGTCAAGGACGTGAAGCAAGCGCAGATGGAAAAGCTCAAAGAAATAATCGGACCGAAAACCGCACGGCAACTCAAAGAAGAAGCCGGCGAGAAGGTGGAAGAGCAGCAAGGAGAGGAAGAGGACGCAAAAGCCATGCAAGCGAAGCCAAAAAAACGAAGCGGGCAAACAGACCTCAATCACTACCAGGAATAAATGATGAGCCGAACATTACAGATCGGGAACGTGACTCTCAAGCATCCAACAATCGCAGCACCGATGGAAGGGGTTAGCTGCGAGGCGTTTCTCAAGACCTGTGCCGACTACAAGGCAGGCATGGTGGTCACGCAAGCGATCGAGGATAGCGAGCGCAATTTCTATGATATGAAACGGTTACATGAGATTGATACGCCCGTGGCATTCCAGATCATGACGGCAATACCAGAAGTGGCAGCAAGGCTCGCCCAGGATGTGGAAGAATACGTCGATGTTATCGATCTGAATTTCGGCTGCCCGCTCAAAGAGGTGCTCGGACGCAAGGCAGGTGGTTATTTATTATCATACCCGCATCTCATGAGACGTGTCATCAAAGCAGTGAGAGAGGTCACCGAGAAGCCGGTGACAATCAAGATCCGAAAAGGATTCGATGATAAGAGAATAACGTTTGAAGAGATTGGACGCATGGCTCAAGAAGAGGGAGTGAGCGCGATCACTATCCATGGGCGGACGGTACGGCAAGGATATACGGGCGCGGCAGACTGGGCGTGTTTCGAGAAGCTGAAAGAACTCACAGAGATACCCGTGATCGCAAACGGGGATATCAACAAGCCAGGACATGCCAAGAAGTTACTGGAGCAAGGAGATGCGGACGGCGTGATGCTTGGAAGAACTGCAAGGGATGACCCGAGCATGTTCACGAAAATAGCAGCTGCACTGGACTCGGAACCAACACCGCATATAAAGAGACAGAGCGTGTTCAAAACATTCTACAAGCATTTCCGGAACCAAGTGCCGAAAAGTCTCGGACAGCTCAAAGACCACGCGTGCTGGATGCTTTCGGGAAGCAAGGGAGCGAGCAGAAGAAAAACCGAGGTAAGAGAAGCTGAAGATGAAGCGACGATTACAAGGATCATGGAACAGCTCAACGAGTAAGTATTTAAAACAAGACCAATTCTTGAGGGAGCGATGGCACTAGGAATCAAAGTACCGCTGCAAGAGGCTGAAAAGACCAAGCGATACCTCATCGAGAAGGAGATGCTTGATACTAGTTATCGGCCACGGAGAGACAAGACACACATCATCTTCCCAGTGAATCAAAAGTACGATGGAGACTATGAGGCTCGAGACTATGAGCTCAACGAGCATAAGAACAATGTCAAAGCAGTGCCGTTGCGTGAAGCGTTGGGAGAAGTGCTCGCTGAAGAGGAGCTCGATCTTGCAAAAACCGCGTATGATGTTGTCGGCAACATCGCAATCATAGAGATTCCTGAAGAACTCGAACATAAGGAAAAAGAGATTGCAACGACACTTCTCAAGGCAAACCCTCTTGTCAAGACAGTGCTGTCAAAAGGAAGCAAGCACGACGGTGTATACAGGACGCAGGCGATGAAATACTTGGCTGGGAAGGAGACAAAAGTTGCTGAATACAAGGAGAATGGCTGCACCCTGAAAGTGGATGTTGAAGAGGTCTATTTCTCAGCACGGTTATCAACGGAGAGGAAGCGAATCGCCGAGCAGGTAAAGGCAGGAGAAGACATCCTGGTGATGTTTTCAGGAGCTGCACCGTATCCGTGCGTGTTCAGCAAGCAAACGGATGCCAAGGAGATCATAGGAGTGGAGATCAACCCGACAGGGCACGAGTACGGAGTTGAGAATATAAAGAGAAACAAGTGCGAGAACGTAAAACTTTACTGCGGGGATGTCAGGGAAGTCGTGCCAAAACTGGACAAGACCTTTGACAGGATCGTCATGCCACTGCCCAAGACCGCTGAAGAGTTCCTTGATGCGACTCTGCAAGCGGCGCGCAAAGGAGCGATAGTTCACATGTATGCCTTCTACCACCAGAACGAATTCCATAAAGCGACAGAAGAGATCGATAAGCACTGCAAAAAAGCAGGGCGCGAGTACGAGATTCTCGATTTTGTCAAGGCAGGGCAGCACGCGCCACGGACGTATCGGGTCTGTGTCGATTTCAAACTGCACAATTGATGCATGGCATTTAAAAGAACCAGAAGATACACAAGTTTTATAACGCATCCGGATTTTTGTGCGCGTCAGAGAAGCAAGAGGTTTTAGAGTCTTTGATACAAAAAAGATTCATTGAAGTGCAATAGTGCGATGAAAGAGTGAACACCCACTGTAGGCCACTGGCCGATGATGAACGGATGTAACTTCTGAGCGCTACACAGTTTCAATCGGCTTCTTGCTTTTCAAATCCTCATTATCAAGCATACACGAAAAAAAGCATAGAAGCTGAGAAAAGAAAGCAAAAAGCCAAGAAAGAATCAACTATACATATTCAGATACTCATCGCCTTCCTTGTTCTCATCGGAAAGGACTTTCTCTCTTGCTTCTTTGAAGTCAGCCATCTTCACCGTCTTGCGATCATCACGGATGGCACCATAACCAGCTTCGGTACAGACAGCCTTGATTTCAGCGCCAGTCATACCCTCAAGAAGCTTGGCGATAGACTTATATCGGAATCCCTTCTCGAGAGTCATCTTACGAGTGTGGATCCTGAAAATCTGCTCAACGCCCTCCTGGGAGGGTGCAGTAATCTCGATGTGACGATCAAGGCGACCAGGGCGGAGGATTGCAGGATCAAGGATGTCCTTACGGTTCGTACAACCGATGATCTTGACGTCAGAAAGAGGGGTGAAACCGTCAATCTCGGCCAGGAACTGCATGAAGGTACGCTGAACTTCACGCTCACCGCTCGTGCCGAGCTCTACACGGTTAGCCGCGAGAGAGTCAAGCTCGTCAATGAAAACGACAGACGGAGCGTGCTGGCGAGCATAGTCAAAAATCTCCTTGACCAGCTTAGCACCTTCACCGATGAACTTCTGGACAAGCTCGCTACCGACAACCTCGATGAAGGTCGAATTCGTGCTTGTCGCAACGGCTTTGGCAAGGAGTGTCTTACCAGTACCCGGCGGACCGTGAAGCAAGATACCTTTCGGCGGCTCGATACCGACTTCCTTGAACAATTCAGGCTTTTTCAGCGGCATCTCAACCACTTCCTGAACTTCACGAGCCTGACGATCCAGACCACCGACGTCCTTCCATTTCACGTTCGGTTTCTCGACAATGACAAACTGCTCTACATTGAATTTACGGTTAGTCTCCACTTTATCGACGATGGTGAGGTTTTTCTGTTCGACAAGCACCGAATCACCGGGAGAAACCTCCTCGAACGGCTGTGCCATGTCAACGAAGAACTTGTTACCGTTAGGCATGACAATCATCGCATGATGCTCGTCAACCAGTTCAACGACTTCAGCAACAAGAAGCGCTGGAGAACGATAGCGGTCAAGCTCGTGCTTGAGCTGCGAAATAGTTTCCCGAAGGAGACGATTCTCCTGCTCAACATCACGTGATGAATTATCAATGGCAAAAGAACCCCCATCCACTTGATCATTAGCTCCCATGATTAGAACCGGTGAACGAAAGAGACTTTTTAAATATGACTGTTTTTTACCATGTCTCATGAGCGCACCAATACATTATATGACAATCAAAGTCTTCGCCAAAGAAGGCGATGATGCAAAGCAGCTCCGGAAAAGCATCGAATACTTCCTTCCGGAAGAGTACGAGAATCAGAAGATCACTCTCGAGCAGGAAGAAGCTCTGATAGAGCAAGGAAGCGACTTGAGCATTTATACAGCCACATTGAAAAAAAGCAGGCATTTAAAGGATGCCTTGATGCGATTGAAAGAACTTCTCGGCAAAACGCAATGCGAGAAAGTCATCACGCAGGAAAACAGGGTCGATGAGAAGGGAGCTCTGTATATCCGTCTTGATAAGAAGAGATTTGCAGAAGAACGAGAGGCAGAACTCGTCGATCATGGAGATTGCTTTCATTTCAAGATCATGCTGGCAGCCCACCCGAAGACACGAGAACGATCAATAGAGGTTGCAAAAGAATTGTTCCGAAACGAGCAATAGAGAAAAATCACACTTCATCGCTCTTCTTTATCCTCCGGGACGGCTGTAGGGCTCGAACCTCCGTGCCAGGTGAAACGAGGGCGAATCCTGATAGGATACATCTTCTCATTATTATCATCGAAAAGCACACCAGCACCTTTTTCACGAGGAAGCTTGTCAAGCTCACCAGTCAAGCCTTCACGCATGTAGGACTGCATGAGCATCCCGAGAGCATCAACATCCATCTTCGCAGTGATCCGGTGAGAGAGGACAGTGTCAGACTGCGTCATGACATCCGTGTGGATCTTACCGGGCTGCTGGGTCGCGAGAATGAGGGAAATACCCGGCTGACGACCTTCGCGCATGATCGTGACAAGGGCATCGGTAGAAGCGACCTTACCGTTTCGAGGAAGGAATTCATGAGCCTCGTCAATAACAAGCCACACCAGAGGCATGTCCTGCGTTTTCTTAGCATCTGAACTGAAGAAGTTAGTGGCGCTGCTGACAGACTCATATTCCTCGCCCTTACGGTATTCCATCCTCTCGATGAACAGACGCTGACCGACAAGGCCTACCATGAGCGATTTGACATCCCAACCACCAGGCATGGTCGCGTAGCAGGAAACGTCAAGCACGGTGATCTGGCCGCCTTTAGCCAGTTCGTGAAGGGGCGTGCCGTGCTCCGAGAAGACACCCCAATTATCAGCCATGAGAAACATGGAAATGACAGCGTCACGATCCTCTTTCTCAGAATCCTGATCTTCCTTGATACGCTTGATGATATCGTGAATCTGGAAGTTCTCACCGGATTTCTTGAGATCAAGGATGGTCCGGTTGATGAGGATGCCTCGGGAGCTGTACTTATCGACCCTGAAGGCATTACACCAATCGTCAGGATCCAGGTCTGCAGGATTCATCGTGAACGGAACGTCAGTAGGAATGCCTTGCTTCTTGTAGATGTGATAGTATTTCTCCGGCGTGAAGATCTTGACAGGAATCGATTGCGGCTTGAGACCCCATTTTTCAAGAAGCTCTTTATCCTGGTGGTTCGGGTATTTCATCGTCCAATAGATACCCATCGTGTCCAGAAGGATGACAGAAAGATTCTCCTTGATAGCCTTTTCAAGAAGGTGAAAGCCTTCAGCGATAACACCCATCGTGTAGCTGTTATGGACGATAACGCCATTTGCAACAAAATTATGATGCTCGGGAACACTGATATCATATACGGTGAACGTACCGTTCTCTTCAGTGATGTCAACAATCTCATCCCAGAAGATATCGGATTCGGCAAGCAATCCTGTTTCAACACTACCATCTGACCGCGCTATACAAGCGAGTTTCTGGCGAGAGGGAGAATGCCTGATCGAGGATCGTGCAGATTTAGGAGTCTTATAACCGAGTTCTTTACCCACTTCAGACCAATTTTTCGGACGATACGTGTCCCAGATTTCTCGAGGAATCGTATCAATATTAGGATTATGCTGTTTAGTGCTGCGAAGAGCTTGTTCTTGGCGATGTTTCTTATCAGCGAAAAAACCAATTTCCTGAAGGAACCAATGGACATGGATTTCATGAAGACCCAGTTCATAACTGGTAAACCCGTTCTGTTGCTTCTTACGAACGCGGGAAAGCAAACCGAATTTCAATAACAGATTCTGAATCTGATAGATCATCTTCTTAGAAGCTGAAGAATAGCTCACTATCCAAGAGTCCTTGTTACCATCACGATAGATAGTACCATCACAGCTAAAAAGACGATTGAGGAATAATGCCAGTTTGCGCTTGGGCAACTGGAAGATACGATCAGGAAGAACCCGTTGATCTGCCTTGTACCCATATAATCCTGCACTCTCGAGATATTTGCGCAATGAAGATTTCTTATCGAAAACGACTCCTTTACCGAATTGTCCCTTTTCGTTACGTGAGGAGTTCACAATTGTTCGTCTCACACCAGAAGATATGACCCGAACACACCCTTCACCATGCTGTTTAACATCTAAGGATGCGTCAAAAGATTGAAGAGCGCTCCTGAAATCAGCCATGATAAGCGAATCAGTATTCGAGAACAGGATAAACCCATTGGATAAGTGCCCTTCAGCAAGCAAATAAGCAAGGATTTTCACTTCGTTTTCAGGAAGGTCGTGTTCTCCAAATGAAGGCAATTTTCGAGGAGTCGCTATACGCGAGCCTTCTTTCAAAGCAGATGCTTCATTCCAACCTGAAACGGTCAGTAAAGGATGTTCCGGCGTTAAACGCAATTCCTTGCCACTACGTAGCCGGATGTTGAGTAATTTCGAGACTTCGCGTTTGAAAAACTCAGTCTTGCCAGCATGCTGCACTTTCAAATCATCGTTCAGAGCGACAATATCCTGGTCGATGTGCTCAAGATCTGCAATAGGGACTTCCCGACCGTCAGCAAGAGAGATAAGAGTATCGCCAGTCAGACATTTTCCGCCGCCACGCTTGCCGCAGATGAAAACGACGTGAGCGCCGGCAACGTCCATATATACATTGTTAGAAAGCGTTGTAGTGGTACCCATAGAGATGTAATGCTTACCAACGAAGATAGCGCCTTTCATCCCGTATTTTTTCAAGTCAGATTTACTGCGCCCTACAACAATATCTTCCATATGAGGTTGTCTGCAGTGAGAGGTATTTAAAAACATTGTGCTGCAAACACAATACAATAACAAGTGGGCACCGAAGACCAGAAATAACAAAACTTAAATAAGGAAGAAGCACCCAGTGAAAGTGTCAGTATCCCCTGCAAAGTCGCAACAGATCTCCTGCAGGGACTATGGCAACGAAGGATCCTTAATATCATCATATGATGAGGATGAAACACATGACAACGAAAAAAACACATTCGAAGACAGCGAAAAAGGTCTATGAAGGAAAGAAGCATGACACATACAGAACGAAGAAGAAAAAAACAGTCTCTGACAAGAAGGCATGGTCTATCATCGGCCTTACAGTCATCGTAGCGGTCATTGCAGTACTAGCACTCACACCATCACTCCAGAATATCTTCTCAAGCGAAGATACGATGGCAGGAGATAATGAAACCGTACTTGCCACGGTCGATGGCGAGACGATCACGGAGGAAGAGTTCAACAAGCAGTGGAACACGCTCCCGCCGAACGTGAAACTACAGGTTGGAAAAGATGCACTGCTTGAAGATATAGTCAACCAGCAGCTTCTCCTGAACAAGGCCGAAGAGAAAGGGCTTGAAACGACATCACAGGAAGCCGAAGGGTTTGTCAATCAACAACTCACCCAGGCAGGACGAAGCATGGAAGAGTTCAAGCAGCAGCTGGAGATGCAAGGGCTTTCATACGAGGATATCCTCTTGACATACCAGAAACAACTGACGATCGCGAAACTCTTCGACCAGCTCAACACGAGCGAAGTGAATGTGACTGATGAAGAAGTCGAGGAGTATTATGAGAATAACAGGGACCAGTTCTACAGGGAACAGCAAGTCACAGTCAGACACATCCTTATCGAGGTCAACAATCAGACAACAGATGCAAAAGCAGAAGCTCTGGCAGAAAATATCAGCGCACAGCTCGATGAAACTAATAACAGCAACTTCTGCACACTAGTGAGAAACTACAGCATGGATCTGGGCAGCAAAGAAGATTGCGGCGAATACACATTCTCAAGAGATCGCATGGACCCTGCGTTCGAGAACGCGAGCTTCGAGATGGATATCGGCGAGAGGCAAGTCGTCAAGTCACAGTTCGGATACCACGTCATCCTGAAAAGAAACGAGTCCGAAGCGGGATATCTCGATCTGGATGACATGACAAGCGATCAAGAAGGAGAACAAACGCCTGTGAGAACGGCGATCAGGCAACAACTCAGCCAGGAGAGAGCTACAGCAATCTACGACGAGTATGTGAGTAAACTACGCGAGAATGCGACAATCACGTACAAGAATAAGGATGCGATCGCTGAAAATAATACCATGAACGGCGCTATGGAGAACCAGACCGTTGTTCTTGATGAGAACATCAGTGTAGCGACCGAGTAAAAAAAGGCATATACAAAATATATAGTATTTCTTTTTTTATCATATATTTGAACGAGAGAAGGTTTATAAATGACCGGATATTACCCTGCGTCGTGTCCAAATGGGTCCCGATAGAGCATGCGGTTCGATCCCGATGCGATGATCTTCGGCCACTCTTGGATACGACAGCCTGGCACGAGAGTACTCATAGGAGCTTACGACTAACGTCAAGCAATGAGACTGGGAGTTAGTGTTCCAGGCAACAACTCACTTTCCCACCGGCTCTGCACTACAGAGGCAGACGGGAACGACAGCTCCTATCGAAAAGGAGCATGTGAACTCACAATCCAACAAGGACACCTACAAAAAGATCCTTAAGGAGGTCTTGTCACAAGCAAGACAAAACCTTTCATCATTGCGAATGCTGCACATGAATTGCACGAGCGCATGACAAAGGAAGCTATCCAACAATCATATCACAACGTGATACGCACGCAAGCGAAGGACATCACAACTCCTATCGACAGGAAACAGAGTGAACACCGAAGCGAGGCGTAACACACAATTACGATATCCATCACATCAACAATCACAACGCATGATAAGACTGACAAGAAACTACAGAGCACCTATAGCAACGACTACAGATAACCAATATCGCAAAAGCGCACATGGAATCAACGCATCAACCGATGCTAAGATATGATTGCCCCCGCAGAAGAGACTGTGGACACTGCTTCTTTGTCAGATACAAGCCGGCCAGCAAACCGTTGCAGCCTCCCGATGAGTGAAAGAAGATCGAAGTAAACTACCAAGGAGGTTTGAAAAGCAATGGCAAAAATTGCACAAGTATCATCGAAGTACATCATCCATTCGAATATTTCAATAGAAGGTGTTGTGGACAGGCCCGATGTCATCGGAGCCGTATTCGGACAGACCGAAGGGCTTCTCGGCGAGGATCTTGAACTGCGAGAGATGCAGAAATCAGGACGTATCGGCCGGATCGAAGTGAATACGGAGACCAAAAACGGAAAGACCGTCGGAGAAATCATCATCCCGAGCTCTCTGGATAAGGCAGAGACGGCAATCGTCGCTGCAGCTCTTGAGATCATACAACGTATAGGACCGTGCAACGCGAAAATCCAAGTCACCAAGATAGAAGACATAAGGATTTCCAAGCGCAAACAAGTCGTTGAAAGGGCCAAACAACTCCTCAAGAACCTAGTGGATTCAACAACGCCGGACACGCAAGAAATCGCTGACGAGGTGGCTTATTCCGTGCGTGTCGCAGAAATCCAGGATTACGGGAAGGACAAGCTACCAGCAGGGCCGGCTATCGACGAATCTGATGATATCATCGTCGTGGAAGGACGTGCAGATGTACTCAACCTGCTCAAATACGGGTTCAAGAACGCAGTGGCAGTCGGAGGTACCGGCGTGAAACGAACTATCGCAGACCTGTGCAAGGAAAAGACAGTCACGGTCTTCGTTGATGGTGATAGGGGCGGAGACCTGATCGTCAAGGAACTGCAGAATATCACGGAAATCGATTTCGTGACCAAGGCACCTTCAGGCAAGGAAGTGGAAGAGCTCACGAAAAAAGAGATCCACAAATCACTCCGGGCAAAGGTCAGTATCGAACAAGTCCACCTTGAAGACAAGGAAGGGGTACAGGGAAAAAACCATAGTAGTAGCAGCCAAAGCAGCAGCTCTTCTGGAAGCAACAACCAACGAAAAAGCCAACAGCGATCACAGAGCAATAGGAAACAAAGCGATAACACGCAGAAAGGAGGACGCAGCTCCCCGAACAGTCAGTCGCAACAAGCTGCAAAGACAAACAGTGGTGCGCTAAGCGATGATGAGAAAGAGAAGTTCAACAAGATGCTTGAAGACCTCATTGGAACGAGGGGCGCGTATATCCTCGACAAGAGCCTGAACGTGTTGGGAAAGATCCCTATCAGCGAGCTGGAAAGCACTATCAAAAGCCTCAACAACGCTGCCTATGCAATCATCTTCGATGGAAGCGTGTCAAAGGAGTTGCTCACGACAAGCGAGAAAAGCAATGTCAAGTATCTCATCGGCATGAGCAGCAAGGTCAAGACCAACGGCAAGACGAAAGTCTACACGCCGGAACAACTCGCATGATCACGCAGTGATCGTTGCATGTTTTTCCTTTATTTTTTTATCATTACTTCTTTATCAGAAAAGAACAAGTCCGCAGATTCAAACCGATTGTTTCTCAAGCCAAGAGACTTCATCATCAGTCAAGTCAAGCTCCTCCTGCAATTCTTTCGAACGGATCAAGGCAGGAAGCAGAAAGTAGAAACAATCCTTGCGAGCACGGTTTTTAGAGACAAAAGAGGACTGCGCGATCTTTTCGACAATGGAATCACGCTTCGCAAACGCGATGTTAGCACGCCAGTACTTGAGAAGACGTGTAGGCTGCTTGTAAGAAGGAACACCGGGATACTTCTTCTCCTTGGACAGAGCGACACCGACCGATAACAAAAGATAACAATAGACATAGAAACGATAATACTGCCAACGGCGGATGCGACCGAAAAAGACGTCGGCACGCGAGAGAATGTCAAAAGCGTTTGCAAGATCAGCGCTGTTCCTATACTCACGAGGAATGTTCTCATCAAGCCATAAGAAGATCTTATCAAGATCCTCATCGACGTTATCAAATGCGCCGAAAACCACGTTCGGATCGGTGGATTTCAACACACGCACAAGCACGTCACCAAGCACTTCAGTCTGGCGACGAACCTCAAGGGTGTCAACACTGCTCTTTTTCACAACAACAAAGGAGAAGAGATCGTTAAGAGCGGCCCGTGCATCACCAGCCGCGTTACGGGAGATGGCGCGCAAGACATCCGAATCACAATCAACATCCATACGCTCACAGGTCTGATCAAGGATCATGCGGATGTCAGAAGATTTCAAGGAAGGGAATTCGACTTTCTTGCAGACTTTCCGCAAGGAAGAGAACTTCTTGTCAAAGATGTTAGTACCCGTCATGACAATAGGGAAAGGAGAAGACTTAATCGCCTTGACGATCTCACCAGCAGCACCACGATCCTTCGTGCCGGAGAGACCGTCGATCTCATCAAGAAGGACGATCTTTTTCGGACCGAACAAGCTTGCCTGGCCAGTGGCTTTGGAAAGGAAATCCTTCAGACCCGCCTTATTACGAGTATCACTGGCGTTCAGCTCGAGGATGTCATAGCCTTCCTGTTTGGCAAAGGCATACACCATACTAGTCTTACCGGTGCCAGGGGGACCGTACAGGAGAAGACCCAGACCTTTGGAGAAGCCCGAGAAAAATGAGGCCAGCTTATCGACAGCGTCATCCTGACCGATGAATTCTGAAAGAAGAGATGGCTTGTAAGTGAAAAACGGATCCATTGCAATCCACGAACACAAAAGAGTATAAAAAACTTGTCCACAAAAAATGCACACACAAGATTTAAGAAGAACACCTCATCTTCAAGGCAGCGTCCGGATACAGGAAAAACCAGATAAGGCAACGGTGAAAGCATCATGATCATAGGAATCGTCGGAAAACCATCAGTCGGAAAAAGCACGTTCTTCAAGGCAGCAACCCTTTCAGAAGCGGATATCGCGAATTACCCGTTCACGACCATCGACCCTAACAAGGCAGTGGGCTTTGTCAAGATAAAGGATGTGGCACAAGAATTCGGCAAGACGGCCAATCCCCGCATGGGCTACGTGCAAAGGGAGTGGCGATTCGTGCCAGTGGATCTGCTTGATGTTGCAGGGCTGGTTCCAGATGCTCACAAGGGCGAAGGGATGGGTAGCCAATTCCTCGATGATCTCAACCAAGCAGACGCTCTCATACACGTCATTGACGCATCAGGCAGCGTTAATGAACGAGGAGAGGCGGTGGAAGCAGGAAGCTACGATCCTACACGCGATGTTGAGTTTCTCGAGCTCGAGCTCGATCACTGGTTCAAGAACATCCTTGCCAAGGGCTGGGAGAAGTTCACGAGAGTCGTGCAGCAGGAAAAACGAGAAATACACAAGGCAATCGCCAAGCAGATGAGCGGTGTCGGCGTGAGAGAAGAGATCGCCGAAGACGGTGTGAAAATGACAGGGTTGGATAAAAAGCCCGCACGAGAATGGACTGAAGAGGATTTGCTAACCCTATCAAGGGTACTGCGAAAAGAGAGCAAGCCAATGATCATCGCAGCGAACAAGTGCGATCACAAGACAGCGCCAAAGAATATCAAGAAACTCCATAAGCAATTCCCCGAATACAGTATCATCCCATGCTCGGCAGAAGGAGAGCTAGCCCTCAAGGAAGCGGCAAAAAACGATCTTATCGATTATGTTCCTGGTGAAACCGGATTCTCGATTACGGACAAAGGCGAGGAGAAGATGAGCGAGAAGCAAAAGCAAGCGCTAAAGTTCTTGAGAACATCACTTCTTGACAGCTATGAGACAGGAACGGGCGTGCAACACGTTCTTGATGAGGTCGTCTTCACGACACTCGAGCACAAGGCCATCCACCCAGGAGGAGCGAACAAGCTCGAGGATCAGGATGGCAATGTCCTACCAGATTGTTTTCTCATGGAAAAGGATGCAACGGCGCTGGACTTCGCCTACAGGCTACACAGCGACTTCGGCAGGAATTTCGTGAAAGCGATCGACGTGAGAACGAAACGACCCGTAGGAAAAGACCATGTCCTCAAACATTTGGACATAATAGAAATCATGGCTTCGAAATGAAATAATACGAACAAGAGAAAAAAATAGTGAAAGAAAAAAAGGATCACTTGATGAGGTTATACTTGTCAAGCAATTCCTTATACTTCTGGAAGTCAGGCGATCTCTTGAAGGCCTCAATCTGCTGCGGAGGCAAACGATTAATCCACTTGTGAAGGATCTTGAGAGTCTCACGAGTCTCCTTATACAAGGAATCCTTCTCTTCCTGGGCTTTCAACTGTTCCTTGACCTGATCTTCAGGAATGTCCTCCTCATACTCCCCACGAGAACGACCGCCGAAATTAAGAAAGGAAAATAACCGGCTGAAAAGCCCTGAACGTTTCTCTTCAAGCTCTTCAGACTGCTGCTCGACATCATCAATCTCATGCTCAAGTTCCTGAAGGCCTTCGCGATCACTCTCATCAAGCTCCTCATCACCTTCTTCATATTCTTTCGGATCACGAGAGCCACGAGAGAAAATCGAGAGCAAAGAGAAACGCTTCTTCTTAGGCTTGTCATAGACCGTCGCCTCTGTATCATGCATATCAGGAACCGATTCCGAACCGGCACGCGAAGGAATCAGACTCTCCACTCTCTTGAAAAAAGAAGATGAACCAGAGGAATCACCAGAATGACGCCTTTCAAGATACGATCCTATATCATCATTCAATTCTTTCTGACGCTTATTAATACTAACCACCCTTTTCTATAATGCATTACAATGAAATCGTGTTGTAAAAGGACACAGTTAAAAAGTATTTATAAGTCTTTCTATGAAGGCACGAAAGAGAGAATGACAAAAAAGGAAACGGAAGGGAGTAATATTTATAAAGCTGATAGGGCTCCAAATCAACTGCCTGAACACACGGGGGCGTAGTATAATCCGGCAGAATAGCCGGCTCCAGTTGGATGGAGCGATGAGTCTTCATGGCTATGAAGGCGATGATTATCAATCTATTCAGAAGATACCGGCTGATCTGGGTTCAAATCCCAGCGTCCCCAGGTTCTTCTTGAAAAGTAGCTGGTATTTGAACATGCTCAACACAAAAGTGTTGGCACCCTCTCACAAAGTTCAAGGGAATCCCAGCGTCCCCAGGTTCTTCTTGAAAAGTAGCTGGTATTTGAACATGCTCAACACAAAAGTGTTGGCACCCTCTCTAAGCACAATCAATGATGTAATTCGTGCTGCTGAGCAGTAGCGAGGCGCACCCCGGTACAGCTGGACGAATCAGCTCGTGGAATCCCAGCGTCCCCATTTGGCATCTTTTCGTCCCAGTCAATATGCAGCAGAAGTTTCGAGAAAGACAGGCACCAAAAGCAAATGAGGATATCACCCCCACCCACCAGAATCAGATGTAGAAACCCGCAGAGTCAGATTTGATACCTTCAATGATCAAGTAGGACCATAAGACGCCTTTGATCTTCTCCACTTTCACAGCAAAACCGTGCTCACGAAACATCTCCTGAAGCTTTGAAACAGAAGGGATGCTGTTAGGGATGACCCTGTAAAAATCAGCATAATCAAAGAAACGGACTTTGGCGTTCTCAGGAAGGACGCTGTGGATGTGCTTGAGATAGGAAGGGATGTCCTGGATGTGACTGAGAAAACTCACGCTGATGAGAACGTCCGCAGTCTCGATGGAAGGATGGACCCGAGAGATTGCGTGATTGTCATAAATGACACGGACGTGAGGGAAACGCTTCGAAAGCTGTTTGGCAAGGACTTCAGAATGTTCAAGGACGGTGATGTGCTCGTCAGGATGAGGAAGTTCCTTGATAAGAACGCCAGAACCAGCACCGAGAAAGAGCACGCGCTCACGTTCAGACAGACCGGCGAGGAGTCGGCGACGGATCTTCAAAGGGAGGAAGAGACGCTCGAAAAGCCGGGAGAGTTCAGCAGTCTTGTTATGAAAAGAGACAGTCGCATGAGGATTGTAATGGAAGTTCATCAGGAGATAGACAGGGATGCCGATGATGACAAAACCAGCGATTATCTGGAGCGTGTGCACTGCATCAGGCTGGTTGGTAACCCACATCGCAATCAGACCGAGAGTGACCATTATGAGGATGGAAGGACCGAAACGGCCTCCAGGAGCGATGTAACCGTCAAAAGAAGGGTGTTTTCTCCGGATGAGAATCAAGCTCAACACCACACTCGCATACATTATCAAGAGCATGGGAACAAGGAGATGAAGGAGGGTCTCATAACTACCTGCACCGACGACAATAAGACCGGAAGTCACGATCGTCTGGAAGATGATCGCTTTGTAAGGAGTGCCGGTTTTTGGATGAGGCTGGGCAAAGGAAGGAGGGAAGAGACGATCCTTAGACAAGGCAACAAGCAGGTTCGGCGCGGCGACAATCCAGCCAGCGACACTACCTATGATAGCAAGATAGACCATGATACTATACACGGGAACAATCCAAGGACCATAGATAGTGCTTGCAAGGTCGGCTAAAGGAGTTATCGAAGAAGCGAGCTCGCTCCAGTGCAAGATACTCTTGCTTGCGACGACGAAGAGAAAAGAGATGACAGCGATAAGAACAGTCCCTACGACCATGGCCTTAGGCATTATCTTCTTAGGGTTACGAACCTGTTCAGCCAGGAAGGTGGTCGTCTCCCAACCGAAAAAAGTCTCAGCAATGAAAAAAACAGTCCCCAAAACTATGGCAGCGCCACTGAACAGACCTGCAAAACCTGCATCAAGCGAGGAAAAGGCGCTGTGAGAAAGCCAACCAGTGAAATTAGAAGGATTGAAAGCGGCAAGACCAGGAATCAGAATACCACCGACGGTAGTCAAGGTCAAACCGGCAAAAGTCAGAAGCATCACTTTACCGGTTCTCAAACCCTTGAAAGCGATGAAATTGAAGATCAAGACGAACAAGATGCTAAGACCAGCGATGAAAATATTATTCAAGTTAGAGCCGACGTACTTGATAGCACCGACCATGAGCATGGCAATGGTGATGTTAGCAGTGATGAGCGTCATCCAACCAAGCAGGAAGCTCGGGAAGAAGCCGAAGGCTTCTTTAGCGTATTCGTAGACACCACCTTCTTTAGGATAGCGACTGACCAGTTCGCCGAAGATCATGCTGAAATAAACAGCTATAAAGCCCATGATAATCCACGAGATGATAGCGAACAATCCCGCTTCACGAGCACCGACAGCCGGCAAGAAAAAGATCCCAGTACCCATAATACTATTTATCGTTATCAAGAGGATAACCGGAAAAGAAAGCTTGCTGCCCGCCATAAACCAAAGAAGTCTCACCAACTCGTATTTAAATTTATCCTGAGGATGATGACCGATAAGAACAAGTCCATAAAGCCCTGAGAAAGGAGGAAATCAAAGAACAGGAGAGAAAAGGGAGTAATGAAAAAACCAGAGAAGAGGATGATGCTCAAGAAGCCTGGTTGCGATCGTCATCAAGCGCTTGCTCCGGTCTCTCGCCAGAGGTTCTCTTTGCAGAGTCCTGTTTGCCACTCTCTTGTTGAGCGGAAGAATTCTCTGAATCAGGTTCGGAAGACGATTTTCCAACAGCTCCAGAAACAGCCGCTTTTGTTGAGGGTGATTTCTTAGCGCCGGTCTTCTTGCTCGAAGATGTTTTCGAAGTCTTTGCAGAAGATTTTCTCACAGTCTTCTTTGAAGACGACTTCTTAGTCGAACCCGATGTTTTCTTCTTAGCATTCTTGCCAGAGGATTTCTTTGAAGAGGAAGCATTACTCGTCTTCTTGGAAGACTTCTTGTTAACAGAGCGTTTCCTGCGCTTGGAGAGAGTCCGCGATGCAGTGATACGCCGCGACCCAGAAGCTTTTTTCCGGGAAGCGCTCACAGGACGTTTCGGAAGGGAAAGGGCAAAAAAGATCACGATGATGACGAGAAGCAGCATCGCGACGTTGAAGTACTCACAACCGGCATTGAAAAAGCTCACGACGGTGTGATCCTCGCGAGGAAGGACTTCAACAAGGACAGGACCGCTTGAGGCGCTCTCGTTGTACTCGTCAACGACGAATAGCTCGATATCCGTAGCACCATACCAATCCTCGACAGGAGTAATGGTGAGGTTAGAACCGTTGATGCTGAATGAAAGGATGGATTCGTTGACATCACGAACACCGTAGGTCTCGATGTTATCGTCAGGATCGAAGAAGTACTCATCATAATCGAAAGTATAAGAACTGTCCTCGACCATCAAGACGTGATTGAGGCTGTCAGTGGTCAGGTTGTATTGCGTGTAAAAAGTGCTTTGCCCAGGAAAGCCATAGATGATACTGACTATTGCAAAGGCAACGATGACAAGGGCCAAACCCCAGAGAAGGACCTGCCAGCGAGCGGCGAAGAACCGATTCGCGGAAGCCAAGCGCAGGGCAAGAATAAATAGCGAGATGACAAAGATAAGCGCCAAGGAAAGGAATATGAGCGTACAGGCAGGCAGTGAAGCGAGGTATGACCACGCCTTGTGCCAAATGGAATGATCAACAATCTCGATAGTGACAGGGACGTAGGTGACAAGACCGGACTGCTCGTGAGTGACCATCAAGGTCTTTTCGACAACAGTGCCGATGAGATCGCTATCAGAAGCAGTAGCGTTTTTCAGCTCGTCCTTATCGACAATGATATTGAGAGTCTTTGTCTCCGTAGCGCCGAGACCAAGCTCGCCAGCACTGAGATCGAGAACGCCAGAAGCGTTGAGGATGTCAAGAGTGTAGATGCCATGGCGAGTACCATCATTGGTCACCTTGAAGGTGATGTTATCACTGGTATAGAGCATGTCCTGAGAGGTATCGTCAAGCCCGACGCCGTAACACTCTTCACGATCATCGACAACGAGCGTGAATCCAGCAGTGTCAAGCAGACCTCCTTTACCGTAAAGCTCCAAGGTAATAGGATATTCCATAGAGATGTTATCAGGAATGACAAGCCCCATCTCTTCAGACTCGTTCTCACCAGCATCGAGAGAGAGCTTGTCAGCAGGTAATGTCATGAAATCAGGCGCGTTCAAGAGCAGTTCGTAATCACTATCTTGAGAACCCGTGTTAGCGATCGTGAACTCTTTCGAGAAGTCATCTCGAGCGCAGGCGTAGAGCTTGTCGGTCGTGTCAGAGAAAGACAGCGCCCCGCCATGACAATCAGAGACAGAGATGTTACCAGCGGCAGTCTTTGTCACGTCACCGTTTCGAGAAGTCACGGTGAACGAAACCGGATACGTTCCTTCATCGACGTCATCGAGAGAGGAGAGCGAGATGTTTTTCACATAATCCTCGCCAGGCTTCAAAGTGACAGTCTCAGGAAAAAATCTCCCGACAAGAGGAAGATCATCATCAGCGAAGGAAGGAAGATCCTCCTTTATCCGGTATGTGTCGGTGAAATTATTGTCGTTTGTAAAGGCAAACCGGAAAGCGTCCGATTTTTCATCTTCCTGGCAAACAGGCATCTGCGATGGAAGATCAAGTGAGAATGCATAGTCTTGAGGGATGTTGATTGTCTGCTTCAAAGTAGCTTTGCGATTGTTCTTCACAGCACGGACGATAAAGTCAGCATCATGCTCCCCGTAGATGTCACAAGGCAGGTTATAATAGATGAAAACATCCTTAGTCTGACCAGAATCAAGAGTCACTCGGTCTTCACTCAAGACGATAGAGTCGGAGAAATCAGCAGCAGCAATCTCGTAAGTCTCCCTGAAAGAACCAGTGTTCTTGACGGTCAAGGAGGTGGAGAATGGTTGGCAGACGCTCGCGTTGACTTCACGTTCAGCAAGACCAGCACGAAGGTTCTGGCAGTTGGAAAATTCGATATCTTGAGTGAAAGCTTTGGTCTTACCAAGAGAAGATGTCGCCTTGATAAGGATAGTGTCCTTGTCAGGGGCGTCACACGGCGCTTTGATGTAGGCGATGACCGTTTCGGTACGACCAGGATCTACCTGAACTTCACTCTGCGCGAAACGGACATAGCCATTCTCGCTCTCGAGATGGACTGTGATCGGATAAGAGCCAGGGTTTGAGACCTGTAGGTTCTGAGTGGAGGTCGCACATTCGCATAAGGACAATGTCCTGAAAGAAGCACTTATCTCAAAATCAGCATTGACGCTTCGATTCTCCACATCAATAGAATCCCGAGCCTGAACGTGCGGAATGAGGGCGAGAAGCGAGAATACAAGGGCAAGAATAAGAAGCGAAGTCTTGAAAAAAGTTGAATGTTGCATGTCCCGTCCCCCAATAAATCATAGATGCTAAAAAGCATTTTTTAAGGCAAGCTGAAAAAAAAGGTAAAGAAAAAAGAAAAGAGACCCCTAGTAGTAGGTCTTAGCGTCGTCATCCTCGTCATCACGAGATCCACGGAGCTTGTTGAAACCAACAATGAGTCCGATGAGGATCAGGATGATCACAAGGACGATCAGACCGATCTCAAGCGCACGAGTCACACCATCCCAACTGGAAGCATCATCGCCAGTGACAAGTGCTGAAAGAGGGATAGTCTTTTGCTCATCATCCCCTGACACTGTCAAGGTGAATGACTTATCACCGAGTTCAGCTTCTTCATCAGCGGAGACATAGAGGTAAGCGGTAGCGCTTTCTCCAGGTTGAGCAACGAGAGTTTCGCTTGGATCGATATTGACAGATCCCCATTTGTCGACGTCACTTACAGACAGATCGAAGGTCTTAGCACTGCTACCACTGTTGCTGATCGTGACCGGATAGACGGCACCAGTCTGTCCACGAACGACATCCCGGCTACTCGGCACAGAGACCGTGGTCTTGCCTTCTTCATCTTCATCTTCATCATCATCGCTTTCAGTGACAGTGACCATGTCAGAGACAGTGGTGGATTCATATTCGTCAAATTTGACGGTGTAATCAACCCTGTACTCATCAGGCTTCGCGTCATCAGGGAACCTGAGAAGAATCTTCTCGAAAGCTTCAACATCATCAACTTCAAACTCGTCAAGAGTTTCTGCATCCCGGATGCCAAGAGCAGGAACGCTTGCGATAAGAGTGACGTCATCAAGGTCTTTACGACCGACGTTTTCCACGACGACAAGACCGGAAAGTGCACGTCCAGCCATCACAGTATCGGATGGGCTGAGAGAGGTTTCCTTGATCATGACAGCGCCTTCCTCTTCGACACCGACGATGTCAAGGTTGTACTCTTTGACATACGTGTTACCGTTCTTGTTCTCAACATAGATACGAAGCTTGATATCATCAGTATCGATCTTGACAGGAACTTCAAGCTCAAGCTCTTCGTAATCCACACGACCTTCCTTCAAATCGAAGGTATCGCTCATCTGGAAAATCTTGTCCTGCTCATACTGGCTGTATTCATAGCCAGCGATCTTTGCTGAAACCTGGACATCCTCAACATCCGAGAGCGCCTCAAGCTTCACCTTGATAGGTAGTTTCTGACCACGATCCACTTCAAGAACCTGATCGGTTTCATCGTAGGGATCGTGCATTTCGCCATCAATCCTCAAGTATTCAACCTCAAGATCGACTTGATCCTGCGCAGCTACGGATCCCACGGTCACGAGGGAAAAAAGTAGCAGGACCAAAGCGAAAACACTTATTGGTTTCTTATTCATAGCCATTTTTAAAGTCCTCCCCAATGTTTTTTTAAACATAAAGGTATTATGTTTCATTACCATTCAAAACACGTATTTAAATGTTTCGAAATCATAACCATTTTTTAGTGGAAACTAAGTGTCGCTTCTTAAAAGAAGTATTGTTTTCGCTGTGGGCTGATGGTCGTCCCACAGGGCAAGGCACGCGGATATATATTCAATGAGCGAGAGATAAAAAAATAAACTATGCGCTCAAAGGACACGCGCATCTAGTTGCCGAAATTATACAGCAGACTCACGCCTTTGACAAGGTTACCCTTATCAGCAGCCGCCTTGAAATCAACGGAGAGACGATCGTATCGCAGTGAGAGATTGCCACCAAGCATCGCGTTGACATCGTCACTCTTGAAATCGCTATCCTGCCAAGAACCCTCTTCAAAGCCGTTCTGCGTCATCGCGGCTTCGTCGGGTTCGTTACCGACGTAAGTCTCGAGAGTCTCCAGAGAGCGTTGGTTAGTATACGTTTCCTGACCGAACATGACCGTCGGACCAAGACCGACCGCGAATCCACCGCCAAGCTCATATTCAGCAGTCAGAGAAAAGTCGCCGAGGATTTTTTCAGTGAGATCAGCCTCGTATTCAGTGATAGTCTTTTCACCCATGTAAGTGTCCTCGAACATAGAAGGTTCGTGAAACTGCATCTCCTGCTCTTCAGTCTCGGAAATATCGCTTGCCCTTGAAGAGCCGAACATCCCGGTCAGTGAAGCGTACAAGTTGAACTTGCCAGCATCAAGCATACGGGCACGCAGAGACGCAGAACCTGCGAGCTCGCCATTGGCGTCAGCGAGACCCCCACCGAGAGCGACAACGTAACTGTCAACAGTGTCAGTTGCAGGTCGCTCTTTTTCCTGGGAAGGACTTGTTTCAGAGGTCGTGTCCATGACAGCGATGTTAGCCTGCTGGAGCGCATCCATATACGCATCATCCTGAGGGACATCAACACCGTTACTGCGAAGATAGTCCTCAAGACGATTCTCATCGACATGGAGCTGGAAATTCTTGACTTCCTCCATCGTCGCAGGACGAGTCGATTCAGTCAGGAGGTTGACGTCACGATCACTGTTACGCTTGACCATGGCAGCTTTGCTCTCGACCGATGGTTCGCCACGAGCCTTGACCGTATCCGTGAAGGTGACACGAGAAGGGTCCTGCGCGATCTGCGCGATGTAGCTGTCAGCGAAGTTCTTGACAGACTCGGCAGGTAAGTCATAGACCTTTGCCTGGTTGTTGAGCGCATCATAGAATCCGCGCTGCTCGAGCACTTTGTTCAAGCCACTGTCCTGTGCGAACAGGCTACCTATTCCCGCTGCTGCGAGTGCAGCTGTTGTCATAATCTTTTTTCCAATGTTCCGTACCATTTTTATCATCAATCCCCCAAATAACACATATAATCAATTATTATCGTAATTGCCGCCAGTGTCGCCACCAGCTTTTTTCAAAGCGTCAAACTCCTGACCGCTGTAGTGCTTGCCATCCTCGACGTTGTTGTAAAGACGTTTCATGGACTCGAAACTCTCCTTTGCAGGAGCAGTCTTGCCACGGGCGTTCTCGTAGGACTTTGAAGGCTCACCACCTGTTTTCTCATCACGTGAAGGCGCGGCATCATCCTGCGCAGCAATGTCTTCGAGGGCTTTTTGCCCCTCGCCCGGTTGTGAGGTGAGCGTCTGATAAGCCTTGTCACTCACGGTCTTGACAGGTTCTGTACCGACCTCGTAATCACCGGTGTCAAGCATATGTTTAGCAGTTTGAGACTTGTAATGACCAGAATCGAGCTTCTCGTTGATCGCTCCAGCGGTCAAGCAGATACTCGAGATATCACTCTCGTTGAAAACCCCCCAGCTCTTGAGAGAGTCGATGTGATCACTTTGCATAGAGATAACATTACCGAGTCCGAGGAGGTCATAAGCCATATTCGTGATAACGACATCCTGCGAGTCTATGACTGTACGGAGGTTGTCGTTAGAACCCATGAGAGCGTTGATAGTGCTATCTTTTGCAGGTATGGTGATCGTCTCATACCCATTGACAACCTCATCTTTTTGTTCGAGACGATCCTGGAAGTGGTCGTATGCGAAATAACCACAAGTGCCAATGATCGCAGCACCGACAAGTCCAAAGCCCCAGTTACGAAGCTTCTTGCCATTAGTCTCGAAAAAGTCATTCCATTTCCGTGTAAATTCTCCAGCCATAAGCAAATCCTCCTTGAATATCATATATAGGTGTCAATAACACGCAGCCAAGGAAACACAATATGTGTTCACTAAATAGTAGTTATAAATGTTTCGTTTTCATCGCCATTGACAGATATCGCAACCCTGCCAACGCGAACGTTTCCTGCTAAGCACACTATAATACTATACCACTAGAGAGATACAAAAGAATATATAAAAGTTTCCATTATGTTGTGACTGTGTGATGACGATTTTATTGATCGAGTTGTTTTCCATATATTTTAAAAAAGCGGCTGGCGCACGCAAAGAATGATGACAGAGCAGCCACTTATCGTCGGCGGAGGACCGGTAGGACTCCACCTCGCCAGAGAGATGAAAAGAGGGATCCTTATCGACCGAGGACGCGAGATAGGCGGGGATGTCAGGTGCGCGGGGCTTCTCACGGATAAGATCAAGAGGTATTTGAATGCTAAGGATATACAAGATATCCTTGTGAACAAACCTACAAAGACGGTCGTGCAAGGGCCGAGGGAGCGCTTCGAGCTCGAACAGAAGCACAACTACGTCATAGACAACAAAGCGTTCGAAAAACGACTCGCCGAGAAGGCAATGGCGAAGGGAATCGAGATCAGGAACCGCACAGAATATATCTCGAGTGCCGGGGAGAAACACACGCTCAAGGATTTGGAAAGCAAGAAACGCTACACGGTGCAAAGCTCCCAGCTTTACGGGGCTGACGGACCACACTCACGCGTGAATACAATGCATGAGTTGCGGAAGCCGGATACGATGATGGGGTGGCAGGCACACGTGAAGGTGAAAAACCCAGGGGATACGATCACATTCTACCCGCACATCGGCCGCTATGCATGGAGCATTCCAGAAAACACAGGAGTGATACGGGTCGGCGTAGCCGGAGGGTCAAACAGGGAGTTCGAGAGATTCCTCAAACGATTCCAAGGACAGACGATCAAAACGCAGCACGGCCCGATACCATTGCACAAGCCATTCTCACGCACCGCGCTGAAACGAGACGGGGTGAGCGTGAGGCTTTTCGGAGATGCGGCAGGGCATATCAAGAACACGACAGGAGGAGGCATCCTGCCAGGAATGGAAGCGGCCTCGCGATTTGCAGCGGGAAAGAGCGCTTACGGGCTGAAAAGCGAACTATACACGCATTTCATAGTGCATAACTTCCTCCAGAGGTTCAGCAATGACGAGTGGGACGCATTCATCAAAGCGAGCAAGAGGCATGCAGAAGTACTATCGAAAAAGACACGAGAAGAGCTCACAGGAATCATGCCCCGACTGATGGGAAACAGCGAGTACTGGAAGCTCTCGCTCAAACACTTTCTCAAAGGAGAAGTGACTCTGCTGTGAACGGACTACAAAAAAGTATATAAATATAAGTCCATCTGCTTGGAATCCATCAAGGATAAAGGTCCACGCATGAACATTCTGTAACGCAAAGGTCGAGATAGCAATGGTACACAAACACGGCACAGCACATTCGAAAAAGAAGCGTTCTGCAAACGCAGGACACGCGGCAACGGGAACAAAGCCAACGCGGCGCAAGGAAGTCATCCTCATCACGGTGCTGCTATTAGTCGCGATCGCCTTGGGAACGTTTTTCAGGATGTATCCCGCACACCTGCCGGTGGCAGAGCAGTGGGCAGAGGAGAGCGTGGAAAACCAGGTGAAAAGCAACCTGCAAGCGCAACTGCAAAAGCAATATCCGAACCTGCCGCCAGAACAATTGCAATCGGAAGTGAACAAGCAGTATCAGCAAGTTTATGAGCAACAAGAAGAGATGTTCAAGACACAGATAGAGAATACGGCAAAACAGTTCCGGAGCCGGCTGCAAAACGATGACGGGCAAACATACCTCCTTGCCATCGACCCATATTTCTATTTGAGACACGCGCAGAATTACTTTGAATACGGGCACGCAGGAACCACATACATCGGCGGGGAGCACGGCGTGCCGGAAGAAGTGCAGGATGCGGACATGAATACGAATTTCTCGAAAGAACAGAGCTGGGACAGACAACGCCTCGCGCCGATCGGACGACCGAGCAGCATGGGGCTTCACGATCACATGATCGTGGCCGTGCACGAGGTGAGCAGTTGGTTCGGGAATACTGACGTGATGAAAAGCGCGTTTTTCGTTCCGATCATCATTTCAGCGCTTGCCATCATACCAGCGTTTTTCATCGGACGGATGTTCGCAGGCAATGTCGGCGGGTTCTTTGCAGCAGCGCTCCTGGCAGTGCATAAGTCTTTCCTGACACGGACCGTGGGAGGATTCTCGGATACGGATCCCTACAACGTGCTCTTCCCACTGCTTATCGCATGGTTATTTCTCATAGCATTCAGAAGCACCGATCTTCGCAAGAAGATAGGATTCTCACTGGGAGCAGGGCTTGCAACGGCAGTGTTCGCGCTCGTATGGAGATGGTTTTTCATCTTCTACATCATAGGCGCGGGAGTGGCCGCGTATCTAGTGTACCTGCTGGTCGTCAACTGGAAGGACGTGAGAAATATCTTCAAGAAACCAGCGTTTGTCAAAACGATCTATACAGGAGCGAGCTATCTTGTGGGAACAGTAGTCTTCATCAGCCTGTTCAAAGGAATAAGCACATTCTGGAGCGGCATCCTGTCACCGTTCAAATACATGGCGATCAAGGACGTGGCCACCATAACGCTCTGGCCCAACATCAAGACGACTGTGGCAGAGCTCAACCCAGCCACCGTTCCCGAAACCATCGCGCAGATGGGAGGGACACTCCTGTTTTTGGCAGCAGTGGCAGGAATCGTGTTCACAGTTCTCAAGAAAGACGAGGACGGCAAGAAAGATTTCAGGTTCGCATTCATCCTGATCGCATGGTTTGCCGTGACGATGTTCGCGTCAACGAGAGGGATCAGGTTCAACCTACTGCTCGTGCCAGCATTCGCCGTGGCCTTCGGCGTGTTTGCAGGGACGATCTTCAACTGGGTCGGCAACTGGGCGTCCAAGGAGAAGGAAGTGAGCAGCTGGGCAGCCAAAGCAGTCGTGCTTGTCATCATGGCGGCGATACTCATACAACCCATCAGTGCAGCGCACACGCAAGCGCGTAACGAGATCCCATCGATGAACGATGCGTGGTGGGAGACGCTGACAAAGATCAAGGAAGAGACTCCGGAAGACAGCATCATCAACTCATGGTGGGATTTCGGACACCAGTTCATCACAGTGGCAGACCGGCGCGTGACCTTTGACGGCGGCGGGCAGGACAGGCACATGGCCTACTGGGTCGGACGAAGCCTCGCTACAGAGGATGAACAACACGCCGCAGGAATCCTGCGCATGGTCGATTGCGGGAACAACAACGCGTTCTACACACTCAACGAGTATCTCGATAACGACACGAGAGAGAGTATCGACACGCTCAACGATGTCGTCGTGATGGAACATAATGAGACAAAGCAAACTCTTCTTGATAAAGGGCTGACAGAGAGCCAAGCGGATCATGTGATGAGATACACGCACTGTGACGCGCCACAGAACTACTACATCACTTCAGAAGATATGGTGGGCAAGTCAGGCGTATGGGCGCACTTCGGCAACTGGGATTTCGACAAGGCAGCGATGTACAAGGATGTCAACGAGATGAGCCAGGGCGAAGGCACCGCGCACCTGCAAGAAAAATTCGGGCTCGACCAGAACAAGGCAAGCCAGACTTACTACGACATCCAATCGACAGAGGCGAACGACTGGATAGCGCCATGGCCAAGCTTCATGGGCGAAGGACGATGCCAGGATGTCGATGAGAACAACTCGCAATGCGTGCTCTCCACGCAGCAAGGAGAAATGCGGATGAGCATCAATAAGACAAGCTACGAGCTGGATATCGACACAGGCGAGGGAACGGTGAAACCGGAGAGCTTCGTGTATGTCGAGAACGGCACTGTCAAAGAGAAAGAGTATTCCGGGCAGACATCAGGATTCTCGCTCATCTATACCGGCGACAAGATCGTAGCAAGCGATCCGTTGCTCTCGACAAGCACGTTCACAAGGCTGTTCTATCTCGATGGGCAGGGAAGCGAGTGCTTTGAGCAGTTCGATGAACGGACGCAGGTGACAGGAGCGAAGATCTCGACGTGGAATGTCACATGGAGCTGTCTCGAGTAAAGAGGCAGGATCCTATTTTCTTTTTTCCAATCTCTTACAAGAGAACGCTCCTGAAAGACTATTTTTTCATTAACTTTAAAAAGAGATTTCTCAAGAACACGAGGCAAGGATGGAACGAGAGACAAAAGACAAGACCGCGATAGTCATAGCAGCGTATAACGAGGAGAACGCTATCGAGAAGGTGCTCGACGAGCTTCTCAAGAGAAGGTATAAGCACTTGGTCGTCGTCGATGACGCGTCCAAGGACGGGACGGTGAAACGAGTAGAGCCGTATCTCGAGAAAGGCGTGATGCTCATACAGCACAAGGCGAATAAAGGCCAGGGAGCAGCGCTCAGGAACGGCATCAATTATGCGGTCAAGCAAGGCTATTCCTATGTCGTGACTTTTGACGGTGACGGGCAGCACCGCGTGGAAGACCTTGATAAGATGATACGACCAGTCGTGCAGGGAAAAGCGGATATCACCCTGGGCAGCCGGTTCAAGGGCAAGACGAAGATGCCGCTCGGCAGGGTGATAACACTCAAGATCGCCGTGGTGGTGCAATGGGTGTTCTACGGGATCCTGCTCACGGATGCGCACAATGGTTTCAGGTGCATGAACCGCACGGCAGCCTCCAGGATACGCATCACGAGCGATCGCATGGAGCATGCAAGCGAGTTCATTTCCGAGATACGCAGGAACAGGCTGAGGTACAAGGAAGTGCCTATCATCGTGAATTACACTGATGAGACGCTGTCTAAAGGTCACGGGAGTTTCAAGCAGGCGGTAAACGTGTTTTTCAAGATGCTACGGCTCAAGTTCAAGAGAAGAAAATGACGAGTGACGAAAGATTTATATATTATTACGATAATAATTATTACGATAATAATGTTTATCGGCCGGACTGAAGAACTCGGATTTCTCAAAGGCGCATATGAAAGCGATAGATTCGAAAACATAGTGATCTACGGGCGACGAAGGGTTGGGAAGACATCCCTTTGCACAGAATTCCTCAAGACCCGCAACGGAACATACTTTCTCGCGCAAAAGACAAGAGAGCAACCGCAAGCGCTCACGAACAAGTTCGCAAGAGAGAAAAACATCTTCCCGGAGGAGACCAAGACATTCCACGAGAGCTTCAGGTTCATCAAAAAACACATCAAAGGCAGGTATGTCATTGCGATAGACGAGTTCCCTTTTCTCATTCAAGAAGATAAGACGATACCGAGCCAATTCCAATCCATCATAGATGAAGAATTACAGGACACGAGCATCATGCTCATACTGCTAGGCTCGAGCGTCTCCATCATGGAAGACGAGGTCTTGGCACATAAGAGCCCGCTCTACGGGCGACGAACGGGACAGATGAAAATAAACCCGTTCTCACTGCCAGAGATCATCCGATTCTTCCCGAGAAAAACGATGAAGGAACTAATAGAGATCTACGGGGTGCTCGATGGCATACCAGCATACCTTAATCAGTTCGAACAGGAAAAAAGCACCCTACAAAACATCAAGGAACGCATCCTGGAAAAGGAACAATACCTCTTCGAGGAAGTCGATTTCCTCCTCAACCAGGAATTGAGAGAACCGAAAAAGTATAAAGCGATACTGGAAGCAATATCCAAAGGCAAGAACAGGTTGAGCGAAATAGCGAACGAGGCAGGCCTTAAAGTCACGATCCTGCCACGATATCTGGAAACACTCGAAACACTCCAGATCATCACACGCAAACACTCCATCCATGAAAAACAGATGTCAAGAAACACCATCTATGACTTCAGGGATAATTTCTTCAGGTTCTATTTCCGATTCATCTATCCGAACCTGATGCTGCTTGAAGAACGAAGAGCAGATGTCGTGCTACAGGAAATCGAGGACGGATTGCAACAATACCTGGGAAGTGTCTTTGAAGAGGTGTGCAAGGAATACCTCATCCATACGGGAAGCTACAGGCAAGTAGGAAGCTATTTCGCCAAAGGAGAAGAGATAGATATCGTAGGAATCGCATCAAGCCATACTCTTCTCGGAGAGTGCAAATATAAAGAGGATGTAGAGCATGAAAAAGTCCTTGAAACACTTCAAAGGAAAAATCACCCTTTCACGGGAAAACTACGATACGAAGTATTTGCAAAGAGTTTCAAAGAGAAAGAACAAGGAATCGACCTGAATAAGATTTATAAAGAGTTCGCTAAAGGGCGCACACGAAGAAAATGAGAATCTGCTATGTGAATCCGACGTTTCTTGTCAAACGACCATTATCAGAGTTGGTGGAACGCTTCGGCAAGGAGAATGATGTCGGCGTGTTGCTTCCGGTCAGGCCGTTTTCTAAAGGGATGAAGTTACACCACACGAAAAAATTGCAACAGGCAAAGGTGCATACATACTGGGCGGTGAGTCTTCCAGGGAATTTCGAGTGGCCGATACCGATCAGCCCGATGTTCTTTATCAATGTGATCCGGATGTTCCGACGCTATGATGTCATCCACATGTGGACGTTCTTCTATCTCAACACGTTCTTTGTCATGCTCGTCAAGCTGTTATCTGCAAAGAAACGGCTTATCATCAGCTGCGATACGTTTCCAGGGCTATCGTTTTCTGCCGGGAAGGTGATGGATCGGTTGTTCAAGCTGTTCTATAAGATGAAGGGATGGTTCGTGTTCGGTGTGCCGGATAAGGTGCATCTCTATGGAGAGAGCCTGGTTCCGTTCGCACAACGAGCAGGGGTGAAAAGTAGAAAGATACGCGTGATCCCCACAGGGGTTGATGAGAAGCAGTTCGAAAAGGTGGAGGCTGCAGACAGGGAGGCACTTGGCGTGAAAAAGGATGAAGTCATGCTGTTCTACGGCGGGCTATTGGTACCTCGCAAAGGGATCGACATCATGCTCGAGACGGTGAAATACGTCACAGGGGTGAAACTAGTGCTTGCTGGCGAGGGTCCGAAGCGAAAACAATACGAACGGATGGCAAGAGAAATAGGAGTGGCAGGGCAAGTGAAGTTCCTGGGCTGGAGAAAGGATATTCCGGGATTGTTGAAAGCGAGTGACGTGGTGTTCTTGCCAAGCAGAGGGGAAGGACTGCCGGGGATCGTCATGGAAGGGATGCAAGCGGGAAAACCGGTTGTCTCGACAGATACGCCCTGCATACCGGATCTTATCGAGGATGAGAAGGAAGGGTATCTGTGCACGATGGAGACGGTCGAGGAGTTTGTCGCCGCTGTGGAGAAGCTCAAGGATGGAAAGCTGCGTGAGAAGATGGGACGGGCGGCCAAGAAGAAAATCAAAAAGTTCGATTGGGAGAAACTGGCAAGGGAGTATGAGAAGTTATACGAGTGAAGGCAATACTTGTTCTGAACATCGTTTTGCCCTCAGCAATGATGTTTCCGCTTTAGCTTGTTTGATTTTTTCTGTAGTTTCGTATTGAAATAATCCGTTTTACGTTTTTCGTGTTTAAAACCAAGGGTTAAGTCATTTAGATAAATCATTTGCTTCTTGATTCGCCAATATATTGCTTTCATACAATAAAAGTATTGCTTTATTACAATACAACAGCATTGTTATTCAAGCCACACAACAAAAACACAACATATAAATAATAGTTTTTATTTGTAACATCATATGACCAAACAAGATTATCCTGTAAAAAAAAACTATTTGACGTTTCGAGAGCAGGAAGCGTTATCGACCTTAGAACATAGCGAGATAATCAGGACATCAGAAGCACACACCTATCTGGAACAAGCCAATGAGACTCTCAGCCGATTGGTCAAGAAAGGCTATTTCATACGACTCAAGAAAGGAGTATTACTCTCACAGGAAGCATTCCTGCAACGACCGTACGAGGTCGTCTCGAAAGCAATGAAAGGAGTTGTTGGCTATATCAGCGCACTACACCTGCACGGTGTTCTCGAGTACGAGCCGAACGTCATCTATATACAGGTCGAAACAAGACCGTTTGAAAAGCAGATAGGAAGATATACTATCAAGGCAACGACGACAACGCATAAATTCGGCATTGAACAACGGGAAGGAATCTTCGTGACAGATACGGAAAAAACACTGCTTGACTGCTTGTCACACCCAACGCGAGCAGGAGGATATACAGTCATAGCACGAGCGCTCAAGGAAAGCGAATTGAACTGGAAGCGACTGCTCGAGTATCTGGAGCTGTTCGATAAAGGATCGCTGTATCAGAAAATAGGGTATTTGCTCACGAAAACAGGGAAAAAGGTCCCGCGCAAAGTCATACGAGAGCTGAAAGCGCACGTGAAAAACAATTGCAGACTGGTCAGCGATACAAGCACAGCCTACACGTATGATAATGAGTGGAAGATCATGGATAATACAGGTGTTAGAGAGTGGAATTGAAAGACGTGCGACGACTGTCGATGGAGAAGGGGATCGGTCAGAAGTTCATCTGCAAGGAAGAGCGATTGACGCGATTGATGACACAATCATACCTGATTTTCAAGGAAGAGATTGTCCTGAAAGGAGGAACTGCGCTCAACAGAGGGTTTCTCAAGGATACAGGACGGTTTTCAGAAGATATCGATGTGGATATCATCACGACGGATCGAAAGCGGACGATAGAGTATCTTACAGGGCAGATGAATAGGATCACAGGGTTTGATGTGAGAAAGCCACGATTGATGAATGAGACGTTGCGCTTCGATTGCTATTACAGAAACGAGCTAGAGCAGAACGACAGGATACAAGTGGAATTCTACCTCGGACACGATGGGTTGATAGGGGAAACAGGCCTTCATGAACTGCACTCACCATTTCTTGAAGGACATAACGTCGTGTTTAGGACGTATACACTGGAAAGCCTTATCGCGAGAAAGATAGTGGCATTAGCACGGCGAGAGGAAGGAAAAGATCTGTATGACCTATTCTACGCGCTGAAAAAGGAGTACGATGAGAAGAAGGTGAAAACGACACTCCAGGAATTATGCGTATTTTATGAGGTCAATGATATAGCGCAAGAGATAAGTGATCGGTTTGAGAGGATGACGCGAAACATCAAGTATATAGGGAATTCGACAAACCAGTATATCGCTAAGGATCAGGCGCTGGGATGGACGTTTCTCCTGGAAGAGACGAGGCGGATGGTAAAGCAGGTGTTGAAAGGGATGTGAAAACAAGAACATCTAACGATAAGCGTCATCGTGATGATCGAGACTGATGAAACGAACAGTGTCTTCAGACATGGAGTGTTCAAAAGCCAATACAAAAGAACCGTCAATGTGAACGCGTTTCAAGTGCTGCAATGGTTTTCTCAAATTCTTGTAATGAGAGATATCCTGACAACGTATGATTTCCTCGATCTTTTTGAGAACAGCACGGTAACGAGAGCTGTCTTTCTTGGAAAGTCTCTTCAACTCTTTTCTTAACGAGTCACTGACTTCAAAACTACGCATACACACTACCCCTAACAATAAAAATCATTTCCGGATGTCATCATCAAGGTCATCGACACTTTCATAAGAGGAGAATGTGCCTTTACGAGCTTCATTCACTTTCTCGACAAATTCAGGACGAAGCCCTGGTTCAAGCATAGTCTTTTCGTATTCTTCAATAATCATCCGTATCGCCTGACTCTTATCTTTAAGGTCGTATTTAGCCTTGACAATGTTCAAAACCCTATTGGAACGATCAGGTATGTTTATAACGGCTTGCACCATATTATATCACATATATGTGGAGTAATTTCATATATATAAACCTGACTATATGTTCTGTATACAAATATTCTTTACAAACGTTTCTGAGAACAGGCCGAAAAGATACGAGCGCTTGTCACACGAGATAAAGCGAGAGACGGGTATGACACATATCATTTGCTCAAGAGAGGGATACCGGTCGATGAGGAGCTTGTCACGAGAAAATTGCACTTATACGAGGAACAATATTCCAAGGAAGCGCTCATGAAAAAGATACAACGGAAAGAAAGAATATGGGAGAGCGAGCTTGTGCATCTGACAAGCACATATCCGTCTTTTGAAGAGTTCAGGAGAATCGTTGAAGAGAAGGTGTGAGAAACACTCTTTCAAAAGGTTTAAAAAGGGTTTTGGAAGGTTTCTGAAGAGTATATGAAGGTCGGCGTTGTGATCACAGGACTGGGGACTGGCGGGGCGGAGAATCATCTCTTGAAAGTGCTGCCTCGCGTAGGTTTCGATGTGTTTGTCATTAGTCTGACCGATGATGATGATACAGGAGTGTTGCTTGAAGAGAAGGGCGTGAGGGTGTATTACCTGGGTCTGAAGAAGTTCAATTTGTGTTCTGTGATTTGGCGTTTCAGGAAGGTGTTGAGACGAGAGAAGCCGGATGTGATTGATACGTATCTCATTCACGCTAATTTATTTGGTCGAGTGTTCGGTCGGATGTTTGGCGTTAGAAAGATTGTCAATTCGGTTCGAAATGATCATTCTGATTTGAAGGTGCTGAATTTCCTCGATAGGATCAGCAAGGGATTGGTTTCACTGTATGTGCCGAATTCACAGAGCTTGGTGAGGTATCTGGTTGAGAAGAACAAGGTGTCACGGTCGAAGATAAAGGTGCTTTCTAATGCGATCGATATGAAAAGCATGACAACGAGCAAGAAGTATGATGTGCGCAAGGAGTTCGGTTTTGGCAAGGAAGATACGGTGGTCGTGTATCACGGGCGGTTGCACGCGCAGAAGTGTCTTGATACGCTGGTGCGTGCTGGAGAGCGGTTGCCAAAAACTTATAAGATACTGCTCATTGGAGAGGGAAGTGATAGGAAGCGACTGGAAGGGATTGCTTCGGAAAGGGTAGTGTTTGCAGGGAAGGTAAACGATAAGCAGAGATTGTATAGTTATTTGTCGCAAGCGGATTGTTATGTGCTGCCGTCACGAAAGGAGGGCATGAGTAATTCACTGCTTGAGGCGATGAGTCTTGGTTTGAGGTGTGTGGTGTCAGATATAGCACAGAATACAGAGCTTGTTACTGACGGCGAGAACGGGTTTGTGTTTGAGCTTGGAAGCGAGAAGAGTTTGGCAAAAGTGATACAGAGAGCTGTGAAGAGCAAGAAGAAAGTTGGAGAGAGGGC
>JBKGYN010000001.1:0-132018 GCA_046546105.1 Candidatus Woesearchaeota archaeon | reverse complement strand
AAGAAATTAGAATAAGTCAAACGCAGGTTTCATTTCTGCTCTCTCCAGATGTAAAGGTCTCTGCCAAGGAGCTTTTCAAGACGAGCTATCTCATTCTCATAATCACGGTAGAGCTGTCTGACAAGTCTCTGGTCAATCTGGTATGATGAAGTCTTTTTGGCAAAGAGTCGTTCTATGACCGGTTTGAGGGTTTCTACAACGATGTCAAGACCTTTGCGCCGAAGCCATTTGCTCGATTTCTTTATCCTGCGATACAGACGCTTGAAGCGAGTGTCAAAAGAAGCGTTCTTCTTAGACACACTGTCAGGAAACCCACTCCGTTTCACATCGAGAAACTCGGACAACTGCCTCTTGGCAACTTCAGGATCCTCGATCGCCTCTTCAAAGAAAAGTATCAAGAAACGATCACGAGAAAAATAGGAAAACCACCGCTCAAGCTGTTTTGAGTACAAGCCTCGTTCAAAGGCGTTTCTGTTATGATGATAAAACCGGGAAAACGACCAGGTGGCACCGTTCTGGACACCGTATTTGTACGCGGAAACGAAACGATCGACAGGGTTACGAAGTACGACAATAAATTTTGCATGAGGCAAGTATTTCTTGACGCGAGCAGGAACTTTCTCATCAAAGATATACTTTGGCGTGATCTCGCCGACATCACTAAACCCGACAGCTTTTTTCCTTGAGGGAAAGAACGAGCGATACCAACGCTGACCACGAGAATAATACTCATCGTTATCGAAGAAGTGCATTTCCTTACGATACTCAGGCAAATACACGTCAGGATGGGATTTCAACAATTCATACAACCAGGTGGTCCCGCCTTTCTGGACACCAAGACCAAGAAAGGTAGGCAAGATCCCGTTTTTATCATCCTTTCCCATGTATATCTAATAAAACCTCATGACGATTTTCTTGATGAACTTCAAGTTAAGATGCAAACGCTTCTCAAACATCAAAAGCACCTTGAAATCCTCTTTGGTGAAGGTTCTCATGAGAAGCAACAAGAAAAGATACAAGCCAGCATACACGCCAAGAGAAAGCACTACAGCCAAAATCTTATTCAAGCCAAAGTGAAAGATATAACGCGCGATAAAAGCTGCCGGAAGGCCAGCGACGAGGAATTTGAAGTAATACCTCCAGTCAAAGGATAAGGTCTCAAAACGACGAGCGATACGGAAATACAAGATGTTCTGCAAGCCCATGGACACAGCACTCGAGAGAGCAGCACCCTCAAGACCCAACACAGGAATCAAGGAAATGTTCAAACCAAGATTCAAAAGAGCAACGCCAACATTCACATAGAAGAGATACTTCGTCTTCTTGTGCATCATGATGATCTGATTGCCAAGACCGCTACCGACATTGATCAGAAAGCCAACAGCCAGTATCATAAGAGGCAAGTGACCGACAGCGTAGGACTCGCCATACAAGAGAACAAGCAACTGCTTACCATACACGATCATCAAAAGGGCGATAGGAAGAGACAAGCCAAACACCCAGGCAGAAGACTTACGGAACAAAAACGAGATATGAGACGAATCACCTTTAGCATGATGCTCAGTGATGATAGGCATGAACATCGGAATGAACGAACGCTGGAAAAAAGATAATAACGTCACGAATGAAAACACGATCGAATACACACCCAGACTTTCAGGAGTCATCACACGACCAACAACGAGATTGTCAGTCCAGCGGATGACAAAGGCAAACATCCCAGTAAAAAGCAAGGGAAGGGAAAAATAAAACCACTCTTTCTTTGCAAAGGAAGAGACAGTGCCTTTCGGAACAGTCCACAGACGCTTGAACATGAGACTGTCAAACACAAGCGGCAAGAACTTACCAGCAATGTAGGTCACGACAAGCCACACAAGACCAAGCTCGAATAACCATATCAAAGCAAGACCAAGAAGGAACACGCCCTTCTCAAGAACCTGAGTGCTGAAACGCTGATACCCGACCTTTTTGGAAGCGATGAAAAAACGCCTGAACACATTATCGACAACGATGAACGGAACGGTAAAACCAAGTATCTGCAAGAAACGAACGAACTCAAGAGGGAAACCGAAAAAGGCAGTTATCTGAGAGGCGAAGATGTACACCAAGCCACCGACAACAAAACCAGAAGCGAAACCGAGAACGGACACGAAGCGAATATAGCCTTTCAACAAACCGAATTCCTTTCTCTCCTTGTAATACGGCACGTAACGAGAAAGACCGCCGGTCAAGCCCAAGCCAGCCACCAATGCCGTCAGACCAAGCACGGTCTCGAGCAGACTGAAAACACCGAAGTCATGAGGGCCGAAGTGACGAGCAGCAAAGAGCTTGAAGACAAACATCAAGCCAAAGCCGACCATGGAGAGGACAAAGGCAATGCCAGCACCACTGGCTAACTGCTCAAGAGAGGAGCGAGACTGTGAAGTGCCTTTAGGCTTCGAGACAGAATGTGTAGTGCCACTCATCGTAACAGGTATTGACTGGAAATCCATTTATAAAAGTGTTGAAAGAGAGCTCGTGAAAACACTGACCGCAGATACCAGCTCCCAGACCCCCAATAATAACCCACCGGACAAGCACACATAGTACTTTTAAATACAATCTACTGAAAAATAGAGCGATGAGCACCACACCACTGTCCACACAATCTCTGAAAGACAAGATCCACACCATCAGAGGAGTCCAAGTCATGCTTGATAGGGATCTGGCGGAGTTGTATAATGTTGAAACAAGAGCCCTAAAACAAGCCGTAAACAGAAATAAAGAACGATTCCCAACTGATTTTATGTTCGCATTAAATGAACACGAAATAGAATACATGGTATCACAATCTGTGATACCTAGTAAACAACATCTAGGAGGAGCAAAACCATTCGCATTCACAGAACAAGGAGTAGCTAACCTAGCAAGTGTTCTAACAAGCGATAAAGCAATTCAAATGAACATAGAAATAATGAGAGCGTTCGTTGAAATGCGTAAATTCCTCGCGAACAACGCAGGAATCTTCCAGCGACTGGATAAGCTGGAACTCAAGCAAATAGAACATGATAAGAATTTCGAACATGTATTTGAAGCCATCGAAGACAAGCAATTACAACCACAGCAAGGCATTTTCTACAACGGACAGGTGTTTGATGCCCACAAATTCGCAAGTGACCTTGTCAGAACAGCACAACACTCGATTATTCTCATCGACAATTATGTGGATGACACAACACTTTCAATACTCGCTAAAAGAAAGAAAACCATTCCCGCGACCATATACACGAAAAACATCACCAAACAACTAAAGCTCGATGTGAAAAAGCACAACGAGCAATACCAAGCAGTACAACTCAAGGAATTCAAGGATGCTCACGACAGGTTTCTCATCATCGATAACACCACAGTCTATCACATAGGAGCATCACTAAAAGATATAGGTAAGAAGTGGTTCGCGTTCTCGAAGATGGAAAAGAGTGCAATGGAGATGATAGGCAAGCTGGAGTGAAATAACCACTACAAAAACAGAAGTAATCACTCCAAAAACAGAAGTATTTATAAATGGGGACATATTTGACCAGAATATATGATACGTCCAGAATACAAAATATACAACGCCTACTTTACAGCACAAAAAACAGACCTTTATTTCAACGAACTAAAAGAACTCAGCGGGCTCTCGGACAGCTCTCTAGCAAACACACTACACCAACTGGTGACGCAAAAAATCCTCAACAAAAAACCGACAAAAGCAACCACCCACTACACCATAGGAAACAAACGACTAGTAGCACTGAAGTTCGCAGAATTAGCACTCAGGAGATTCCAAACACTCAAACCGAACATACGAATACCATTAGAACATTTCATCAACAGCATGCCACACACCATATTCACGATACTACTCTTCGGATCAGCATCACGAGAACAAGAGAGAACAGATTCAGATATCGACCTCCTTGTCGTCAGTGATGACAAGACAGACTTCACAACACAAAAACAACAGGCGGAAGTGACAGCCACACACCCGCTTTCAGTTTTCACCTGCACCACAACAGCATTCATCAAAGGAGATGATGATATCATATTACAAGCGAAGAAAACAGGAATTCCAATCTATAAAGAACAAAATTTTTACGAGGTAATGCTGGATGAATATACACAAACTCTTTAGAGATACGAAGTATCTGGAAGGACAAATACAATTCTTCAAAAAGAAAAAACACATAGAAGAGATTCAAGAGAACAACCACCTCACAAAAGCACACCTGAACAAGTCAAGACACAACATGGCATTTTTCAAGCACAATAAACACACAGAACAGTTCAATGATTGGTTGATCGTCATCCTGTACTATTCGTTATATCATAGCGCACTAGCTCTTATCACCAACAAGAAATACAAGTCAAGAAATCATCACGCAACCATACTCATCCTCATACAGGAATACAATATCAAACAACAAGACATTGAATTGATCAACGAACTATCCATAAATAAGGAAGATGCAGAACTATATACCACACTCAAAGCAGACAGACATGATGCCAGTTATTCAACACAGGCAAAATTCACCCCGGATGCAATCGACACTTACGAAAAACAAGTAATGACATTCATCAATAAAGCAGAAGCAATACTAGAACAATACTAACATTTAAATATATGGTAAAATGACCATAATATTATGGCTAAAAAACCATCAACAATCCAACTCATACTCGCACAGCTTCTCAAAGACAGATACAAAACATACACCATACGAGAACTAGCACGAACCATCAATAAGGATTACAAGAACGTCTATGAAGCACTCAAAGCACACCCCGAGAGCATCCGCAAACGTACCATAGGACACTCCGCAGAAATACAATTCGCACCACACATAACATCAGAACTCATCACTGCAGAACTAACCAGAGTAAAGGCAATCACAAAAAAACTAAACCTTCTCGTGCAAGACATCAACAATCTGGACGAACCACTATGTCCAATAATTCTTTTCGGATCGTATGCGAAAGACAACGAACATAAGAATTCAGACATAGATATTTGTATCATCCATAACAACGAAAAAGAAGCACAACGAATAGAACTCAACTTATCCATCCACCCAAATATAGAAATCCATACATTCCACTATTCGGAATTTATCCGGATGATGATTGACAACACATTTAATGTAGGACATGAAATAGCAAGAACAGGAATACCATTGCGAAATATAGAAAGCTATTATAAGGTCCTGCAAGATGGATGGAAAACGAGTGGAACAAGCGAAACAAAACATGAGTAACTATCTGCACGATACTATACTTACGAAAACCACTACCGATCAAAGGGTTTTGAAACAATTCAAAGCAAATGCTCAAACAATTGAAAGAAAAAAAAGAATTGTGAATAAGCTTGATTCACTCATCATCAGCAACCGGAGTCGCTGCAGAGGCAGTTGATTGTTCCACTGCCTGATCCCAGTTCACACGAAGCCACAAGCGCTCGTGAAGATAATACACCGCGATCTTGATCAAGAGCTCGAACAAGCCGATGGTAAGAGAGACGCCGATAGACTCACCTGAGATCAAGACGAGAGTCGTCGTCAAGCCCGAAGCGATAAAACGCCAGGAGAAACTTTTCAGCAAGCTCTTCTTGCGAGTGTCAGGACTACCGGACCACACATGCTCGTGACCGTAATACAGGACGAGCTTCAAAGTGAACTCCGCGATTCCGATGAATAGCGAGGTCGTGATGTCCTTGTTGAACGCGTAGACGAGACCGACCGTTATAAGAGAGGCGATGATACGCCAGGTGAAGGTCTTGAGCAAACTCGTCTTATTCAACCCTCGTCTCATTTGATAGCCTCAAGGATCTTGTCATGAGCCTTGCCGTTGGAGACGACAAAGCCGGATAACAAGGTGTTCTCATGATTATAAGTGATAGGACTACCCACAAGGTCAGTCATGACACCGCCAGCTTCAGCAACGATCGCGTGCATGGCACAGACATCCCACTCGTGCGTCGGACCGAGGCGGATGTACACTTCAGCATCGCCACTAGCGACCAGACAACCTTTCACAGAACTTCCTGAAGCGATGACATTCTCAATACCAAGCTCGGCAGCGATGTCCTGAAGCTTGTCAGAAGCATGGGAACGGCTTTTAGCAAGGGTCATCTTCGAGACGTCACTCTCAGAGGAGATTTTGATAGGAGCCTTCACACCAGTACTATCGATGAAAAAAGCTCCCTCGCCAGCGACCGCGTAATACACCTGGTGCTTGGCAGGAATACCGATGACACCAATAACGGGCTGGCCGTCAACGACCAAGGCCACGTTGACCGTGAATTCGCCGTTTTTCTTGATGAACTCCTTAGTACCATCCAAGGGATCGACCACCCAGACACGACCTTTCTCAAGACGACTCTTGTCATCATCATGCTCCTCGGAAAGGATGCCGTCTTTAGGAAAGGTTTCAGCAAGCTCGCTTATGATAAGACGATTAGCTTCAGTGTCAGCACGGGTCAAGGGACTATCATCATCCTTGTAAGCCACGTCTTTTTCAGAAAAGGAATCATAAAGCTCGCGGATCAGCTTGCTAGCCGATATGACCGCGTCATAGGAAATAGCCAGTTCAGTCTCATACTCCACCTTCAAACACACCTCGACAAGAGTCGTTACAAGACAAGGATGCAAAAAACAGCTTTATAAATTTAGTGCAAGAGGGATCCGAGAAGACTTATAAACAAGGATCAAAAACACACAGCACTGATGAGACTGCTGATCGTGCTCGGCGGAGGAATAACAGAAGACCACGAGCTCAACACGCACACGAAAGAACGCTATGACAAGGCAGTGGAGCTGCAAGAGCATTATGACTCGATAGTCTGCTCGACAGACAAGTCATACCGGAAACTGGACGAGTTCAGAGACACGACAGAAGCACGCATCGGAAAAAACTATCTGCTCAAGCGAGGAGTGCCCGAAGAGAAGATACTGCTTGAAGAGAAGTCGAGAGACACATTCTCCAACGCGTATTTCTGCAGGAAAGAGATCGTCGATCCGCTGGAAGCGAAAGAACTCACTGTCCTGACCTCAGAATTCCACATGCCAAAGACACAGTACGTGTTCAAACTGGTATTTCCGGAAAACCATTATGATATCGGCTTCATAGCAAGCGCAAACGGCACTGTCGATAGAAAGCAACTCCAGAGCAGGAAGATAAGCGAATCGCTCGTCCTTTCATTCTACAAGAACGCACTGACCGAGCACTACCGCATCACGCCAGGCGATATGGCAAGCATAAAGAACTACATGTTCGAGTACAACCCCGCATTCACAGGAAAAGCCGACAAGCATCACAAGCGATTGACCGAAGAGATCACGACCGCATTGCAGGAACACGAGAATCCGCTGTACTGAGCGCACTGGACGGATGCTCATCGTTTAGAGCAGAGTGAATGCTCACACGACCAGATGGCCCAAACCAGCAAGCGCTGCGAGCGATAACAATAGCAGCAAGGTGATGTTACCGAGCACAGCAGGCACAACCGCTTTCTTATACGGATACTTGACAAGCGAGAGCGAGATCATGAGAAGATCGCTGGGCAAGGGAGTGATGGCGCTGTAGAGGAATATGAACAGCATGATAGCAGGATCCTTCTGTCCGGAAATCCACCTGCTGATACGATCAGCGCTCTTCTTGAACACACCTGAAAGCGAGGTCCGCGACCCGAGCCCTAACACATAAAACAACGAATCGCCGATGAGCAGGCCAAGACCACCTGCAAACGAGAGCAGGACGGGATGAGAACCGCCGAGGATGAAGGTGACAAACGTGGAGTAGAACGCCCCGACCGTGAAGGTGCTCAAACCACCGATAGCGGCAAAGACGAACAGGAACAGGTACGTGTTCTGCACACCGATAGAATCGACGACATCAATAGGATCAATGAGAACAAGAAGAAGATAGATGCAAGCGACAAGGAAAAGTGCGATGAGAAAGACGCTATAATGCTTCAACCATTTCATGAGGATAAGAATCAAAGCGATAGAAGTATAAAATTGTTATGGAAAAATCACAATCGTTTGCAGGCGTTTTTCCGAAAACCCGGCTTTCCAAGAACACGCATAACATTCTCATCAAAAACCAGCATGATGGTTGTCGTAGCCATAAGTATACTGTAGTGTATGAACGTTTCGTGAGTTATCTAAAAAAAATAAAAAAAACAGGCGGATCACTCCGCCTGCGCAGCAGCGAGCTCTTCGCCAGTGATAGCTTCCGGCTCTTCAGACGTGCTGCTGTCAAGGACTTTCTCGAAGTACTCCACAGGACGCACCGTGGTGATGATGGTGCGGTGGATGAGATACTTGCCATCCTTGCTCTTCGAAAACACCGATTCTACATTCGGCATCTTACGAAGCTGTTCTTCTTTCTTACTCGTTAGACCCATAGTGGTTTCACCTCTTTTGTTGTGAGTTGTTGTTTGATGACGGCAGGCATACGAACCGCCGAGACTCAAAAGAGAAACTATGGATGTGTGTTAAAAGGCGTTACGACAGTTTTTCCGGAAAGTTTACGAGACAGGGAAAAAAAATATATGAACAACAATACGGAAATATCCGAAACCACTTCGAGAAAATATCATGAACGGGTGTGTCCTTGAAGGCAGAATCTTCTGAAGAAGCAACATACCAAAACCGAAATTTTTTATATTAAACCAAATAAGAAATGAACTATGAAAATACGAGCCGCAAAACAAGAAGATCTTCAAGAACTGCTTTCATTATTTATCGAATATAACACGTTCTTATGGACTCTTGAGTCAAAAAAAGAATCTTTTTTTAAAGAACCTAAAAAACAGTATCAAAAATATATACTGAAGAGTCTTCAAGAAATGATAAGAAGTAAAAAACAAAAAATACTAGTCGCGAAAACAGAAGGAAAAATAATAGGAAGCGTTTCAGGATGGGTCAACAAGTATGAAAACTCATTATTTGAAGATGACTGTAGAATAGGAACGCTAGGATATCTAATCGTGAAAAAAGAATTTCAAAAAAAAGGCATAAGCACAGAACTGAAAAACAGGCTGTTTGAATGGTTCAAGAAAAAAAACTGTGAATTTGTCAATCTAGAAGTAAGCAATAAAAATCCAGCAAAACAGATCTATGAAAGATGGGGATTCGAAAAATACTCGGAAAAGATGAAGATACCACTTGATAAAAAACAATAAACGAAAAAAACCCCCTCCATCAAAACAAAATAAAACATTGTTTCTTAAGATAATCATAATGCTCTAAGGCAAATGGTCGAGGACGAGAAGAGTCTCAACGTGAGGCGTGTGTGTAAACATGTCATACCCTTCGAGGGAGGTGACACCGTACTGGTTTTCACCAGCGAGCATGTCGAGATCGAGCTTCTGAGTCTTAGGATTGCAGGACATGTACACGATGCGATCAGGAGCGAGGGCGAGAATCATCTTAATGACTTTCTTGGTCAAGCCACTGCGCGGAGGGTCGATGATGAGCGTGTCGATCTCGAGAGGAGCGATGTCAGGCAAGGTCTTCATATCACCAGTGAAGAACAAGGAGTTGCCAATACCATTGAGCGAGGCGTTGACGCGAGCGAGGCGCACAGCATCATCAACCACTTCCAGACCGACTACGGATCTTGCTTTTGAAGCGACGAACAAGCCGATGGCACCGACACCGCAACAGAGGTCAACGACGTTACCGGAGGAATGCTCCCTGATCCGGGAAAAGACGTTCTTGGTAACGGCAGTGTTGGACTGGTAGAAGCTGTAAGGCGAGATGCGAAGAGAGAGACCGTCAAGGTCATCCTCGATGTATTCCCGACCAAGCACTTCGCGCGTGGAGTCCTCGACGATAGAGGTATCAGTCATCGTGTCGTTGACAAGCCAGTAGACGCTAGTGACAAGCTCAAGGGTCTTTTCGCGAAGTTCTCTGAAGCGAGCAAGAAGATCATCATCGGCAGTCTCAGCCGTGGTGAAGGCGACCATGACCTGACCAGTACCAGGGGCGTGGCGGAAGATGACATAGCGCAAGAAGCCATCGTGAGCGAGAAAGTCATAGGACGGGATGTCAAGCTCGTGAAGAAGCGATTTCACCTTGGCGAATACCGAACGCACTTTTTCAGGCACCAAGTGGCACTCGTCGATATCAATGACCGTGGAGAAGTCACCGCGCTTACGAAGACCAAGCTTACCATGAGCGTAGACGAAATCCATCCTCGTACGATATCCATAAGGCAAGGGATTAGGATGGACTTTGACATCGCGACCGAAAAGAGAACGAAGATAATCAGCTTTCAGTTTCAATTGATTATCAAAAGAGAGGTGCTGGAAGCGACAGCCACCACAATCACCAAAATGAGGGCATCGCGGAGTCACTTCTGAGAATAGGCTGTAATCATACGTGTCAAAGAACGATTTCTTCTTGTTCCTGCGTCGATGTCGGGAAGCCACGGGATACAAAGGCAAAACAGAGCCCTTTTATAAGTGTGACGGGAAGACGAACGGAACACTCACCCAGAAGCTTTCTTCAGCTTCGCTATAAAAAATCCCTCAGTGCCAGTCTTGGACGGCCAGAAGCGACGAGTCCTAGAAAGACGAGGGTCGAGCTCTTTATCAAAGACAGAGGTCAAACCAGGGTCGCCACGTTCGAGGCCGGTGTCAAGCAAGTCAATGTCAGGATATTCTTCCAAGAACCAGTCGATGACAAGCTCATCCTCCTCAGGCTCAAGAGAACACGTGGAATATACGAGCACACCGCCAGGAACAAGGACTTCATAAGCAGCCTGGAGAAGCGAGCGCTGCAAGCGGGCACGGTTCTTGAAATCAAGCACGGAACGCTTCTTGAGAAAGCCAGGTTCGCTGCAGATGTTACCAGAACAAGGAGCGTCAAGAAGGATGCGGTCAAAGGAAAGACCGAGATCGTCAACGAAGCGGGCGTCTTTACGAAAGGTAGCGACTGAAGAGATACCCATACGCTCAAGGTTATACTCCAAGGTCTGGAGGCGACGACCGTCACTGTCACAAGCGACCAAAGGCAGCTTGTCGCCAGAGAGTTGGGCAAGCTGAGATGCTTTCGAACCAGGGGCAGCGCACATGTCAAGGATTGAAGAACCACACGAGCCACCGTCGTCAAGAAGGACTCGAGCGGGAAGCATGCTTGCAATACCCTGCAAGTAAAAATACCCCTTGAGATATTCAATGGTAGAAGAGAGCGAGAAAGGAGCACTAAAGTGAAAAGCATCATCAAAGCCAGGCACCCGATCGAGAACCACACCACGAGCTTCAAGACGCTTCTTGAGCAAGTCAGGCGTGATCTTGAGCGTGTTGACACGAAAAGCAGGCTTTAGCGCGGGAAGAGTGGACGGGTCAAGCTCAACGCCTAAACGTTTGTAACGATCGATGATTTCAGACATGAAAGAAGAACAACACAATGATGTTTAAAAAGATACTGGTGAGAACACAAGGTTTAAAAGAAAAAAGACAAGATAACAACTCCCATGGCAACAATCCTTGTAACCGGCGGGGCAGGCTATATCGGAAGCGGAGCAACGCAACAACTTCTCAAAGAAGGTCACACAGTCGTTATCATCGATAACTTGAGCAAGGGAAAGAAAGAGCTCGTGCCAGAACAGGCACGTTTCTACCAGGGCGATCTCACCGACAAGAAACTGGTCGAAGAGATATTCAACAGCAACGAAATCGATGCAGTCATGCATTTTGCAGCCTACAAGGCAGTGGGCGAGTCGATGAGAGATGCAATGAAATATTCAGATAACATCACAGGATCGCTCGTGCTACTCAACGCCATGGTCAAGCACAGTGTCAAGAAAATCATCTTCTCATCAACAGCTGCCGTGTACGGCGAAGGAAGTGACGAGCCTATTACAGAAGCCACCCCGGTCGATCCGAAGAGCTATTACGGAACGACAAAACACATGGTGGAAGAGAACATCAAATGGTATGGTAAAATCCATGGAATCAACCATATCATACTCCGTTATTTCAATGTAGCAGGAGATACGGGAGCAGGCTATGTCGATCCGAAGGCAGAGAACATCTTTCCGATCATCACAGAGGTGCTTTCGGGAAAGCGAGAAGAACTCGTCGTCTTCGGAAATGATTATAACACTCACGATGGCACTGGTGTCAGGGATTATATCGATGTCAACGACCTCATCGACGCTCACGTCAAAGCGCTTGATGCGAACGAATCAGCAGTCATGAATCTAGGAACAGAAAGAGGATACAGCGTTCTCGATCTCGTCAAAACCTTCGAGAAGGTATCGGGCAAGAACATACCGTACCGAATCGGAAAGCGACGTGAAGGCGATCCGGCACTTGTTGTCGCGTCCTACGAGAAGGCAAAAGAGGTCATTGGCTGGAAACCGAAGCGAAGCATTGAAGAAACAGTCACAAGCACGCTGGAAACCTATTCGAGATCGAGCTGAACGATGCCGCTGTGCTCATCAATCTTCTTGATAACAGGATCATCCCCGACCATTTCCTTGATCTCAGCCCAAGATTTTTCCTGACGAAGAGCCTTGAGCTTTTTCAGGAGCCGATCGATTGCCGTATAGTGCTTGTAGATAAGCTCTCCTTTCTTCTGATTCTCATCGTAAGCTTTCCTCAAACCCTCGAGCTGGGCATCTTGGGATTTGATGATCTTCCCATACTTGGATGAGAAACGAGAGGCTTCTTTCTCTTGAGACTTGATCTCCTCACGCTCGAGATCCTCAAGAACGATAGAACCAATAGCATCATTGAACGAGGAAGCCTTGATACAACCGGAAGAGTCCAGCGATTCAAACACGAACGGATAAGGACGACCATTACAGATCACTGGATCAAGCTCTATAGAGAACAAGCCCTGCAACGAGTCATACAAGGAGTCCTGCATGTTCCGATCGAGACTCCCCGGCATCAAGGTCTTACCAATACCGCTACGCGCGATCACTTCTTCAGCAAACACCCCGCCGAGACTGCATTCGATAGCCAGAGTCTTGACAATACTATCCTTATCGCTTCGAGAAAGGAGTTTCAGGAAGTCTTCTTTGGAAAGAGACCTCGGATCAAGCTGCGCCGGAGGAAAGCGATAAGGCTTTTTAGGAAGAAGCTTACGATCATCACTCCATACTTTGTGAGAATAAACTTCGCGGATGGTATAATCATCGTCAGTAAGCACGATGTTACCAGGGGCGAAGAGTTCGATGACGATCTTGAAATTCTTATGCTTGGTCGAGAAGTCAAGCTCGATGATACGCTCAAAACCGTTCTGAGAGACCCCCTGCAACCGTGCGTTAGCAAGACGCTTGCGAAGCATCCAGGCAAAGTGCGGCGGGGTGTCAGGAAAGACCGGCTTGAACGAGCTCAAGCACAACACTTCAGGAAGGTTGATGTACACGAAACGCTTGCCACGACCAGGTACGTGAAAGGAGAAAAGGAACTCGGGAGAAACGCTTTGCTGAAAGACCTTCTCAAGCTTAGCACCCTCCATGAACTGGAGTTCACGAACCAGAAACAAGACATCCATCGATGATAGTGAAACAACCATACCACTACGCAGAGAACAGACAAGCTTTTTATATGTTGTGCAAGTGAACAAAGAATCAGGTTCGGCATCGTGAGAACAGATGTGATAACATATAGAAATACTTTTAAACACACACAACCAAGAAAGAGTATACGCTATATGCGATGTGCAATGTGAGAGAAAAACACTACATACAGTGTTTTTTGTTGGTGTGTGGCATCAATACATCATGGTGTTTGCGAGTGGCAATAACAACGAAGATAGGGGATAAGGGCAAGACAAACATCCTATTCGGACATCAGATCGACAAGACGGATTTCCGCCTGGAAGTCTGCGGGACGGTGGATGAATTGAATGCAGCGATAGGTATCGCACGGGCAACGGTCCAAGCCCCCAATCTCAAGCAAGAATTATTGACACTCCAACACCAGCTTTTTGTCGTAGGTTCGGAAGTGGCAACACTACAAGAAGATGCTTCAAAGCTCAAACGGATGATCGGAGAGGAGGATTTGAGACATCTCGAGCAAGAGATAGGTCTTCTTGAAAAGTACAACCGCATCGACAACTGGTTCATACCAGGAGAATCATTGAGTTCTGCACATCTGGAAAAGGCACGGACCATCGCGAGGCGTCTTGAAAGACACTTGCTCAAGCTCGGACATCACAACGAGACGACCAAGATCTATCTCAACAGGATCTCAGACTACCTCTGGCTGCTCTCGCAAAAAGAAGAATACTACCTGCGAGGCATCGAGCGAGAATCAACCGAAGAGCACCCGTCAGAACAACAGACGACGATCTGAAAAGAGATTTTTTCCAGATTAATTTCTCTTCACTTTTTCGTATCAAGGATAGCATTAAGTTTCTCAATAGAGAGCTCGCTGAAGTGTGAAATGACACTATCAGCATCTTTGAGTACAACATCATCGTTAACAGAAGATCGTTTGCCGATAACATGCATCAGTGCATTCTTTGCAGCTTCAATACCGTTGTGAGCATCTTCAAAAACAATACACTCTGCAGGTTCTACGCCTAATTGTTCAGCGCAAGCGAGAAAGACATCAGGTTCGGGTTTGTGAGCAGTCACATCATCAGAAGTAATCAAAGCATCAACCTTGTCAAGAACGCCGATGAGAGAAAGAATCTCTCTAGCACGTTCACCATGACTTGACGTGCCGACTGCAATCCTGAAACCGTCAGCTTTCAGTGAATCAATGAATGAAAGGACGTCAGTCTCGGGTCGAAAATATTCATGATAAACATCTTCCTGCAATTCATACAATGCAGCTTGAAAATCAGGATAGGTTAATGATTCAGGCAGACCGAAGTGTTCACGCCAATATTCAAAAGCCCCTTGTAAGGAACGACCGAGCGTCTGTCTGAAATGATCATCGGAGAAAGAAACATTCCATCTTGAGAGAGCTTTATTGAACAATTTCCAATTGACAGGTACAGAATCCACCAATACGCCATCCATATCAAAAATAATCGCTTTCATGAGAATAAAGAAAAAAGAAAGAAGAATAAAAAGGTTTGGGGAGATATCACTTCAGGTCACAACCAGCGACAACTAACGTGTCTGGGTTGCTCATTTCATGTCACAACCAGCGGAGAAAAGCAAGTGTCCGCCTGGGCTGTGACATCATTTCATGTCACAGCCGCCCTTAAAGCCGCAGCCGGCGCTGCATTCGGTGCAACCACCAAGTTTGACCATCTTACCCTCCTTACAGTTAGGGCAGGTGTTGCCGACTTCAGCACCGTAAACAACCTCTTGCTCTTCAACATCAGGATCAAGAGTACCGGAAGAAGACTTCGAGGTGTCAAGGTCGTCAGGGACGCTCTGGCCTGAACCCTTATCCTCAGCATTCTTCTTTTCAGTATCCTTGTCAGTAGAAAGGATCTGCTCGTCACGAGAACCGTCACGATAGATAGTCACACCCTTACAACCAAGGTCGTAAGCGTACTCATAAAGATCCATCGTGTCCTTGACAGTGAATTCGGCAGGGACGTTAGCAGTCTTAGAGATAGACGAATCAGTCCACTTCTGGATGGTCGCCTGAACCTTGATGTGATCGCGAGGACCGAGCTCCATCGCGCTGACGAAAAAGTCAGGGAGAGTGCCGTCAGCTCTCTTGTAATCCTTAGCGAGATCGATCTCGATCTCGTGGAAGCCCAGACGGCTCTGCTGGTAATACTTGAAAGCGAAAAATGGTTCTATACCAGTGGAGGTGCCAAGCATGGAACCGACAGTGCCTGTAGGTGCTTGAGTGGTCAAGGTGACGTTACGGATGCCGTACTCACGAACCTTCTCACGGACCTCTTCAGGCATCTGCTTCATGAAAGCGCTCTGGAGGAACTTCTCAGCATCGAACTTCTCGAACGATCCCTTCTCTTCAGCAAGAGCGATAGAAGCCTCATATGCAGTCACAGCAATCTGTTCATAGAGCTTGTCGATGAACGCGTCAGCCTCATCACTGCCGAAGCGAAGACGCATGCGAATAAGCACTTCAGCAAGACCAAGCGTGCCACAACCGACACGGCGTTCAGAAAGCTGGTTCTTCCTATTCTCCTCGAAAATGTAGGGTGTCAGGTCGATGACGTCATCAAGGAAACGAACCAGAGTCTTTGTCGAGGATTCGAGAGCCTCCCAATCAAAATCATAGAGAGGACCGATCTCATCCTCGCCATTCTTATAGACGAAGTTATTGAGCGCCAAGTGACCGAGGTTACAGACACCCCAGGGAGGAAGGCCTTGCTCTCCACAAGGGTTAGTGCAGATGATAGGATTGTAATACCAGGAGTTACTAAAATCATTATACCGGCCGATGAAGACGATGCCGGGCTCGGCACTCTTCCAAGCAGATCCGATGAGCTTCTCCCACAAGTCACGAGCACGCACGGTCTTGAATACGGCAGTCTTACGACCATCACGCTTCCACTTCATGAGATCGCCATCCCACTCGGTGTCATAGAGCTTCTTGGTCTCAGGATCGTCAAGGTCGGGGAACTCGAGATTCCATTCAGCATCACGCTTGAGAGCATCCATGAACTCATCAGAGATGAGAACGGAGATGTTAGCGTTATCAAGAAAGCCGATCTTATGCTTTGATGCGATGAACTCCTCAACATCAGGATGCCAGTCAGCCAGCATGAGCATGAGAGCCCCGCGACGAGAACCACCCTGCTCGATAAGACCAGTAGCGTTTGAATAAAGATTACCCCAAGAGACAGCGCCGCTCGACTTACCGTTGACGCCCTTGACATGAGCATAACGAGGACGCAGAGTGCTCAAGTTGATACCAGCACCACCACCACGACTCATGATCTCGACCATCTGGTACAAGGTATCCCTGACGATGGAACCACGGGAATCACGAGGAGATGGAAGCACGTAACAATTATAGAGTGTCAGATTAGAGGTGTACTGACCCTGCTCATCAACGTTAGCACCAGCCATGATACGACCAGCAGGCTGTATATAACCATTGAGTAGAGCGTTACGGAATTCAACCTCATATTCCTCACGAACATCATCCTCTTCAACGCTTGCGACCGCGCGAGCGACACGAGCATAAGCCTCGTAAATACTCTCTACCGGTTTGTCGCACTTCTTCTTCGCAACACTGAGAAGATCACCACCATCCTTATACATCCCAGTTATCATGCGCAACTTGACATTAAAATCACCATCAAAATCGACGATAACACCAAGATCCTTTTTAGGATACTTCGGATGGTCTTTCGAGACCGCAACGACAAGATCGCCTTTCTGCAAAGGGCTCCGATCCTTGAGCGCGTAGCGATCGAGAAAGATGATAAGACCCATCTCCTTGAGATGCGTCGAGTTATTAAGAATAGACCTGGCAAGCCCAGTGAGCGGGACACCTTCACCCTGAAGCGTCTTGACAAGCTCTACATCCTGAGTGTTCCAATCAAGAGATTTAGTCAATACATCCTGTACCATGTAACACACCTTCACACACATATCATAACAGTGAAAAAAAGCACTACAACACTACACATAGCGTTTTACATGTTTTCAATCCACTATATTTAGCAATAGCACCACCTTCATTTATATAAATAATCAAATCACAAAAAAACCTTCACAACATATATATCAAACGAGCGGTTGGACAGGACCTCCTAGCGAGCCTCAAAGGCAGAAAGCCTTGTCTGGCGCTTGGTCATGATGGCCTGATCACCACGGCAACCATCACGGTAGATAGTGATACCCTTACAACCGGTCTCGTGAGCGGAGAGCATGATACGTTCGATATCATCGATAGAAGCCTTGTTAGGCAGGTTGATGGTTTTTGAGATCGAATTATCAACGTACTTCTGGAACGCGGCCATGACAGCAAGATGATCTTCGGGCGGGATATCCATCGCAGTGCGAAAAACCTCTTTGAACGAGTCATCAAGCCAGTCGATGTTCTGCAGCGAATCGACAAACTGGAGCTGGATCTTAGCCGTGCGGTCGATAGCAAGGGCATCGACAGCATTCTTGAATGCTTTATTGAGCACAGTGAACTCATCACCATCACTGGTCGTTGTCGTGAAGGAAAGAGCGAAGACAGGCTCAATGGACTGTGAAGTGCCGGCAAGAAGGCTCGTCGAGCCAGTAGGAGCGATTGAAGTGATAGTGGCATTACGCATCGGATGATGCCAGGAGGATCTTTCAAAGAGAGGGAAAACACCGCGAGCCCGAGCAAGCTCACCAGAGGCCTTGCGCGATTCGTCGCGGACGATAGACATGATCGTGTCGATGAGATCCAGGGATTCCTGAGAGCCGTAAGGGATCTCAAGCATGAACAAGAGTTCTGCAAAGCCCATCACGCCAAGACCTATCTTGCGGGAACGCTTAGACTGCTGTTCAAAGAAAGCGTCGATGTACTTGTGCATGTCAACAGCGTTATCAAGAAAGTGAACAGCGCTTGAAACCACGCTCCGCAAGAGATCCGTATCGGCAGAAAGAGAACCGTCAGTGTTTTTCTTGACCATACGAGCCAGATTTACATGGGCATAAGGGACCCCCTCAAAAGATTCTAGCTCGTACTGACCGCAAGCACCAGTACACAAGACATCCCTATCATCAAACGGGTAAGCCTTATTCATAGCGTCGATAAAGATAAGTCCCGGATCGCCAGTCTTCCAAGCGTTTTCGGTAATTGCGTCAAACAAGGAACGAGCAGGGACCGTGTGAATAACCTCGCCGTTACGAGGGTTGATAAGGTCAAAAGAGGAATCCTCACGGACCGCCTTGATAAAATCGTCAGTGACAGCAACGGAAAGGTTGAAGTTCTGCAGGACGCCGAGATCGCGCTTCGCCTCGATGAAAGATAAGATGTCAGGATGTGAGATGGGAAGCACAGCCATGTTCGCACCGCTTCGACGACCGCCTTGCAGTATGGCGTTAAAGGATGTGTCAAAAATCTTCATGACATTCAAAGGACCGAAAGCGACTTTTTTCATGCCGGAAACGTCATCGTGGAACGGACGGATTTTCGAAAAGCTGAAACCAAGACCTCCACCGTGCTGCTGGATGGAAGCGGCGAGCTTGAGAACTTCAAAGATATCCTCGATACTATCAGGAACATCCAACGCGTGATCGGAGAAGAGAAACTGCAGTTTGTTACCAGCGTTCATGAGAATAGGGGATGCAGGAACAAAATGCAGGCGCTTGAGATGATACAAGAAGTCCTCATAAGCAGCGCCACTATCACCGCCGTAGTCATCGTCAGCCTTGGCGATGTTAGATGCTACACGTTTCATCATGGCAAGAGGAGTCTCAGCGATGTTACCGTCAGCATCCCTGTTAAGATAGCGCAACTTCAGAAGATCCAGAGAGACAGGTCCGAGCCCTAATGATTCATCATCAGGATTTCGTGTTGAAGGAAAAGCGATATTCATGGGAACAAAACCCCTCAATACTGTGGCCTGCAAAAAAGCTCGGAAGGATTTTTTCACCAGGCCAAGACTCACAGGTGCGCACAGATATAAAAAGATTATGGCGAGCCAGCCGTCAGAGATGATGGCTGCGGAAATGATGGGCACGCTGCTTGACAAAGAAACGGAAGACAATAGGAGCGATGATTGTCGTGATGATAGCAACAAAGATCACGCTGGAAAACAGGTTAGCAGGGATGATGTCGTGAGCTCGGGCGATTTCAAGAACAATCAAGGCCATAGCGCCGCGAGAACCAAGACCCCAACCAATAAGATTAGCAAGACGGAAAGAGGATTTCCCCTCGGCAAGGCGAAAGCCGAGCAAGGCCCCGACCCATTTGCCGAACAACCCGATGATAACAAGGGATGCGATCAACAACCAATTAAGAGATGAAAAGTCGATGTTAAGCCCTATAGCGATGAAAAAGAAGAGGATGACAAAGCCGAATGTGACCGTGCGAAACATGTCATCGATCTCACGCTCCTCAACAAGCCCCCTGCGATCGCTACCATCGAAACTCGAACGAACGATGATACCAGCCAGAAGCGCGCCGAAGGCAAAGCCGAAATGAAGATAGTGGCTGAAGGTGGCAAGCAAGAGTACGAGAATAAGCGTGACAGTGAACAAGTCGTACTTGTGACGAAAATGAGTCTGTGTATAATAGCGATGCGTGAATGGGATGATAACGTAATGGAGCAGGACGAGAAAGACAACCAGTATTGCCACTTCAAGAAGCAAGCGCAAGATCCCGAGCCCGGCACCAGCAGAGGATGCGAAGACAATGGTCAAGATACCGAGGAACAAGACACTCAAGACATCATCAAGCACGCCGGTACTGATAATCAACTGACCGACTTTCGTGCGCACAAGCTTTGCTTCATCAAGAAGCACCAAAGAGACGCTCTCATCGCTGACAGCAAGAACGGCAGCAATGCTCAAGGCAGCAATCCAGGAATGACCAAGCCATAAGACAAGGAGGAAGGTGAGAACCACAGGGATGAACGTGCTTAACAAGGTGATGAAAGTCACATCACGAGATGATTTCTTGATCCGATGGATGTTGATCTTGAGACCAATATAAAACAAGAGCAGGATAATGCCCAGGTCCGAAAAAACAGCGAATAAACCAGAAAGGTTCGAGATAGGAACAAGCTCCTGCACCCAAGGAATGGAGAATATGATGCCAGTAAGAAGAGGACCCAGAAGGCTTGGCAGAGAAAGATGCACACAAAGCCTTGAGAGAAAGAAAGCCATCGACAAGCTGATCAACAGAACAACTATAGCATCCATCCTGGCATTGGAAACACCCAATAGCGTTTATATACTTTTTTATAAAAGAATTAACCGACAAAAGAGAGGGAGAAGAAAAAAAAACAATATCTAGCTCATGCGATCAAGACGCTTCACCCTCTTATCAAGGGAAGGGTGTGTGGAGAGAAGTTCTGTAATCCCTTTGAAAGAGAACGGGTTTGCGATGAAAAGAGGCGATGTTTCTTTAGAACCCATCTTCATAGGATTGGACGATATTCCCTGATGAAGTTTTTTCAAGGCAGAAGCGAGACCTTCAGGATTTCCTGTTATCGAAGCGCCAGTACGGTCGGCCAAAAACTCCCTATTACGAGAGAGAGCTAGCTGCAAGAGAGTGGCGATGATAGGTGTTATGATAGCAAGGACGAGGAGCTCGAGAATACCACCACCATCGTCATCACCGCCAAGACCCCCGAAGATCGCCGACCAGCGAGCCATGACAGCGACAAAGCCGATGACACCAGCAATGGTTGAAGCGATGGTCTGGATGAGCGTGTCACGGTTCTTGATGTGAGCGACCTCGTGAGCGATAACACCTTCCAGCTCCTTGACAGTCAAGAGCTTGAGAATACCATCGGTAGCAGCTACTGCGGCATGTTTAGGGCTGCGACCAGTTGCAAAAGCGTTAGGCGATGATGAAGGCAGAATGTAAACTTTCGGTTTAGGGATTTCCGCTTTCTTAGCGACTGAAGAGACGATAGAGTGCAAAGGATGGTTCTTAGGCGCTTCCTTGGCACGATACATGCGAAGGACGATCCTGTCGCTATAATAATAACTGCCGAAATTCATGACTATAGCAATCGCGAAGGCAATGCCAAGACCGGTCGTGCCAGCAAGCAAGTCGCCGACAAAAAGCAGGAGCGCTGTCAGCAGGGCGAGCAGGATGGTCGTCTTGAAGCGTCCGTCAAGTCCCATGAATATCAAGAATGAGAAAGAAAAAATTCATTTATAAGAGTTGTGAATTATGACAGGGGAAAAACTCATTCTCCGATGACTTTCACGAGGACGCGCTTACGCCTCTGACCATCGAACTCGGCGTAAAAGAACTGCTCCCATGGACCGAGATCGAGATCACCGCCAGTGACGGCCATCGTCACTTGATGACCCATGAGGGTTCGCTTGAGATGAGCATCGGCATTATCCTCGCCAGTCATGTGATGATGATAATCAGGATGGGATGGAGCGAGTTTCTCAAGCCATTCTTTGAAGTCACGGATAAGACCATCCTCTGCATCATTGACATATACGGCGGCAGTGATGTGCATCGGATTGACGAGGACAAGGCCTTCCCGGACACCGGAATCGCGAACGACAGCACGGATCCGATCGGTAATATTGAGAAAATCAACACGCTCCTGAGTATTGAAGTATAAGTATTCAGTAAATGTTTTCACAAGTATCAACTCCGAATAAGGAGTAGTGGTCTTGAAGATACTTAAGGATTTCGCCAAACGGAAGATTTCCGGAGAATAAGCAGAGAGACACATAAAAAGAGAAAGACACAGGAAAGAACCAAGGTGAAACTTCGAGAACAAGCGCCACAGGAGAGACCTCGAGAAAGACTATTGTCAAATGGAGCTAAAGCACTCTCGACAGCAGAGCTTCTTGCCATCATCCTGCAAACAGGAAACCGCAAGCATTCAGTAGTCGCGTTTTCCCAACGACTTCTCAAAAAGTATCCCTTGGAACGATTATACCAAGCGAGCGCGAGAGAACTCACAAAATATGAAGGCATAGGGCTTGCAAAGGCTGCAAAGCTCAAGGCAGTCTTTGAACTGGGACGAAGGGCGGGGAATGTGAAACAAGAGAAGGAGAAACGAATCACGTGTGCAGAGGATGTGAGGGAACGAGCCAACGAGATGCAACTCCTGCGCCAAGAAGAGTGCAGGGTCTACCAGCTCAACACAAAAAACGAGGTCATCGCGGAAGAGACGATCGCCAAAGGAACGGTCAACAGCGCCATCATCCACCCCCGAGAAGTGTATGCAAGCGCTATCAAGGAACACGCACACGCGATCATCGTCGTGCACAACCACCCGTCAGGAGACCCCGAACCCTCGGAAGAGGATCGGGTCGTGACACGACAACTAAATGAGACGGGAAAGATAGTGGGCATCGAACTGCTCGATCATGTTATCATAGGAAAAAAACAATACTATAGCTTCAGGGAAGAAGAAGAATTATGATCTAGACAGTCATTCCTTGTTAAAGAACTTCTCATATTCTTTCAAACTCAAAGCGGTGGCTTTGATGTTACGGCCGGAGAGGATGTGGGCCAGCTCGTGCGACAAGACGCCTTGAGAGCAGACGATGATATATGAGCGCTCCCGAGTGAACAGATCGAGATGATCGAGAATCGCCGGATACGGTGTTGTGATGTCAGCGCCAACAGGATGTTTTTTCTGCACAGAAGGAGTCCTGATGTCAACAACAACGGCATCGCCAATATCAATCTCAGAGCAAGGAATACAAAGAGTCGTGTCCAGATCCAAAGCGCCTTCAAAGACCTCCACGGAATCAACACACTCCTGCACGATCCCATCGAGATCAGGAATGAGATCGAGATCTTCAGGAGAAGGAATGGCGGTGACAGGACCTTCAGAAAGATTGCACTGTTCTTTCACCTTCTCAGAGGCGGCGAAAGTACCTATTCTCCGAGCGATGGCAATTATATCATGCTTATCCCGAGAAATGAGAGGGCGCAAGACGAGCATGGAACTCGCTTGCTGGATGAAATCAAGGCTTGCAAGGGTCTGGCTTGATTTCTGGGATAAAGATTCACCAGTGGCAAAGGAAGAAAGACCGTGCTCTCTAGCGATACGCTCGCTTATCATGTACAAGGCCATCTTGAAAGCGAGCTGGCGCAAGCGCTCAGGCACGGATTCCTTGAGATACGAAGAGAGCTTTCGTGCATCGACGTGGAAGAAGCGAGGGACGTGATTGTAGGCATAACGATGAACGAGAAAGTCATAGACTTTAGAGACGCTGGAAAGCATCGTGTCACCAACCATATTGACAAACAAGTAATCAAGAGCACAACCCCGCTTGAGAAGGTCAAAGGCAGCGACGGGACTATCCAAACCACCGCTGAAAAGCGCCATCGAACGACCGACACTTCTCGGAGGAAGGCCGCCGAGGCCTGGAATGTAATCATAGAAGACATAACACTGATTCTCACGAACCTCGACAAAAATTGTCTTTTGAGGGTTGCTCAGATCGACACCAGCACTTTTCGGCGCGAGCATGGAACCGATGTCACGGGCAAGTTCCATCGAGGAGAAGGATTGCTTGCCAAGACGCTTGGCAGTGACCCGGAAGGTCTTACCAACAACCGCGTCAGAAGCTAGGTCAAAAACGGTGTCGACAAGCTCCTGTTTCGAGGAAAACGAGAAGCGCCAAGCCAAAGAGTAACTCTCTATACCAGGAACCAGACCCAGAACATCACGGGCTTCTTCAAGGTCAGTCGGAAAAACAGCGTAAAGCTTGCCGAGATTCTCGATGCGATCGAAATCAACCTCGTGACGTGACAAGGCATCAGAGATAGCGTTGACAAACAAGCGCTCGAAAAACGGGCGCTTACGACGACTCTTGACAGCGACTTCACCATAACGCAAAAGAATGCAAGATTCCATAGAAACAGGGAAGAATGAAGGTTGTTTTATAAAAACTTGGGAAGGGGAAGGAAAAACAAGAAAGACTATCTGCCAAGCTCGCGAGTGCCTGAGAGGTAAGCGTTGACAGTGTCAAGAACGTGATAATAGGATGTCGGTTTCAGAAAAACATGATCGAAACGCTCTTTAACATCGTCACGATGTGCAAAGTCAGGCTCGGCAGACAAGCCGAAGACAGGAATATCCACATCATAAGAGCTCCTGAGACAATCAACAAAGTCTAAACCAGAGAGTCCCGGAAGACGGTAATCAACGACAAGAGCGCAAGGATGAACGGATGCATAGTTCTCAAGAGCTTCAAAAGGATTCCCGAACGGGTAGACAGTGTAGCCTCCAGCAGAAAACACTTCAGTGAAAAGAATCCGACTAGCTTCATCGTCATCAACAACCAATATATTCTTGACAGGATCAGAAAGACCAGCGTAATCACCAATATCAGCCATGAGGTATCAACTCCAACGCACACCGCAAAACAAAGATTCCAAAAAAAACCGTTATCGACTCGAGGTGCGGTCACTGAAGCTCTCGAACCTCACGCGAAAACTAGTCGTTATCGACTCGAGGTGCGGTCACTGAAGCTCTCGAACCTCACGCGAAAACTAGTCGTTATCGACTCGAGGTGCGAGTATGAAGTCGAGTTCGACCTTATCCTTGACGACGTATTCGACGCGAAGAGGATAATCCTTAGCGAACTTGATAGTGACGTTGTCAGCGAGCTTACCACCCTGCATCATCTTCTTGAGATACTCAATGGAATATTTCGCCTTAACACCGTCTTCACTACAAGAGATACCAGTAGTCTGGTCAGCAGGGATTTCCACGGCGGCCTTGGTCAAGTCACCTTTGCTGCTGACGTAGAAATTATCCTTGTCAGCGCCAAGAGTCACACTCTCACCAACGACGTCAACGTCATCAATCGCATCGTTGAAGACCGAAGCAAGGGTCGTTATTTCAGCAGAGAAGGAGAGATCAGGAACGTTCTGCTCCTCATCATCAGCATCGATAAGAGGCAGATAAAAGGTACGCTGGCTAGTCGATTGCAAGACGACTTTAAGCTTGTTCTCCTCAAGTTCGAGCGTGAGCGTGTCACCACCCTTGACCCGGCGAAGAACTTGCTTGAGATTATTGAGATTCACAGTAATATCCGTGGTACCGTCAATCTCATACGTGACAAAGGCACTCGAGACGAGACGGAAAACCACAAGAGCGACGTTAGCCGGGTCCATGGCAACAAGCTCGACCATGTCTCTTTTGACCCTGAAGGTCGCTTCAGTGACGATTTCAGAAATAATAGAAAGGCTATCCTTGAAATATTTCGGTTCAGACAAAGTTAATTTCATACCGCATCCCCATCAAAAACACTAACATTAGTGAATATACGTATCTTACAAGGAATACAACCGAGACCGGCTTTATAAATATTATGTTTTCAGGAAGGCGAGAGGAACAAAGCCTCATAACTCCAGCTCATCACCGACAACGAGATCCCTGAAACGATGGCCAGTGATGCCTTTCTTGGATGCAATAACACGCATCGCCTCGATCATAGGCGGCTCAGCATGAGAAGGGATGAGATAGTCAGGACAGAGTATTGAAAGCAAGTGATCGTGATCGTTAGCGAAGGCATGACCCGAGACATGCACGTCAGAGATAATATGAACACCCTGTTTTTTTAAGAGGGACTCAAGGATACGACGATTCTGAATGGAAGTAGGGACAGGAATCACGTTACAGGAGAAGATGACAGAGTCACTACTATGAAAATCAAAAAGCCCGTCAGCCATGCGCCGCAAGACCGCTTCAGGTTCGCCCTGATGACCAGTGGTGATGAAAAAATATTCTGATGGATCCTCGACTCCACGGAGAAAGGAATCAATCTGGCGACGGTATTTGAGAACTTTACCGCGAGAAGAAAGGTCAAGAATACCAGTCTCAGAGGCAGCAGTCATGTACCTATCAAGGGAACGCCCCATGAAAACAACCGCCCTGCCAAGACTGTCAGCAAGATCGCATAAAGTCTGCAAACGATAGATGTGAGAGGAAAAAGTCGATACGACAATCGCTCTCGAACCAGCAACCTCATCTTTTAAAGATAGCACGTCTTCACGAGCAACCCGCTCCCCTTCAGAAAAATCCTGTGAAGGAGCGTACAAAGAATCAAGCACGAGCGCTCTAACAGAACCCTTCAATTCCTTGAGACGAGAGATGTCCGTGGGGAGACCAAAGGGAGGGTCAGTGTCTTCCTTATAATCGTTAGCATAGATGACAGCACCCTCGCCAGTGTGGATCACGACAGCCACAGTCTGTGGCGTGGAGTGAGAAACAGGGATAAATTCAACCCGGAGACCGCCAACGGTGAAAGTGGCAGACGGATCGTGAGCGATGACTTTCGCTTTGGCACCCCTGTCCTCGACAAGCGAACGGATGACCTGCGAGGTGTAAGGAGTCGCATGCACAGGGCAGGAGAAATGGCTCGCGAGAAAAGGAATGGCACCGATGTGATCGAGATGGGCGTGAGAACAAACGATACCGACAACATCGTCACGACGACGACGCAGGAGACGAACATCGGGAAGAGCGCCCGAGGAGATGAGACGACGCTTCACATGGCGTTTCGCAGCAAAATCATCCTCTGTAGCTTCAAGGTAGCGCTCAAGATGAAAGCCCATGTCAAGCAGGATGATCTTACCATCGACATCGACAGCGAGACAGTTACGACCCACTTCACCAAAACCACCGAGCGGTATAAGTTTGATTCCCATAAAAGAAATGAAAACAGGCAAAGCTATAAAAAAATGCCGAAAGAGAACGAAGTGCGGGGAAAGATATCCTCACTGACGCTCAGGAACCTTACTCCTCGATTTTTTCGAAAAAAATCTGCGGGGAAAGGGATTGTTACGGAAGCGAAGCTTTCGGAACTCAAGGATGAACGAAGAGAATCCGAAGACTTCGAAGCCCTTGAGCCGCACGAAGTGAACGAAAGAGAACGAAGTGCGGGGAAAGATATCCTCACTGACGCTCAGGAACCTTACTCCTCGATTTTCTGGAAAAAATCTGCGGGGAAAGGGATTCGAACCCTTGTAGGCACTAAGCCAACAGATGACTCACATAGTTCTTCATCGCAAGAGCTTTTCACCAAGCTCGTATGCTCAGCACTCAAATGCCTTGAGTCTGTCCCGTTTGGCCGCTCCGGCATCCCCGCAAGAAAAGTGGGAACGGCCGACGAGAAGGGAAGAACAAGCTGTTTATAAAAGCTTTGGCAAGGAAAAAAGCGAGGAAGAAAACAATTCACGAGAGGTGCTCAAGCTTGCGCTCAATATCAGATAAGGCCTTATTGAGACGATCAAGCTCTGCATCATGCTTTGACGAAGAAGACTTCTTAGAAGAAGTCTTTTTAGATGGAGAGCTCTTCTTAGCAGGGGAAGGTTCAGGCGAGGATTGCAACATCTCTTCACTGTGAGGAAGGACGGAGACAAGCTTCTCAAACAACTCCATCATAGCGGTAGCTTCTGTCTTGAGCTTCTTTATAGCATCTTCCTTTTCCTTACGGATCTCCAGAAGCTCGTGATACGCTTTGGAAGAGAGAAGCGACTCCTTCGCACTCTCAAGAAGCGCCAGCTTGATAAGCTCGTAGTCAGGTATCCTCACGAAATATGAATGGTCAGCCATAGGGTTCCCTCATGGAAAAAAATTACGATTCGGGTTCGAACAAGGTCTGGTCAACGAACAGTATCTTCTTATCAACATCATCAATCTTCTGTTGCCAGAACTGCAATGTCTCCTCTTCCTTGTCACGGAGTTCTTTGATCTCGTTGATAGTGCTACGCACTTCACCAGTCTTTTTCTTCAAATCATCAACCAGGTCAAGCACCTTGCGATATTCATCGATTTTTATGAAAACAGGAGATTTTTCGTCCATACATATTCACCTTTCCACCAATCATTCTGAAGAGGAGATCTTACTGATAACCTCGGATAAGGATTCGTAAAGAGCCCCATACCTTTTGTTGAGTTCAGAACATTTTTCACCGAGCTTCTGCTCATTATCAAAAATGCTCTTTTGCACATCGAGCTCCTGACCCATCGTACGCTTCGAATCATCAAGAAGCATCAATAATTCCTGATACTTACGCTTCTCCACAAACAGCTCCTTGACAAAAGCCCCCTGACGTTCCTTGATCACAGGTTGAGAAAGCTCTTCTTTAAGATGCTCCAAATCAAAGGCCTCGCTCTGGAAATCAGGAAGCTCTTCAACACCAGAAGAAGCGCTGCTTGATTGAGCGCTATCGCCCAAAAGGTCGGCGGACGAGGATGAGCGGCCAGACTGCAGCTCGTTTGAAGATTGTGATGATGAGGTCGCCAGAGGCTTGCTTCGCATACCAACCTGTTCGTCCCCAGAAGCTTCCCCGACAGCCTCGTTATCAGCTGGAGCCTCAGAAGCACCAGTCTTTTCACCAAATGCTTCTTGAGAGCGAGCATCAGGCCGATCCGTTTCTTCTGCAGGCCTTGCTGCCGAAGTATCACCAGACAAAGCGTTATCAGCTTGAGAAGGAGCTTTGGATGTCGTTGTCGTATCATCGAAAGACGGCGGCTGGTTCTGACCAGAACCATCAGCGGCTTTGTCAGCGACCGGTTCAAGGGTTTCAGCACCAGTCTCCGGTTGAGATATATCAGGAGCGTTCCCAGTAGAGGCAGAGCCTTTCGACTGGGCGTCTGCCTGCTCAGGAGACTGTGATCCAGCTTGCGTTCCAGGTGTGCAATCAGGATCATCAGGCGGACACTGGACAGGAGGTATAGAATCGAGTTTCTCCTTCACATCAGCACCACCGGAAGAACCCTGTGCCTGAGAAGCATCCTTTACGGAAGAAGACGATTTCTTTTTGAACAGTTTCAAACCCATAACCTCAACCTCTTTTTAAAAACAAAGAGAAGGAACCATATTAAAAGTTTTCTCACTTCTCATGAGAAGCAACAAAAACAATACTGGCTTTTGTGATGGGCGAAACCAGCCAAGAAAACAAACAAGAATCACTGTGCCATGAAAAAACCGATCGCAACGGAAATCTTACGGAAAAATCTGCAAAGGGCACATAAATCCGGAAGAGAGAACAACAACACCATGAAAGCGCAACTACAAACACTCATCTTCGGAGTGACAGTATGCATGGTGCTGTTAGCGCCGATAGCAGCAGGTGAAGCACAGACCACGACGATAGGGAATGAGACGGTGAGCTTTGAACCTCTGGTCGAAGAGTACGCTTGCAACAACACTATCGAGAATGTCTTTCACATCGAGCGAGAAAATTATTATAGCGGCATCGAGGAGTTACGACTTGATTATGAGCAAGCGCTACAAGCACCGAACGGGACTATCATCAGAAATGAGAGCGTGAGCAAGACAATCAATAAGTACAGCGAGGCAGGCACGGGAAAGGTTCGTTTTGAAAACCACGGAGAACACAAGCTCACCGCAAGCATCGAAACAGGAGCGCAACCGATACTTCTGGAATGGGATGTGAACAGCCCTTGCCAAAAGCCAGCCGTCAATAACAGCAATACAAGCACCAACACGAGCGATAACCAGACCCATATCAACGACACTGCAGAAGAGAGTACAACAAACCACACCAACACAGACAACACGACAAGAGAAGATGCGGAAGATGAAGAAACGAGTCCTGAAGAACGTGAGCACTCCGATGAAGATAATGAGACCGGCAGGGTAGAAGAGAACACCACAAAGCTCTATACCGATAAGGTGTTATACAGACCCGGCGAGAGGATGAACATCTCGTTTTATATCCATCCGATAGAGGAAGATCTCGAGATCACGTACTGGATCGAGAATCTCGACGGCGAAATCGTCAAAAACAAGCACACGACAACAAACCTCTATGAAAAACACCACACGTTCAGCACTATAGAAACGAGCGAGAAAGGGTATGCGGTGAAAGCAAAGATGCGAAACGGCGGAAAGAACACGAGCCAGACCAAGCATGTCATGGTGAAAGGAGAATCAAAAGAGAAAGAAAAAGAGGAAACATCACTTGAAATCAGTTCAGTAGAGATCGATACGAAGTCGTCACAGGCAGTCATGACAGCAGAGGTCAAAGCCCACAAAGGAGAAACACGAGCAGAAGTCATCACGATAGAGGCTGTGGACGAGGACAAGGATCCGGTCTCTGAAAAGACGAAACTGAAGATGCGTACAAGACAATCTGCATTGACAGCGGAGATACCGCTCAGCATCAAGCAGGTGGAAGAAACAAGCGAGATCATGATCGTGGCAGAAGGACTAGGCCTCAAAGAGGTTGAAAAAGTCACCGTGTTCATACCCGAACCAAAGCAAGGAAAAGAAAAAGAGCAAGAAACAGGTCGCGACGAGAACAAGGCAAAAGGACCTGAAATCATCAAGACTTACACGAGACAGAAATATCTTGGCAAGACGCTGAATTGGTATGTGAGAGTGAGAAGTGAAGGGGCGACAAGAATAAAGGCAAGAACCGATGAAGAAACCGTGGAGACTTCAAAAAAAATCGAGGGAGAGGAAACGGTGATGCTGACACTCCAACAACCACAAGAAGAGATGAAAATCGAGACAAAGGCAGAATCCCAGGGAGAAGCGGTAAAACACAGCGAAGAGATTACGCTGCAACGAGAAGAAAAGAGCGAAAACAAGAAGAACGTCGAAAAAATCACCGGACAGAGCACGAGAGAACTCACCGATGCAAGCCTCATGATAGAAAGCTCAAGCAAAAAGGGACCGCAAGAACGAAACCAGAGCATTAGCGGAGAGAGCAGTACAACAACAGTCAAGACCATTACAGTACTCGCAATCCTGATACCGACAATCATAGCAACCATACTCATCGTGAAAAAAGCATCCAAGCAACGCAAGTGCAAAACAGAAGGTGCGAAAAAGACATCAGAATAGCCTGTGAACACACATAGATAAATTTATAAAACGTTCAAGGTTCAAAGCGATTGGAGCAAACGAATTTAAAATCATGCGAGAAAAAACATCGCCAAAGGTGTGTTAGACACTATGAAATCTAAAGAAATCAGAAACCATATTGAAGAGGGTTATGTGCGAGCAAAAGTCATTTTCGAAGTTGTCGGCAAACCTAAAGATCATGTTGAAAACTCCATTAAAGCATACCTCGAAAACATCAAATCAGATGAGAATATCAAGGTTATCGAGGAGGAGTACGAACCAACTGACGAACTCGAAGACGGACTATTCAGCACGGTAGTGGAAGCTGATATGCTGCTCAAAGGACTGGAAAAACTCACTTGGCTTTGCATCAACTTCACACCAGCCTCTATAGAGATCACAGAACCAGCCTCATTTACCATCAACCAGAAAGATGTGGGAAACTGGCTTAACGATCTCCTCTCAAAACTTCACGAGATGGGCATGGTCAATAAATCAATACGGAACCAGCAGCAAGGATTGCTCAAGAATTTCAACGCAATGACACGAAATGCGATCCTTCTCGCTCTCAAGGAACCGCTGGATCTTGAAGGGATCAGCAAGCGGATAGGGATGGATGAGAAGCATGCGAAAGAGTTCGTCAACGCGCTCCTCAAAGAGAACAGAGTGAGAGAAGAGAAGAACAGGTATTATCTGGTACGATAAGCCGCTTCCAAGCACGGATGAAGTCCAATGGCAGCCACTAATGATCTCAAGAATAGAGTCGAGGCCATTCTCTATGCTTCGGGCAAAGGCGTGAGCGCAGAGAATCTCGCAGTCTACACGGGCGAGACGAAACGAAAGGTCAACAACGCGCTCAAGCAACTCTACGAAGACTATGAAAACAGGGAATGCAGTCTCATCGTCAGAGAGTACAACGGCAAGTGGAAAATAACTGTCAGAGGGAAATACAGCGAGGATGTCAAGAGTATCGTCAGCGAGACCGAACTCGCATCAGCGATTCTCAAGACACTGGCAGTAATCGCCTACAAGAGCCCCGTCATGCAATCGGATATCATCGATATGCGAGGACAGGGAGCCTACGATCATATCAAAGAACTGGTGAAAGAGAAGTTCGTGACCAAGGAGAAGGAAGGTCGCAGCTACCTACTCAAGATCACTGAGAAATTCTACGATTACTTCGATGTTGAAGGCGATGAGGAGATCAGAGAAGTCTTTGAACGGCTTCGTGAAGAGACAGCGCGGCAAAAGCTGGAAGTCGTAGACATCGAAGAAGACCACGATAAGAGAAAGGAATCACAGCAACAACTAGATAAGATCCAAATCGTGGAGAGTGACGAGAACGAGCAAGAAGAAAATCCTGAAGAAGTGCAACGCAAGGAAGAGGAAGAGACCAAGAGAAAAGAAGAGGAGCTTAGAGCGCACAAAGAACAAGAACAAGAATTCCTACACGACATCGAGAAACGCATAAGCCAAGTATCCGAACGCGTCAAGGGAGAAGAACTTCCAAACGCCAACAAGAAGGAAGAAGAACAAGAAGAAACGCAACAGAAGGAAAAACAAACCGGAACAGAAGAACAAGCTCCGGAAAAAGCCGAAGAAGAGAAACTTCCAGAACAGGAAGAAGAAAAGAAAGAACCAGAAGACGAGCAACAACCACTAGAACAAATCGAGGAGTTCGTTGACAAGCAACAAGAACAAGAAAAGGACAGACCACACTATCTATAAATACCGCAACCGAAGGTGGCACGAATGAAACTACTTCTCATATGCCCCAAATGCCGCAACAAGATGCAGTATGAAAACCGCACGGGCGAAATCATCGGCAAGAATAAACGATGTGTCTATTGCGGGAAGAGCTTCACGATAAACAGGGAACGCATCGAGGGAAAAGTCGAGTGAAAACCACGAGTCGTTTATAAAAGAACAACCCGTTACAAGACGCGAAGGCGAAAAGCGCTAACCACGCATCAAAAGTGCAAATACAGAAGATGGAAAAGTCGCAAGACTTATAAACCAGCTGCTATTCTATTATGACGTGGCAGATAACAACGAGAAACCGGAAGAAGACATCCTTCTCAAACGAGACGGAACGGAGAGAATCCTACCAGCTGTGATAGAGGATGAGATGAAATCAGCCTATCTCAGCTATTCCATGTCAGTCATCGTCGGACGAGCCCTTCCGGATATCAGGGACGGTCTCAAGCCAGTGCACAGGCGAATACTCTATGCCATGAACGAGCTGGGCATCACCCACAGCAAATCCTACAAGAAGTCAGCGAGGATCGTGGGAGAAGTTCTTGGAAAATACCATCCGCATGGGGATAGCGCAGTCTATGACACGCTCGTACGAATGGCCCAGACGTTTTCTATGAGATACCCTCTTATCAGAGGCCAGGGTAACTTCGGAAGCGTGGATGGCGACAGCGCTGCAGCAATGCGATACACAGAGGCGAAGCTCGAGAAGATAAGCGACGAGATGCTCGCAGACATCGATAAGGATACGGTGGATATGAGAGAGAACTTCGACGGCAGTCTCAAAGAGCCCGAAGTCCTCCCGACGAAAGTACCGAACCTTCTTATCAACGGGTCGAACGGAATCGCAGTCGGTATGGCGACGAACATCCCACCACACAATCTTTCAGAAGTTGCAGAAGCCACGAAACAGCTCATCAAGGATCCAGAAAAAGAAGCTCTCGATCTTGTCGAATACATCCAAGGCCCAGACTTCCCCACCGGCGGAACGATCATAGGACGAAGCGGGTATATGAACGCTTACAAGACAGGACGCGGAAAGCTCACCCTCAGGGCAGTGATGCACGAGGAGAAGGTGCGAAACCGCGAAGCACTTGTCGTGACAGAAATCCCGTACCAAGTCAATAAATCCATGCTGCTTGAGCAGATCGCAAAATCAGTGCGTGACAAGCGCATCGAAGGCATCAGCGACATCAGGGACGAATCGGACAAGAAAGGCCTGAGAGTCGTTATCGAGCTCAAAAAGGATGCTAACACCGAAGTGGTGCAAAACCAGCTTCTCAAACACTCCAGGCTCCAAGTAAGCATGGGAATCATCTTTCTCACGATCGACAAGGGCAAGCCGAAAGTACTCGATATCAAACAGATCCTGGAAGCCTTCATCAAACATCGGCGCGATGTCATCAGAAGGCGCAGCAGCTACGAACTGGATAAGGCTGAAAAGAGAGCGCATATACTTGAGGGGCTGACGAAAGCGCTTGATCACATTGATCCTATCATCACACTCATCAAGAAAGCACAGGGAACAAAAGAAGCGATTGCACGACTACAACGAGAATACGAATTCTCCGAACAACAAGCTCAAGCAATCCTTGATATGAAGCTCCAGAAGCTCACAGGTCTTGAACGGGAGAAACTCAAGGAGGATCACAAGGCGATTCTCAAGCGCATCAATGAACTCAAAGAAATACTGGGTAGTATAGAGAAGGTCAACAAGCTTATTATCGAAGAGCTCGACGAGCTCCAGGCAACCTACGGTGATGAACGACGAACGAAAATCTCGCAGGATGAGTATAACAACATAGAAGACGAGGATCTCATCCCGCAAGAAGAGCAGGTCGTCAGTATCACGAAAGCAGGTTATGCAAAGCGAATACCGATCGACGCATACAAAATCCAGAAACGAGGAGGGAAAGGAGTCATCGGCACCGGCATGAAAGAAGAAGATGTCGTCAAACACCTCTTTACCGCGAACACCCACTCGTACCTGCTCATCATCACGGACAAAGGCCGAGTACACTGGCTCAAGATCTACAACATCCCGGAAGGGACGAGGCAGTCAAAAGGCAAGGCGCTCATCAACATGGTGCAACTCGACCAGGGAGAGCACATCGCAACGGTCATCCCTGTAAAATCATTCGATAAGGACTGGTACCTGACCACGATCACGAAACAAGGCACTATCAAGAAGACATCACTTGAAGCCTATTCAAGGCCCCGGCAGACAGGCATCATAGGAATCAGTCTGGACAAGGGCGACAGAGTCGTTCAAGCGCTCAAGACATCAGGTGACGAGGATTTGCTCATAGCAACAAGGCAAGGACAGGCAGTGCGCTTCTCAGAACTCGATGTCAGAGCAATGGGGCGAACCAGCAGAGGAGTCAGAGCCATTCGGCTAGCGCAAGGCGATCAGGTCATCGGTGCGATCAAAGCGCGTCCTGAAGCTTCAGTCCTCACAGTCACGGATAACGGATATGGAAAACAAACCCCTGTCAGCGAGTATCGGAAGACCGCGAGAGGTGGCAAGGGAGTGAAAAACATCATCTGCGATGAGCGAAACGGGCTTGTGGCAAACATCAAAGAAGTAACCGGCGATGAGGAAGCACTGCTAATCTCGCACCGCGGAATCATCATCCGGATGGCTGTCAAGCACGTCAGCAAGATCGGCCGGAGCACGAAAGGAGTGCGCCTCATGAGACTGACAGAAGGCGACCAAGTAAAAACCATAGCACTCATCACTCCGGAGCAGCTTAACGGTCAAGACGAAAAAGAACCATTGCCTGAAGAGTGAAAACGAAAAAAAACAACAGTCTCATAGCACGAAGAAAAACCTTCTGGCTACAGAATGCTAATATTTTTAAGGAAGCGATACGAAATCCTTTATAGCGATGAGAATAGACCACGCTAAACTCAAGGAGAAAGGCTGGAGTGATGAGGAGATAGAACATGCCAAAAGCGTGTTACGGAAAGCAGAAGAGAATAAACACCCTCATATGAGAGCCCTTGAAAAAGCCACGTATTGGATGCTGCTGATCATCATCATAGGAGGAGCCATTGCAGGGGCTTTTCTCATGGAACCACTTCTTATCGCACTCAACAAAACACAAGCAATCATAGGGTTTTCAATCATAGGGCTCATGTACGGAAGTCTTGCAAGCGTGCTTGTAAAGGATATCGAACACACCCAAGTACACCACCACGTCATCATCAGCGCGCTGATTCCGATAAGCGCGATAATAACAAGCCTCATCATCACCCGCAATGTCTCGAATCTCAAAGAGATCTTCACACAAATGGCACACCATAACCCCTACCTCCTAGGAGCAGTGTTCTCAATAGCAGCACTCACACCATATATCATTTTCACGATAAAGGAACATAAGAGGAAGAAGAACCATGAAACTCAATGAATGGGCCGTTCACCACATCCGCTTCAAGGATTCGATGAGGCGTAAAATCAAGGATCTGCAAGTCACAGACCACCACATCAAAGTCATCGAAAAACACGAGCTAAAAGACTATTATGTCAACGAGAATCTCAGCAATGCCCTAGAGAACATACAAGATGTGAAACACAAGCAATTCATCATTACGACAAACAACAGGGAGAATGTGCAAACACTTCTCAAGAACTGGGATGAGCTGACAACATACAGGAATCTTAATATCATCTTCGCCAATGTCAAAGAAAATAGGAGCTGGCACATAAACCCGGCAACACACCACTTCATCGCCGACAAGAAGACGTTCAAAGAAGGCATATGGCATCTTCATGAAAGCATTCCGCGATCATGAGCAAAATACAAGATTCTGAAACACAATGACACCGACCACGACACCAGCAACACAAGATACGAAAGTGAGCAGCGGTTCTGACGTTATAGATTGGCTTCTGGAAGGAGGCTTTGAAAAGAATGTTATCACCACCATCTACGGACCCGCAGGCAGCGGCAAAACCAATATATGCCTCATCCTTGCAAACGAGTTCAAGAAAAAGAAAACAATCTATATAGATACTGAAGGTTCATTCTCGCTCTCCAGATACAGGCAAATCAGTGATGATTACAAGGAATCACTCAAACAGATCCTACTTCTCAATCCTACGACATTCCAAGAGCAAAAACGAGCTTTTGAACAACTCCGCAAGATGGATCACAAAAATACAGGAGTCATCATCATCGATTCCATAGCGATGCTCTATCGGCTCGAAATCGGCCAAACAAAGAACATCTACGAAGTCAACAAGCAACTAGGCATACAACTAGCGCTGTTGACAGAAATAGCACGGAAAAACAATATCCCGATAATCATCACCAACCAGGTCTACAAGGATTTCGACCAGAAAGACAAGATCAATATTGTCGGAGGCGACCTGCTCAAGTACCAGAGCAAATGCCTCATCGAACTGCAAAAAGAGCAAGACGGATCACGGAAAGCCATAATAAAAAAACACAGATCCATCGAAGAGAACAAAAGCGTCAAATTCAAGATTACCGATCTGGGAATCGAACATTACGAAGGGGAAGCCGAGAAGAAATGAAAAAATAAAAAAAAGCAGCAAAGCTCATTCTTCAGTGAACTGCTCAAGCGTGTATTCGAAAGCCTGACCTTCGTTTTTCAAGCCTTTTTTCTCAAGATAGATTTTAGCCAAGAGCCAAAAGACAAGACCAAGACTCTTCTTACCCTTGTTGTTGCAAGGAATGACAAGGTCGAGGTTGTTCGCCTGGTTGTTCGTATCACAAAGAGCCACGATAGGAATACCGACTTTGATAGCATCCTTGATAGCGTTCTTATCAGGACCTGCGTCAGTAACAAGCATCACTTTAGCTTCGATGAAGTTCTTCAGTTCAGGGTTAGTCAAGACCCCAGGAGGATACCTGCCAGCGAAGAATTTCGCACCTGTCGCTTTAGCGAAAAGTTTCAAGGGACGCCAACCATTCTCACGACGAGAAACGATAAGGATATCTTCAGGTTCGTAGTTAGCGAGAAATTCAGCAGCAGTCTTGATACGAGAATCAATCTGCTTGATGTTCAACACAGAGAGACCGTCGCTTCGCGTCTTGTAAATGAAATTCTCCATATACTTAGTCCGGAATTTCGTACCGATATGAATGCCGGATTTCAGATAATCCTCATTAGGAATCAAAAAGTTCTCTTCAGTCATTTCAATTTCACCGTCCATATATTTCCAAACAACCATGTGAAAAGGATAAAGGAGAAGGAGCCATGATCGGCTTTCGCACCTTTATCACCTGTGCGCCGATGAGCAAAACAAGGACCATGATAAAAGGACCGCTCATCGTCATCCGCAAGCTGAAAACAACACGATGGTTGCAAAGCGAAGACGCTTTTGGGCGTTACGGACAAGGTTGTTAAAAAAAGAAGAACAAAAGACGATTTATAAAGATTTCTTTTCATAGCAGGACGCAGTTTCAGAGCTCTTCATCATCGTCATCCTCGCCGAAATCTTCTGAATCACCATCCGTGGTCATGAATTCAGAAAGCCCATCGTCCTCTTCTTCCTTCCTGGCTTTTTTCTTGAGAACTGCAGGGCTTGGGGGCTCAACTTTCTCGATGAGCTCTCCGAAGGAGACTTTCGGCAAGACTTTAGTCACCTTGACCTTGACATAATCCCCCTTATTGACTCCAGGGACGAAGACAACAAAGCCCTGGATACGAAGGATCCCGTCACCTTTACCACCGACAGATTCAATGCTGCCAGTGTAGATTCCACCCTCCTTAACAGGAGCGTTCTTATTCTCATTTGCGTGTCTTGGATTCATGAGTGTAAACCTCGTTGCAGTAAAAGCAACATTTCATCAACAATAGAAATAAGTTGAGCTTGGACGAAAGAATGAAAATAAAAGAAAAAAGAGACATAGTTTTCATTTCTTCTTACCACTTTGAGTTTTTGAAGAATCTTTCTTAGGCGCCATAGGAGCATCAAGAGAACCCCAAGCCAATTCGAAAAGCTGCTCAAGAGCAGATGCGAAGAAAGGAGTGTTCACCCATATACCTATGTCATATGTCGGATGCACGTTATCATCATGCATCACCATGAAAATAACTTCAGCACCATCAACGACGATAAAGCGTGCACTGATGTGATCGATGTTTCTCACTTCAGCAACATCCTTAATCTGAGCAGCCGCTTCCAAAGATTCATCTGTTGTCAACGGTGCAGCAATACGAATCTCGACACCGCGTTTAGAAATCTCCTCAAACAACGGCTTGAGACCTTCCACTTTTCGAATAAGGCCTTGAGTCGTGGTCATTATAGTGACAGTCTCTTCGGCATTGCGGATCGTGAACTCAATGTGATTATACAGGTTCAGACGACCACGCAGCGAACCGGAAAGATCGGTCGGTTCGACAAGTTCAACACCTTGCGTGTGCAACGAATTAAGCTCTTCAATAAGATCTGAACCTTTCAACTCATCAAGTTTTTGAACGTGCTCTTCAGTCGATGACTGTAGATTCTTTTTGACACGCTCCAATACTTCTTTTGGCGGAACTGCAATATATTTGATAGGCTTGCCGATCTTCGTGACGACAAAACCTTTTTTCTCAAGAGATTCCAGAACATCATAACTCCGTGATCTCGGAACATTAGCGATGTCAGATAATTCTCCAGCTGTACTCACCCCTCGAGAAAGAAGAGCAGTCCAGACTTTAGCCTCGTATAGATTCAACGAGAAATACCTGCGTAACTTACTCAAAAACTCGTCTTTAACAATCATTGTTACCCTCCAAAAAAAGGAGCCTCACACCCTTTTTCAATAACAACATGTAAAATAACTACTATTTATATGTTACTGTTTTTAACTTTATCCAAATAGTTACACAACACCGCTACCCCACGGCGAAAAAAGAACTTTAAAAAAAGGCATTCAAAAAAATTCCGGAGCAACACCCGCCAAGCAATACAAAGAACAGCGCATGAAGCTCGAATCGACGAATAAAGGAAACAACACCCAGTGATTACAATAAATGAATCCATGGGATTCTTTCACACGATGTCATCGTTTGACGGCGGGGTGCATATATAAAACAGTTCAGTAGGTACAGAACTCACTTCAAAAACCCAACCGTTTTTTTCACACCAAGTCTCGAACCAGGAGCGGCGCTTCGCATCTATTTCCTGTCGACCACCGATCGAGACACGGGAAAAGGAGACGACAACGAGGCGACATTTGGAAGAGAGTTTTGAAAGCAGTTTCTTAGAACTGTGTCGAGAAGAATATTCTAAGGAGTCAAGCGCTTTGAAAAGGAAACAGACATCAACAAAGGGTAAGGTATCTAGCCAATGGGTGAACTCACTGGAAAGCAGATTGAAAGCCCTCGCATCACCATCAATACCAGTGTTTTCCAGAAAGCGTCTTACAAGAGCCATATCTTCAGAGGACAAATCGGAAGCGAAATAAGAAGAAGGAGTGACCGGAAAGAACTTTAGGGCGAAAGGGTTCCAACCGCAAGCAAGATCGAGAACTGAAAAAGATTCTTCAGAAACACCGTGATTCTTGCAAACACCCCATATGAGCGAATACACTTCATCATAATAAGGAACGCGCTCCCGCGTAGACTGGTGAGCTTCGAGCAACCGATCGATAACACCATCATCAATAGCAGTCATAGAATCAAGAAGAGGAGAGAATGCAGAAAGCGGTTTTTGGAGAAAGACACCATAGACGTCACGAAGATATTTTCTTGTTTCAGAAAGCAATTGTTTGCAAAAAGCACTGCGTTTGAATTGCTTAAACGACACATATTTATCAAGTTCGGGAGCCCTAAACGATGCGAGTTTCTTTCGAAGCACACCACGGATAAAGTCATCGTCAAGGGAAGAGAGCTCTTGCTTCCCTTTGATAAGCGAGATGATCTCATCTTCAAACCTTATTGGAGTTTCCATCTTAATATACCAACAATACCACCGAGACCATCAACAATCTTGGCAGTGTCCTCACCTCTCAGAAAATGCACATTCCCTTGAGAAGTGTCCACTGTGGAAAGAATTTTGTTGAGCCGATCATAGCACCCATCCCTACGAGTTCTTATTATGAAGTTATCAGTGACACCCACATCGCTAACAGCACCTACCATTGCAGCCGATTCAACATCATCAACCCCATAGGCGACTAGTTCTTTGTCAAGTTTTTCAAGAAGCCTATCGACAAAAGCCTGTTCTTTTTGCAAGCGCTGCGATTGCAGGAGCGCATGGAGTTCGGGACGAGAAAGTAATTTAGCGACCATCGAACGATCCACAGCGGTCAAGGTGACAAACACAGGTTTTTTCGTGATGGACGAATTCTGTAATGCTTTTTGCATGTACTGCTTCCAGAAATCAGGACAACCCACAACAATAGATGAAGGAGAATGCGTTTTCGTGTAACCTTCAACCAGTTCAACGATAGAAGCATACATGTCACCATCATGCTTTCCAGCATAACGTTTGCCCGCCGCCTCGTTCTTGTGCTCGGAAAGATGTTCAATTCCTGTTTGACGAACTATAGAAAACAAGGTCTTTTCACGATCGAACAATACAAACAGAACGCTTTCGGCATTGTTGTTCACAGCCTCATCAAGGCGTTGTTTCATGAACTGAGGCCAACTCCCCTTATGCAATTTGAATGTAGCGTCAGCAACCAGGTTAATCGTGTGATACGAACCCGCAGGAACGTCATCAGTACCTTCTTTAACAGTACCTTTAACCCGCAAGACATCACCTGCTTCAGATAAAGAAACATCTTCAGCTACGACCGACAGAGTCATGGTCTTTCTAGTGATTCTCATATTGCCCTCGGAAGCATCGCCGATCTTGATTTTTCGTTCGGTCTTGCCAGTGACCACATCCCCTTGCTCGATTAGCTCGCTCAAATACCAGAGATCGTCTGAGAGCGTGATCTTGAGAGAAACAAGACCGTGCTTGAAATCTTTCTTTAGGACAATCATAATCGATCAACAAGGAGTCTGAAACAAGACAAGGTATAAAAAACTAACGAGAAAAAAGAAGAGAAAGAAAGATAAGCCCTCATACGTCTTTAAGACCGCTTTCTTTGACTTCATAAACACATTCAGCATCGGGAAGGTTCGGACTGTCAACAAGTTTCGCCACACGAGTCCCTTTCTTCCCTCTACGAAGGTATATTCTAAAGGTGCTGTTGTGCGCTACGACATTCCCTCCGATAGCTTCAGTAGGATCGCCGAAAAAGGTGTCAGGCTTTGCCATGACCTGATTTGTCACATAAGCACAGACATTGTAAAGATCAGCAACCTTGGCAAGAACGTGCATGTGCTTGTTGAGCTTTTGCTGGCGATCAGCAAGAGTGCCCCTACCGACAAATTCAGCACGAAAATGCGCTGTCAGCGAATCAACAACCAGCACCCGAACCTTATTCCCTTCTTTTACGAGATCTTCAACTTTTTCCGCCAGAAGCATCTGATGATCGGAATTGAAAGCCCGAGCGACCTTGATGTTCTTGAGAGCCTGGTCAGGATCAACCCCGAACCCCTCGGCAATCTGCTTGATACGCTCAGGACGGAACGTGTTTTCTGTATCGATGTACACAGCCACTGCATCAGGTTCCCGGACCAGGCAACTCACACAGAGCACGTGAGCAATCTGTGTCTTCGAACTACCGTACTGACCAAAACACTCAGTTATCGCACCAGTCTCAAAGCCGCCACCAAGCATACTGTCAAAATTAGCACTCCCTGTAGATATCTTGATGACCTTCTCCCGTTTAGCGAGCAGATCCTCGCCAGACTGGAAACCCATATCCATCTCCGCACGAGAGGATTGGATCATTTTGCGGGCAGCAGCCTCAGTGACACCTGCTGCGTCAGAAAGCTCTCCTGGAGTGGCGACGGCCACAGACATGAGATTGTCAAAGCCAGCCGCAGAAAGCTTTTCAGCAGTGGCAGCACCTACACCTGGCAAGGATTGAATTGATTTAGCTCCATCCATATTATCACTCTTCCTCTATAGAGACAGGATCCTCTTCTTTGATACTGATATATTCATACGCCTTATTGAGCACAAGAACCGCTTTCGGCAAGTCATTGACGCGCATAGAACCGGTATTGTGCCAATTCCCCTCTTTATCCTTATAGGACCGTTCCAGAGAAATAGTCCTGAACGAACGGACATCGCCGTCTTTGGTCTTCACTTCATTAACCCAGATTGTCGCAGTGACAGGGGCTGCCCTGAATTTCTTCTCAGGGGAGTTTTTTGAAACATCTACCGAATCCATAGTGGTTTCCTCCTTGGTTTCCCTTCTTATTTCACCCGTGCATTCCACGAGGGAGGGCTTTGAAAGAGATAAGGACACTTTCTTTTAAATACATTATGCGTGAATGTCCAGTGCTTTTTCCGAAAAAACCCTGCAAGCACATCAAAAACGACACACAGACTCAAACCAAACCCAGCACAGTCTCAATAAAATAATGAGACAGTCTCAGTCTCAACACATCCAAACAACAGACACCCCCTTATTTCCTGTGGAAAATCGAAAAAAACAGTCTCAAAATAAAAAAATAGTCTCAAAACCAGTCTCAATACAGTCTCAACACAGTCTCAAATGAGACTGAGTGAGACATGAGGCCGAAACCCAGACCCAAAAGACAAAACATAAAAAAACACAAGCACCACCTAACCCCATGAAAGATTTATTCGGGGAGAACAAAACAAGAGCTGTCGAGCAAAAACTGTTGAAACAAATACTCAAACGACTAGACGAGCTAAACAAACGCGTAGAAGAGCTCGAAATAAGCAAAAACAACCCCTTGAGAACGGATTTTTCTGAGAAAGAAAATATTAAAGCTGAAGAAACAATCCCTGAAGCAGAAGAGGCAGCAGAAACCGAAGAAACCCCTATAGAGCGAAAAAGCGTTGAGGAGGACGCATACATCATCCTTGACACACCACAAGGGAAAAAACAAAGGGAAGAAGCGATCAAAGCATTACAACGAGACGCAGCAAAGGAAGTGAGCAAGAACCGCAAGAGCATCGTCAAAGAAAAAATACTCAGCCAAGCGGGAAGCTCGAGATGCACACCGCACGAGCTCAAGAAAATATTTGTCGATTCCCATAAGTACTGTTCCAAAGCAACCTTTTACAGGTACTTAACAGAGCTCGAAGAGGAAGAAAAAATCAACTATATCTCCATCAACAATAAGAAATACATCTACCCACTCTCAACCACTGCAAAAGAACCAACTACCCGCTAGACGTTAACAAGAAAAGGAAAAAGACAAAAAAACTCATCAAGAAGACTTTTTGACGACTTTCTGCTTACGAGGCCGTTTGCCACCTTCTGAAGATTTATTTTCAGAAGAAGACGAGATAAGAATCCCGATACCTTTTTCCTTGAAAGCAGCCACAACATCCTCGTGGCTCGCGCCTTCAGAAATCCCCAGAGAATCAGCGGTCGGCTCAAGATGCAAAACGTTGCATTTTCGACGGCGAGTCTCGCCATCGATCAACACAGTCTTCTCATCTTCTTTACTGACAACAACACATCGTTTGCCAGCATCACGACCGGCAAGCTTGACACAAATCGTTCCGATGTCAAAAACCATATTTTCAACCTCCTTCTCAAAAACCATATCCGCAGGACCGGTCACCCAAGCCCCTGAGACGGACATCCATTAAAACAAACCACTACGAATTACTCGTCACGAACACCAAGCTTAATCTCATCACGCAAACACATAGAGCATAAGACGCCACCGTAAGGTCTCTCAGGACGACGTCCAGTCTTTGAACTTCCGGATGACTGTCGAGGCACACCTGATAAAGGTTTGCCACAATACGCACAATGCGCTTGCTTTGGAGATCGCTTGACAAAGTTCCGAACAGTGCTACCGCCAGGAACTCTCGTCGAAACACGACGATACGTCCTTGATTTGAACATTCCACGCGTCATAATATCATGACCTCATAAGCAACTTACAAGAAAAGCCGTGTCAACAAATAACCGCCACTTTTCCAGTTCCACTCTCGCCGTCAAACGACAAGCCCCAGCAGAATCTTCTGATGGGCAAAAGATGAGAATCCAAAACCATTTATAAATGTTGTTTTTCGAAGATGAAAGATACTGAAAACAAGTCAAAGAAGAATAAGAAAGAAGAATATACGAATATCAACACAACTCAAGCAACACCCATGACTTTACGCAATACAGTGGTGAAGATAAGTGAGAAGAGAATATACGCCCCAAGCCAACCGGCTTTCTTGATAAGCGGCAAGCTACCAAGAACAGGAACACCTTCAAACATAAGAAGTTTCTCCATGCCAACCTCAATCCGTGAAAATACCGAATCCGAATCCTCAAAGAGGTGGACAGGGTTTTCGTAGTGTTGCTGATCAGTTATTATGACACTAAAAAACTGTTCCTCACCAGAAGGATCGTGACGCACACTAAAGTCATACGTGCCTTTCGGGCCAGAAATACCAGTCCATGACACCACCCCTTCAGAGCCATTCTTGACAACAGCATCATCAACGGTGATGTTTTGAGGTGCGACCAGAGAAACATTGCCATCAACAGAATCCTTCAGCTCAACAGTCACATTGAAGCTCTCTCCAGGCAAAATAGGGTTGAAAGCGAAATGGGCAGCAAACCATCCTAAAAACAACATGACAGGAATAATCGTAAAAAGCATCGATTTGAAGGAATGGCGCATATACTCGCCGTTCACCTTCATCATCTCACGCTGAAGCTTCATCGCCTTGTCACGATCATCTTTGACAGCAGAGATCTTTTTACGATAACGCTTCATAGTGGCTTTAAGAGACTTCATCTTCTCCTGATCCGTAGCATACTTGTAAATCAGAGTGGTCAGCAACGCCACTGCGAGACTGACAATAATCATAGCCGGAAGCGGGCCGAGTGCTTCAAGCACTGGATTGAGAAGCGGATCGAATACAGTCGAGGAATATACCATTCTATCACATCAGGATCAATAATATACAGATAAACAAAAAAATCATTTACCCATGAATTTTCTCATCATAGGGTTCATGTCTTCCATGTGCTGTTTAGCGATCTCCTCATAAAGCTTGTAGATAATCATAACAGTCAAGAGAAGCCCGGTACCGCTACCAATAGCCCCTGTCATGTCAGCCACTGAAGCAAGAAGACCTATGAAAATACCACCCATGATAGTAAGCGGGTAGATATAGCGTTTCAAGAGCCGTTCAAGAACCCTGACATCTTTTCGAAAACCAGGAATCTGAAGTCCGGAAGACATCATCTGTTTCGCCTGACTTCGAGGATCGAGACCGGCAGTCTGCATCCAGAACCAGCTGAAAAGTACTGATGCGCCGATGAAAAACAAGACATAAGTCAGGCTCTGCAAATAAATCTCGCTAGGAACATCGAATACCCCGTACTGAACGATATTTTGCAAGAGGTTCGTGTTAGAGAGATACGGAACAACCCCTGTGAGCCAGTCATGACCGTTATTGCTCAAAAGATCTGCAAAGAGCCGAAGGTTTGCAACAAGTGCTGAAACCAAAATGACAGGAATAACACTCGTGTATATGAAGTTAAGAGGCCACCTTACACCATGTCCCCGGATACGACCGAAAGACAGAGGAATCTCGACTTTCATCGCCTGAGCGAAGACGACAACACCAAAGACCACGAGAGTGGCGATAATCGCACCAATGGAGATTCCAGCCTCAGCAAGATTACCAAGAGAGACCGCTCTGAAAAACTCCCAGACGGCACCTACATAGGCTTCAGGGTTGTTTTGAGGGTGAAGGAAGCTGAACAGACGAATGAAAATCTGTTGCGAGACACCGGCCGCGATGAATAGAGAGACTCCCTGCCCAAAACCCCATTTATTGATGATGTCATCCATGAATACGATAATGACGCCGCCGATGATAATCTGCAGGATCAAGACCCAGTTCGAAATACCAGGCATCGATGTCAAACCACCCATCACCACATAAACGATGGCTTCGAGTATGATGAAGGCATACGTGAGAATCTTCTGAGTCCCCTGAAAAAAAGCCTTACCGTCAGCTGTAGAGGTATCGATATTTATCATACCAGAACCCTTAAGCAATTGCAAGACAATGGATGCAGTCACAATAGGACCGATACCGAGCGTGATGATAGAACCAAAGCTAGCACCGAGCACGACTGACATGAACTCGAAATCAAAAACAGTCTCATCAAGCCCGAACAGAGGAATAGAACGGAGCATGAAGAACAAGACTAAAATGATACCTGTCCAAGTCAGTTTTTTCTTGAAAGAGAGGTGTTTCTGGGACGGACCCTTAACCTCGGGAATGTATTGCAAGAATCGCTTATAGGCTGCCATGCGCATCACACACTATTATCAATCAGGATAGGAAAAGTAGAAAAGAGGGAGTTTAAAAAACTTCCCATCTTATTCAGCGTCCTTCTCACTGTCAGCATCACCAGCGTCAGCAAGGGCCACAGATCCACCTGCGCTTTCAATCTTCTTGACAGCGCCAGCACTAGCCATTTCAACAGTGATGTTAAAGGCATATGCAGGAATGCCTGTTCCAAGGAGCTTTTTTACACCAAGCTTGCCAAGATCGAGAGCGTAAGTTCCATCATCGCGGGATGCTACGCCGGAAGCAACAAGCTTTTCGATGTCAGTATTAAGCTTCGCGATAGTCACTTTCTTGATATCCTTTGTAGTAGGATTCGTGAACCCGTGCTTACCGAACATCCGCTTCACTTTCCAGAAGCGAGGTTTCTTAGCATCTCCCCTTTTTCCAGAACCAGCGTTTCCTCGACCACCACGATGACCTGCGCCACGACGCTTTTTCTTTTCGCCATGACCTGAAGTCCAGGAACCTCTATGTCGGCTGTTTTTCTTTCTGTGATTAGTAACCATTTTTCAACAAACCTTCCACTTATGATATTCAAATCATCTTTTGAACAAGATCGTTCATCGCTTCACCGCGGTCTCCGAGAGCACCACCATTATTATAGGAAACTTTGATACCTTTACGTTCAAAACCACCTTTAGGCGGAGCCAGGAAAAAGACAGAGCCTTTTTTCGAGTGAGCGTCGCGCTTCTCATTAAGAAGCTTGATTGTCTCATCAGAGACAGGACCGAACGTGACAAAATTCTGGACTTTACGAAGACGCCCACGAAGCGCAGGAGAATCATCCACAATTGCACACGTGTGCTTACGACCGAGACCGAAAGTATCAAGAGTCGTCTTGACATCCTGTTTCATACCAGTTCGTCCACGGATCAAAATGACTGCGAGTTTACTCATTTCTGTCCACCCCCTTTTTTTCGAGCACCGGCATCAGCGGTTGCCTGCTGCGGGGCTTCACTATTGTTTTTAACAACATGTTTTTCAGCTTCAACGCCAGCAGCACCTTCTGCAATTGCGGCATCACCAGCAAGAGAGTGAGCACCATCAACGATGGCGAGCTTATTAACATGATCCTCGTGAACACTCATTGCAGAGAGTTTCTTGAGAGCAGCCACAGTAGCCTTGATGACGTTGATCTTGTTCTTCTTCTGGCCGAAGCTTTTAGCCCAGACGTTCTTGATACCTGCCAGAGCCAGAATCTTCGCAACTTCATGATCGCAGACAAGACCTTTACCTTTAGGTGCAGGCATCAGCTTGATGGTGTAAGAACCACAACTCCCCTCAACAGTGAAAGGAATGGAATGAGGCTCAGTACTCACATCTTCCCAAGAGCCAGTGCCACGACGAATCATCATGAGGTTAAGCTTAGCCTGTTGCAAAGCCTTTTCACGAGCAGGGACAGTCTCTTTGGACTTACCGTAACCGACACCGACGTGACCGTTACGATCACCAACAACTGCAAATGTTGCAAATTTAGGCTTATTACCTTCACGAGTCTTCTTCTGTGTCTGACGGAAGACACGGCGCTGACCGCCTCCGAACTTACCTTTCGCCTGACCTATAAGGAGAAGATCCGTCTCCAGCGTAACGAGAGAGTCAACGATTTCGGTTTCGAGAACCCTCGTACCCTTTCCAAGCACATCATCGATGTTCTTGACCTCACCTGACTTGACCATCCGACCCAAGTGAGTCCGCGGCTTCCAAGTCTCGAGATCGGATTTGACATCAGAGGATGAAGGAGCCGATTTCTTATCATTGTTTTTCTTATTATTTTTTGATTGCATGAAGATCACCTATGGGTTCACGCAAGGATTTTCTCCTTGACTTTATCGAAGGTCGCAGGGAGGTCTTCCATCTTCAGACCGTCCTTCTTATAAGCCGTGGCTTTGCTTTCAAGCACTTTAGCACCTTGCGCGATATGTTCTCCGCGAATCCGATCATCAGAAGGGAATACGGAGTCTGAACAAGGAACTTCAAGACCTGCGTCAATAACCCCTTTCAAAGCTGCGTACAAACGAGTGCCAGCAGCAGGGGACTGAAGACCGAGATCGAGGATGGCTTCGGAAACTTTCTCTTTAGCCTTGACACCCATCGCAAGACCCGCAAGATAAGAAGCAGGAATCGATTTCTTAGAGAAGTTCCAACCATACTTATCAAGGTTCTTCGAATGGAATGTTGAAAGAACTTTATCCCCATCAGGATGATAATCAACCACCTGGAGGACCATTCCAGCATTAGTCTTACGGACCACTAGACGAGGCTTACCGCTCTTGAGCAATTCCAGACGCTTCTTATAATAGGTCCGGCCTTCTCTCTTACGACGATATTTGACTGTGTATATTGAGTTCTTAGCCATTTTCACTCCTTCCTTGCTAGCTCGTTTTCAGCAATGTAAATCTTGATGTGACGTTTACTACGGAAAAAACCGCCTTTTGATTTACCATACAAATCCTTGAATACCGCAGGGTCGATGATGTCTTTTTCACGGAGTTCCTTAAGAAAATCCCGCTGAACCCTGATACGAGCAATCCAACTGGACTTTCGTGGGACGATAGCGGTCTTTTTGCCTTTACGCTTACCAGGTCCTCTTTGGAGGCCTTTACGACGCTGTTCAAGCCGTTTGTTAGCACGTGAACGAGAAACCCCTTTAGCAGGCACTTTCGTTATCGTACCATCATTTACAAGCGATTTGATATCCGCTTTCGTGATGGCTTCTTTGATATCATTAATCCGATCAGGTGCAAAATGCACTCGCTTTGGAGAGCAACCGAGTACACTTGCAGCTAATCGTTTCTGGACTGTGAGCTTCACTTTTGATCACCTTTCGTGAGGAACTTATCGTATTCCTTTTTCTGCTCTTGCTTATCCTTTTCATCAGCTTGCTTATCAGAAGCATCTACGGTCTTGATCTCAGAAGCAGGCTTTTCAGAGGAAGATGGTTCTTCTTCAGATTTGCTTTCAGAAGATTTCTTCTCAGCTTTTTTCTCCTTTTCCTTGGAAGCTTTTTTCGCACGTCGCTTAAGGACGTCTTTACGCTTCGAGGATTTCCGGTCAAGCTTTTCCTTAAGCCGCTTGTTGAAAGTCTCCGGATCAAGATTAAGGACGGTGAATCTCTTATCAACAGCATAAGATATGAGTTCTTCACGCTTTCGATCACCGACACGAGAAGAGATAATAACACCATCCGTTTTAGGATCGAGATATTCGTAGTCTTTTTTTGTTGTGACTACGCACTGGCGAAGACCATCTCTTGAAAGTCCTTTGACAGCTGCCGGCGATCCGAAACCAGTAGAGATATGGCGCACATAGCCTCGCTTGTTGAGCCGGACTTTGTTCTGCCTGCCTTTAGGCCTCCTCCAACTCGGCGAAACTCTTTTTTTCTTATGAGAGTCGTGCCTGACAAAAGAAGGCTTTTTTGATTTGAGAGCATACCTGATTTTGAGTAGTTTTTCCATGATTCTCACACCACTTCGTGAATTGCACATCAGACAGCCTTACCGTCTTTCTCGACGATATAGATCCCATCCTGGAAGACTTTCTTATCAAAGCCTGCGCGTTTTGTCGTCCGTTCGAGGGAAGCCGCGGTCTGTGCAACAAGTTCCTTGTCGATACCTTTGACAGTGATAATCTCCCCATCAACTTTCACTTCAACATTGCTGTCGAAAGTGTAAGTCCGAGGAACCGCTTCACCGAAAAAGTTCTTCACTTCCAATGTCGATCCTTTGACACTGACATTCATCGGGAAGTGACCTGAACAGATCTTGAGCTTGTACTCATGACCTTCAACGACTCCTTTGAACATGTTCCTGATATGAGCCCTGAATGTTCGAATGATCTTCTTTTCCCGGAGCGTGTTGACAGGTGCAGTGATAACAATAGCCTCGTCACCCTCATCATCCTTGTCGATTACCACTTTGACTTTGGGATGGAGGAATTCGCGAGAGACTTCTCCTTGAGGACCGGAGATTGCTACCACGCCCTCCTGATAGGATGCTTTGACTCCTTCTGGAAGCGTGATTTGTTCTTTGACTGCTGGTTCTGATGTCATTTTATCATCACTTGATCTAGTAACAGTAACTTACGAGTCGACCGCCAAGGTTCTCCTCTTTCGCTTTCATGTGCGTCATGAGACCTTTGTTGGTCGAAACGATGATGAGACCGAAATCCTTTGCAGGAAGGTATCGTTTCTCGAACTTCTCGAAGTTGTTGACTTTCACTGCAAATCGCGGCTTGATAACTCCACAGGAGTTGAGCCTGCCAATAAGAGTGATCTCAAGGACATTTCCTTTCGAATCCTCGATCTCTGTCACATCACCAAGATATCCTTCCTCTTTCATTATCTCGAGAGCCTGACGGATGAGCTTGGAACTGACATTAGTGGTGACAGAAGTCTTACCAACGCGAACAGCATTGTTGATCTGTGAAAGGACATTTGCTAGCGTATCGTTTTGTGCCATTTTTTCTGCTTTCCTCTCAATTATACTTCTTGAATTTGAGTTTGAGTGCGTTATCCCTAAAGCACTGCCTGCACATGTGAAGACCGTACTTAGCAATATGACCGCCTGTGCGACCGCAGAGCTTACATGTTTTTGTAGTCTCACCAAAAGACCTGTCACGCGGAACATTATGCTTGAGATATTTCTTATACTTACCCGGCTTCTTGCCTATTTGCACAAGGACCTTTTCATGGTTGGATGTTGTCATTGTATTACTCCTCCACCTTCACGCCGAACGTGTCTTTCATGAATTCGATAGCGTCATCTTTAGACACTCTCTGTCTACTGCCGACAGGCGATTTCCTGATCTTACGACGTTTGACACGGAATCCGGGACGCGCAAGCGTTATTGATACTTGGAAACCAAGCATGCCGATATCAGTATTATACTTGACGCCTGGAATGTCAACATACTCATAGATTCCGAATGAGATGTTTCCGTTATTGTCAAACCATGAGGATTTGACGTTTTTCTCTTTTGCAGCAAGGAACCGAGTGACAAGATCCCTGATCATCTCTTGATCACGGATAGTGAGCTTGACACCAATAGGAAGGCCAGGACGAAGACCCCAACCAGCGATACGCTTGTTGGTCTTGGTCTGGACAGGCTCGATTCCCGTGATGTGTTTCAAGAGTAGCTTACCTTTCTCAAGTACTTTAGTATCCTTACCTGCCCCTATATTCAGAGTCAGTTTCTCGATTTTGATTTGTCTCATCACGTTCATTTTCAAAACCTGCTATTAGATTATTATAATGTGATGACCGGCTTTGTCTTTCCGATGACGACAGCATACTCTTTTTTGGTCCGGAAAGTTTTATCATCGGTCTTGACAGTGACCACACTATCCTCTATATCCTCGATAGTTCCGATCTCGCCAACGTGACTACCCCTTGTAAGAAGGATGGTCGCATTCTTTTTCAGCGGGAGAAAATCAGAAATCTTCTGGTCAGGAAGTGAGAGGATCAAAGAATCACCTACAGCGTATCTGGAAGCATCGTCAACACGGACACATCGACCGTCAAATGTGTTCAACTGCATGATTCCGCCTTTGAGGGTCGTCTTGTTGATGACACGAGCTATCTTCTGAGATGATTCTTTTTCTGAAATCTTAACTGCGTAAAGCTTGTTTCTCTTATTGACAAGAATCCTGTAATGCTCTTTCGCTTTAGGGAGAGAGATGACATCCATGAAACCGACCGGACGCTTCACGTCATGGACAACTTTTCCGTCGACAAGGCATTCCTTATTGTGGAGGATGAACTTAGCCTGTTTAGTCGTCTCGACAGCGCCGATCATATCACGAAGAGCTAAAGATAGCGGAACCTGCATGTCAATCTTATGAGCGCCTGGTCGAGGTCTTGCGACAAAAGTCAGGCTCTTCTTAGCGATAGGCCATGTTCGAGGACTTGATAATCGTTTAAGATGCTGTTTTACCATTTTTATTCCTCACTCGTTGATTTATTGCTTGCTGATTTGAAACGCCGCTTGTCATCGGAAGCGATGGTCGTGATCATCACGTTCGATGCATTAAGAGGGTACGGCACTTTGGAACCGTCTTTCTTGGAAAGCTCCATACCGGCGACATAAATCTTGTTTCGGCTAAGATCGACACGATCGACCGTGCCAGTCCGTCCTTTGAACTGACCTCTCATGATAGCCACTTTGTCACCTTTTCGCACACGTGCAGAGCGGGTGTTGTGCTTCTTACGAAGCTCTTTGGAAAGTGGTGCATGGAGGAAAGAACCTCTCGTGTGAAGAGGTGCATTATACTGATATTTCCTCTGTTTACGAGGATTCGTGCTTGATTTCCAATGAACTGAATATGCGGATTTCATTTTCTCGAACCTTCAATGATGATTATACGATAATGTTTGCGACCTTTGCAACCGCAGGCCATTTGGCAGTGACTTCTTTTGCAATAGGACCTTTGAAAATAGTTCCTTTCGGATTGCCATTCTCGTCTTTCAGAACAACAGCAGCGTTATCCTCAAAAGAGACACGAGTACCATCTGCGCGACGATATTCTTTGCGCTGCCTTACGATGACAGCGAACACTACTGATTTTCTCATGTCAGGACGTCCTTTCTTGACTGCAGCAACAACCATGTCACCGACACCTGCACCTGCAACACGTCCTTTGACAGTCTTCTTTCTCTTTACACCAGTGATCTTGATGACCTTCGCTCCGGAGTTATCGCAGGTCTCGATTTCTGATCCGACTTGAAGGCCGTTTGTCATGTTTGCTTTGATAGCTTTCATTTCAATCACACTCGTCTTATTCGGCTTTCGATACTATTTCGGTGACTATGAAGTTCTTCGTTTTCGAGAGTGGTTTGGTCTCTTTAATCCGGACAACATCGCCTTCTTTAGCGTCAATCTCATCAGGATTGTGAGCTGGCACTCTGGAGCGTCGTTTCTCATAACGCTCGAACTTCCGGATAGGAACTCGCCGTTCCCATTCCACTAATACTGTGTTGTTCATCTTGTCACTAACGACTGTTCCGACGAACGTTTTTCCGCGAACACTGATTGTTTTCATCGTCATTTTCCTCGTGATTTGATCCTTTCTTCCGGACGTTTTATTATAATGTCACCATCAACGACATCCCCATCAATCAAGAATGTCGATCCCTTCTTGAGCACGCGTTTACGAACGCTACCGGAGGTTTCGATGAGAAACGAAAATCTCGTCTCATCAACAACCGTTCCAGCGCAACCGATATATGAATCGTTGCTCGACTCAAGGACAGTGACCGTTTTTCCAATGTATGAACGTGATGCTTTACCTTCCAATTTTCTTATTGATCTCAATGGTTTCCGGCGGAAAGCCGATATCGACCAGAGCATCCTTGATTTCCCGAAGATGGTTTCCCTGGAGTTCGACAACATCCTTTTTTGCGGTGCCGCCACACGCGAATTTGTTCTTGAGTTTTTTCGCGATATCCTTTATATCAAGATCGCTTGTGTCAATCCCTTCAATCACTGTGTATTGTTTACCGAATTTCTTCTTGATGACCTTGACCTTGATTTTCTGTCCTTCTTTAGCAATATTATCCCAAGCGGAAAGCTCTTTCGGCAATCCGGTGATTGGATCGTATTCAACCATTTTATTATACAGTCCTCTTCTTTTGAGTGTCCAAAGTATTCAACCGCGCAATCATCCTTTTGAGCTGTCCAATTTGACCCGGATTCTTAGGCGGTGTGCCTGAAGCTACCTGTGCCTGAAGCTTGGTAAGCTCAATGCGTGCTTCTTTGAGTTTTTTCTCGCGCTGCTCGGAAGTCATCTCTTTCAATTCTTTGAATTTCACTTCTCATCACCTGAAGAGTCTTTATCGGCAGTCTGCTTTACAGTTTCTGGAGTGCTATTTTCGGAACCCTGCTCGCTATCACCAGCAGCCTGCTTTTTGGTTGCTGCCTTTTTTGATGTCTTCTTAGTTGATTTCTTGGATGCTTTCTTAGCAGCCTTCTTGGAAGCCTTCTTAGCGGATTTTTTCGCGGTCTGTTTCTGATTTTCAGCCTTTCCAGTTTCACTATCTGCTTTGACTTCCTCGTCAGATTCAGAGATCTCTACAGAAGAATCTTCTGCAATCTGGTCAGGGGTTTCTTCTTTCTCAACACTTCCTGCTACCTGCTCACTGAATTCCACCTGATCAGGAAGTCGGATATTGCCAGGAATGATACGGACCTGAACACCGACTGCGCCAGTCTTGAGGTTTGCAGTCTCTACAGCAGTGTCAACACCTGTAATAGCAAGGTCACCGCATTTTTTCATGTATCCATCAGCGAAACGCCACGTCTTGCTTCGTGAAGAAGGAATCTTACCGGAGATAAGAATCTCTACACCGAGCGCGCCAGCTCTCATGACAGCATCGACTGATTTGTGACCTATACCTTTGAACCGGCGAGTGCCGAAACGTTCAAGCTGGTTGACAATCATTTCAGCGACAACTGCAGCGTTGCTGTTGAAATCTTTGATCTCTTCAATCTCGATCTGAGGATTCTCGAGTTCGAATCGTTTCTTGAGCTCTTTGGTCAGACCCTGAATGTTAGAACCGCCACGGCCGACAACAAGGCCAGGTCTTGACGCTGAAACGATGACCCTCTCTCCAAGACTAGTCCGTTTGAGCTTGACGTCACTAAGACCTACACGGCTCAAGGATTTCTTGACGAATTCTTTGATTTGGAATTCTTTGAAATTCTGCGCAACAAATTTTCTCTCGATCATTGTGAGACCTCACTGGATTTTTGATCAGCTTTTGAATTGTCAGCAGCCTGCTTGACAGTCTTCGAAACATTATTTTCGGAACCCTGCTCGCCATCACCAGCAGCCTGCTTTTTGGTTGCTGCTTTTTTAGTCGTCTTTTTGGAAGAGGATTTCTTAGCAGCTTGTTTATTCGGGGATCGTTTTGCCTTAGCAGCTGATTCGTCTTCACGAAGAACAATTTCGACGTGAGTCCGTTTCATGCTACGACGAATCTGACGGCCCTGATGAAGAGGCTGGGAAGCTTTCTGGGCACAGATATGGGTGATTTTCAGGTTCTCATCCATCCCTTGTGCAGCAGCGTTCGACATTGCAGATGCAACAAGCCTGCCGATGGATCGGGCAGCCTTGACAGGGTAACGACCAGCAGCCATCCGTCCTTTCCGATGTCCGACACCGTCGGTGAACCGTGTGAAGGGAACTGCTTTTTTCTTGTCAACAACAGCCTGAAGGTATTCGACCGCTTTTTTCGCATCCATGCCACGAATGACATTACAAATGCTTATAGAAGCCTTGGTCGAGATATCAAGGTCCTTACCATAGGCTTTCGCTGTATGGTCATCGAAATTCTTGAAGGAATAATTTGTAGTTACCATTTGACTCTACCTACTTCTTAGGTTTATTTGTCACTCCGACATTCGTATGCGCTGCACGCTTACGGGTCAGGACGAATTCCCCGAAATAGTGACCAATCATCTCTTCAGTGAGAGTCACTGGCTGGAAGTTCTTGCCAGAGTGGATCTGAACGGTCCGTCCAACCATCGAAGGAAGCACAATCATGTCCCTGAAGTGCGTCTTGACGTTATCCTTTTTCTCGATCTTTTTGATAAGATTCTTGTGTTCTTCCGAGAAGCCTCGTTTGATGGTCCTTCTCGCTCGCGAAGGCAGAATCTCCGCCAACTCATCAAGAGTCATCTGTTTCAAGTCATCAAGCGATCGTGACCGGTATTTGAATTCTTTCAATGCCATTTATCATACCCTCCGTGAACGTGATCGTCCGGTCTTTCGAGGCCGGATTGCACCAACACGTCGTCCTGGCGGAGCGTTTCGAGGTGCAGGTCGTGATTTTGCCTTGAACGAACTTCGACTGTTTCCGAATGGATGGTCGACAGCGTTCATTGAATTTGCAGATACTCGCGGCCAATATTTGTTCCGTGCTTTCATGGCCTTGTATTTGTTTCCCGCCTTGAGGAATGGCTTTTCAACACGGCCACCACCAGCAACTGCACCAATAGTTGCCCTGCAATCAGGATTGAAGCTTCGTTGCCTGCGCGAAGGAAATTCCACGACGACACCTGCTTTGGATTTTGAAACCACTTTAGCATAATTTCCTGAAGATCGAACGAATTTTCCCCCATCACCGGGAACTGATTCGAGATTGAACACAGAGACCCCTTCAGGAATATCATCGAGTTTCAAGACGTTACCGTGATCAAGCTTCGCCTGGGAAGACATGTCAATGACATCGCCTACACAGAGACCTTCCGGTGCGATGGTGAAGCCGGCGGTACCATCATCATAACAGACTTGAGCAAGCGGAGCGCTGTGCCCCTTACAACTGACAAGGTCTGTGACTAGAGCACTGTCTCGGCCACGCAAGGTCTTAGCCTTTCCTTTGTAGCGAAATGAATGGACCTGGTAGCGTAAAGAGCCACGTCCCCGTTTTTGAGCAGTAATGCGCTTTCCCATTTTCGATACCTTTCTTGATTGTTATCTGATTACATTAGTTCCAGCTTGGTCGCGAGATCCACTGCTGGCGTCTCATCGGAGAAGGTGACATATGCCCGTTTCTTTGCATCAGGTCCGATGAGAGTGTTGACTTTTTTCACCTTCACGTCAAACAACGATTCAATCTCGTTTTTGACATCGGCTTTGGTAGCGCTAACGTCAACCATGAAGATGAGCTTGTTTTCAGACTCCATGAGCCTGATTGATTTTTCCGTTGATAAGGGAATGATATTCATTTAATCTCACCTTGCCGTGCTTGCCTCAGTGAAGAGGTTCTGCTGTGCTAGAACATCAAGAGCCGCGTCCGTGAAAAGCGTCGCCCGGCCAAGTTGTGTTCCGGGAGCGAGGAGCTCTGCGTTGAGACTTGACACTGGCACGACATCGACACCAGCAATGTTCTTTGCTGCCCTAAGAAGAGGGCAATCCTTCGAGACAACAAACAAAACCGACTTACGGTTCTGCTTAGGACGTCCACGTCTTTTACCAACACCTGCTCGAATAGAGACATTCTCAAGTCGCTGTAGCTCGTTGTCGAAACCAAGGTTCTTGAGAGCAGCCACGAGGTCCTTTGTCTTCTCCATGGATTCAAAGGATGAATCCAGGACAAACGGATAAGCGGAAGGAACCCTGTGACCACGGGTCTTGACGGAATCTGCAAGCACTGTTGCAGAAAGGGCCGACCTGATCGCTTTGCGTCGTTCCTTGCGGTTAATCTTCACTTCCCAGTTCTTGTTCGCTTTCGGAGGGTGAGCCCTTCGACCACCAACAGCCTGCGGGACGTTAGCTCCAACGAAGAAGAACCGGATACCGCTTCGGTTCATGACCTTGCTCGGTGTTCTTGATCGTCCAATCCCATAAGTTCCCTTGTACTTATGTCGCCGTTTAGAGATGTAAGCTGAGTGGCGAAGTCCTGCACGAGGGCTTGTTCCGTATTTCTGCCTGCGAGATGCTCGGAGTGCAAGCACAGCCCGTTTAACAATATCGGGACGGACAGGTTCTGTAAACTGCGAAGGTAAAGTGACAGTCTTGGTCTCTTTGTTATTCTTATCAAGCACTTTAAGTTTCATCATGCGCACCTGTAGCCTTAATTACCTTGTTTTGATTGTGTGTTGATCGATTCGACGGTCGGAGCTGCGAATTGTTTTCCTTTACGCAACGGATTCGTCAACGCAACAAGACGCTTTTTAGGTCCTGGAACGGATCCTTTGACAAGAACATAGGTGTTCTTCACAGGACCGTAGTTGATAAAGCCCCCGTCAGGATTAACTTTCTCCAGATCATCACTGATCGAAAGGATATAATTATTGTATTGTATTCTCTGATGGTAACCCATCGTACCCGCGTGAGAGATCCTATACATAGAATGGCCTTGAGCAATCCAACCACCAAGGGAACCAGGACCGCGAATAGTTTTCTCGGATTTTTTCGGTCGAAGACCGATGCCGAAACGCTTAACAGGACCTTGTGTCCCTTTCCCTTTTGTTACAGCTCTCAAGTCAGTATACACTCCTTCTTTGAGAACTTCAGAAGCGGGAATGTCCTTGCCGATCCATTGCTTAACAAAAGCGATCTTATCCTGGAGGCTGCCTCCGAGACCGAACTCGAAGACTTCAGGAGTCTTTTTCTTGAGAGAGAGTTTTGAAGGCTGTGTGTGGACAACGACAGTCGCTTCCTTGACCCCTTCAAGCTCGAGATTGTCCAAATCATCTGCCTTCGCATAAGATCCAGGACTTTTGGACTTCCGGGAGAGAAATTTCTCCGGCTTGAAAAAGAGTTCCCTTGAAACTTCACGACCATAACCTGCATTCCTATAAAGACGAAGAGATACGAGGCGAAGCGGAGGACATTCGATAACGGTTGCAGGAAGAGAAACGAGCTCTCCTCTAGTCATCGAATTCTTATCATTGTCCCTAACAACCACCTGAGTCATACCAGCCTTATATCCTGCAAACCCAAGCAAGGATGCAGTGTCTGAAGACGGTAGCGACCGGATTCTCGGATACTGGCGTTTCGCTCGGACACGCGGCCAGTATTGCATACTCCCATGACGAGGATTCAATTTTTTTGCCATTTTCGTTACACGATCTGATTTTTTCCAGTATTATAATGATGCTACACGCCGTGTCATCGGGAAACGAACACCGTTTCCGTGAAGGTATTGCGCTTCACTCAGATACCGCAGCCTTCAAACACCACGTCGTACAACTCACCATTAACGACACATTGTTGACTCAACGAAAAAGAAACCGCTTATCCATCGGTACTGAAAAATGATTCTTTTCCAGGCCAACACCCATCGCTTCTGATGAGCAAGGGTGAGAAACCCCAAGGGCTTTATAAATGTTTTGTTTTATATACGGTAAAAATCGCTCTATCAGACAGAAAAACGCTTAGAGGGTAAATGAGGGGTAAAAAAGGTTTTTCAGAGTGAAAAAAGCCCAAATCAAGTTTTTTCATCATCACGAACATGACGCTCTTTTGAAGAGGCTTTCCTGGAGGCTCGGGTAAAGGCAGATTTTGAAGCTGATTTCGCGGTCTTACCAGAACGCTTTGAAGAACGCGTTCTAGATTTTGTAGCGAGCTCTTTTTTCTTGCGAGCATATGCAGCAGGATTTTTGATGCGCGAACAAAAATTATCCGGCTCGCAAATACCAATACCGAGATAATAATCCTTATTATCGCAGTTAGGGGGAGGGACGATCTTCTTTCCTTTGAGAACAGGGATGAGCTGGCTTTTGAGATACTGCTCGCGAAGAGGTTCGGCGTTATTCTCATTCCACTCATAAATAAGGGACTCGACCTGCTCGTAATTCCAGCCGCAGGTTCGCAGGAAGTTGATAAGGACGAAAAGCGCCCGTTTTCGACCATCCTCGAGACCGGCAAGAATCTTATGGATGCAAGGTGGAAAGTATTCTTTCTCGATAGCATCAGTAGGAGCTTCGAAAGATTTACGAACCGGCTTGGCCGCCCGTTCGAGATCAGCATGGATGTGACCCAGTTCCTGAAGCTCTTTTCCGAAAGCTTCCGCCATCAGACGATGAGCCTCACCGCGCGGAACCCGCGAGCGATCAAGAAAGGGAATGTCAAAACGGATGTTTTCAGGCTTGGCCTGCTCTTTTTCAAAAGACATGATCCTGTCAGGATCGACAGGTACAGAAACAAGCCGCGACTTCTCGTGAAGAGAATAAGGCATCCGGTAAAGATGACGGGAAGCGATGAGGATGGTATCGACTTCAACAACAGCCAAGAGATTGAGAATGCGCTTCGGAGGATTGTAAGAACCACACCCGGGACAACCTTTATGCTCTACAGTCGGTTCGACAGGATTGTTGCAATCATTACAGCGGATAAACTCAGGATTGCCCGAGGGTTTGGAAATGTGACCGCAATTACTGCACTGATAAGTGACTTTCGCTTCAGGGCGTTTCTCAAGGATGACCGAGCAATCAGGGCATTGGAAGGCAAAAAGCGATTGGGAAGTCTTGGAAGCGATCTCCATGAGACGTTCGACAGAATATTCGTAATTCTCATCAAAAACCACGCTATCAGACTTGACGTGAGCGAAGTGCTCAGTAATATAACCGAGTAGGTATGAAGCGATCTTTCTCGGACCTTCAGGAAAAAGGTTCTTGGTCTGATGAAGCTCTCCTTCGAAATGGATCTGCTCGGGAAACGCTTCAAACGGCACAGCAACATGGAATCCCTTATTACCGGAAAACTTGGCAGTGACCGAACTGACTTCAAGCTCCTTGAGAGCGCGCACGAAGAGGTGGGCGATGAGCCGAGAGAAATCCCAGTCAGGACAGTCGATGTCGAGGATGAGATCCCAACCGATGCGAATCTCGTCAAGCTCGGTTCGTTTCATACCAGTCCTTATCGCCAAGGGATTGGACCATAACTCTTCAGAACAATGGAACGAAGAAGATTTGCGCTTTGCAAACTCAAGCACGTCATTCGAATACTCTATGGTGTCCGGACGCTTGCCGAAACTGTCAGGACCATACATCACACTCACTTCCTTGTTCTCAGCCTGCTCGACAATCTTCTGACGGACTTCAGGGCGCTTGTAATGCTTGAGAGAGAGAGAGATAAACATGGTCATGAACCTCCAGACACCAATGGTGTTAAAAAAGGTTTCGACGGGATGGCATAAGCAATTCAGTTTGCCGGATCGAGTTCTTTCTCACAGAGTTCCTTATAAGATGCTTTGAGCACGGAGCGGATGCGGGATGCTTTTTTCTTACCGATGAGAGGGATGGTCCGCAAGTCTTTCTCAGACGCACTGCAGAGGCGCTCAAGAGAGTCGAAGCGATCGAGAAGCGAGCGGGCAAGGACAGGACCGACTTCCGGAAGGCTTCCGACGATATATTCCAGGATTGATTTCTCATCAAGAGGCTTTGCAGTATGAAAGGAAAAGTCAGTGTCACCTTCAGCCTGCTCGCGCGAGGCGAGGGTGACAAGCATCCGAGCCGTCTCGGCAGGGGAGAACGTGCGCAGGATAGGTACACGGTAGGAGAGAGCAATGGTAGAGAGCATGCCGTTGATAGCGGCCGGATCGACTTTTCGCGAGTTGAACTCCTCCTGCGAGCCTTCGATGATAAGCACGGGATGAGGATACTGGACAAGAGATTTTACTTGCGAGAGCAGCCTGCCATCAACGATGGAATCGACAAAGTCACTCACGTGCTTGAACTCGACACAGGCATAAGTCGAGAGGACGAAATCACCGACCTGCAATTGCTTGAGCTCCAAGGCAACATCATCGCGGGACAAAAGAGATTTGAGAACAGGCGAACCTTTCTCCCGAAAGTCAGCGACGATACGGACCTTCGAGGGTTTCTGCGGTGACTGCTCTGGCGAGGATGACGGAGAAGGAGAAGCGCTTGAGCCGGGTTGTCTCGATGAGAACGAGGAAAGGGTCTGTTGCGACCGGATGGACTCTTCGATCTTATCGCCCAGTCCGGAGTCAAAGGAGTGCTTGAGCTCATCAAGGACTTCATACATGCGCTTTTCCTTGTGAAAGGAGACCCAGCGGAACGCCTCATCACGAGTGCCTTTAGAAAGCAAGACAGTGACAAACCCCTTACCATGACGGCCAGTACGACCACGACGCTGGACCGAGCGAATCGCGCTCGGGATGGGCTCGTAAAAGAAGACGTGATCGACACTGGGAATGTCAAGACCTTCTTCAGCGACACTCGTAGCGATAAGTACTGAGAATTCATTGTTACGGAACTGGTCAAGGACAGCCTTCTGCTCCTTTTGCGAGAAGCCAACACCGTTCTTTTTCGCCTGACCGAAAAAGATCTTGCTGGAAGTAATACCTCCAAGAGATTTCTGGATTGCCATGGCGGTGTCGCGGAACTGGGTGAAGATGATCGCTTTGGCACCATCGTGTTTTTTCAGGAAGGCAGATAATTTGCTTTTGAGAAGGAAGAGTTTCGGATGCTCATCACCACTCTTGACCATCTCACGGACAAGGGAGAAGGCAGAGAGAAATGACGGATCCTTGGCGAGTTCCTTGACGGCTTTAGAACGAGAGCTTTGGGCGTCAGAGAGGATCGAATGAAGGTAAGAATGCAAGGCGTTAACAGTCTGGGTCTCACCAAGCTCGATAGCGTGCTGGAGCTTGAGAGCCTGGGCGAGCAGGCTGACACTGGAAAAGAGCTCGACAGTCCGATCGCCTTTGGCGATCTCGGCCTGAAGGTGACGCTGGAGCTTGAGAAGAGCGCTTTTCGTATAGGATGAAGGCGGGTGAGAAAGAAAGCCACGACCCTGGATCCCGACCAGCTTCTCACGAAAGCCTTGAGAGAGATATTTGATGATGCGAGCCAGTTTGTCAGGCAAGAGGACATGCTCCCAGGAGACATCAGTAGGGTTCGTGAAACCGACCACATCCTTATCAAAAGGTTTGCGATACTCGATGCGCTGGATGAAGAGGTTCGAACAGACCTGCATAATCGTCTCTTTATCAGTGCCAGGGGATGCGGTGAGCGCGAGAAGACGTGCGTGAGAAGCGGTTTTCAGGTAGTGCTTGGCCAGAAAGACATAGGCGTAATCGCCAGTGGCACGGTGCGCCTCGTCAACAACTAGGAGAGAGACGTCAGAAAGCGAGATGCGACCACTCAAGACGTCATTCTCAAGAGCCTGAGGCGTGGAAAAGATAATCCTGGATCCAGACCACATCTCATGACGCTTAGCCGGCGAGGTGTTACCCGTGAAGACGGCGAACATATCCTCGTGAAGCGTGAAAGAAGACCTGAATGACGAAGCGTGCTGCTCGACAAGCGGTTTTGTCGGAGCGAGGATGAGAACCTTGCTCTGCGGATAGGAAAGCATCCTCCTTGCAGCAACCATCATAGCAATCGCAGTCTTTCCGAGCCCAGTGGGCAGGACAGCGAGGGTGTTATATGAGAGTGCTGTCTTGAAGATGGCAGTCTGGTATGGTCGTGGTGTCAAGTCCTTGAGCATGCTGGAAAAGAGAAAGAAAAACCACGTTTATAAAAGTATAGCCGTGATGACCAGTGAGAAAGGCGAAAAAAAAGAAAGGACCTCTAGAACCTTGTCTTGACCGAATACTTGGCACCGCAAGCCTGGCACTTGATAAAATACACACCAGTATCTTTAGATAGTTTCGTATCAGGCTTACCGCATTCCTTGCAGATGACAAACTGGTCCGTGAACTGCTGGACACGTTCGTTAATCTTGTTAGCGGAGAGTTTCGTGTTGAAAATGACGAAATTACCTTTTATAATACCCTTGGTAGCGAGCTGTTTCTCGATAAACTTGACAAGAAGCTCTTTCGGACGACCGAGCTGGGTCGCGATCTGACCAAGGTTACTGATAACGGTCTTTTTACCCTGAAGGTGACCCTTAACTTTATCGACGGTGAAACGCTCTCCGGAAGAGAGGTCTTCAGGAAGTTTATCCCGGGCACGGTTTAGCATCTGTTCGTAATCCATGTGTATCAATCCTCAATCACTCGACTATGAATAATGATGTGAATCAATATTATGATAAGTGATAGGCAGTGCACAGAAGAAATAAGAAAGCGTATTTAAATCTAGCGAAGAAAGGCTTGAGAAAAAACAATCACACAAAACTACCCAATCCGGTCTGTTTCTCCTTCTCCTTACCGAAGACGTCAACGATACGCTTCTTGGTAAGATACAAGGATTCCTTAAGATAATTAGACACATTAAACTCTTCAGCGAGCTTGATGCTCATCTCAATATATTTGATGATGGACCCTTGGGAAATGGTGAAGACAATCTTACCACCGCAATTGGTGCACCGACCAAGAAGCGGTGGACGACGATACTTCTCGTTGCACGTCACGCAGCGGAACTGCTGCAAAGAGAACTTACGAAGATTACCTTTCGTATCCCTGATGAAATGCGTCTCGATGATAAGACGAGCGACGTCACGCTCATCAACAGCACGAATCTTTCGCGCGAGATCCATCTGCAGATCGATCTTCTCCTGCATGGATGGAAGAATCTTATATGCAGAGCAGAGCACCCCTGTATTGATGTTGTCAGTATCATGGGTGAAACCCATATCCTCAAACTGTTTCTCAGTGAAGAGAGTGTCTTCGATACGGCGAAGCTTGACATCCCACGGCATCTTATAATCCTGACAGGCACGGTAGAATTCCAGAGGATACTTGTACTCGATACCAGTGTTGAAAGCCTGGTCGTCAACCTCTGCAGGATTGAGAAGCGTGGTGAGAACAAGAGGGGCGTCCATCGTCGAGCCACGACTGGTGCCAAGGAATTTCTGGGAGAAATTGAGAAACGCGTCAAGCAACAAGAAAAAACACCCCTCGTCACCATCACAATCACGACGCATGCCAGCATGAAAGAGCGGATGAGCGAGCATCCCCTGGGTCTGGGAGAAGCCGACGATACGACCGACCGTCCCTGCGGAAGTGTGCGGAGCCAAGCCGATGATGAGATGACCAACGAGGTCTTCAGGCGTCCGAGCGTTGTAATAAGGTTTTTGACCGTACATGTGAACAAGCAGGTCATCAATGAACTGAGTCGTTCGAAGAAGCACCTGATCACTACCTTCGTCAAGACCGCCGGAGAAGGCAGGCAGGACGAGATCCTGGGCGTGGAGCTCAAGCACCTGATCATCGTGTTCCAGCGGATTGCCATAGACATCCTTCTCATACCCCAGCTCTCTCAATTTCGAAACGCTCGTACCCACCTCTTTAGGCTTGAAATGTGTCAGCGTTATTTCAGAAGCATCATAACGGACAGTACCATCCTTATTCACATGAATCTTATGCTTAGCACGGAGGACTGCCTTGAGCGGATGTTCAGGCGTGTGATCTCTCCCGACTGTCCCTCGCACACCTTTGATGAGATCAGGATAAATCTTGGTCTTCATTTTTTTCAGGCAGTAATCGAAGATCGAGCGAATAGGAATATTCCACTCCTTGTAATCCCTGTAAACGCCTTCAACATCATCCTCCGCCGATTCGGGAGAAACTTCTTCTTTAGTTTTAACATTGATCTTCTGACGGACTGTTCGCGATTCACACATCTCACAGATGGAAAGTGGCGTCTTATTACCGCACTTGGGACAGAGATAAACCGGAAAACTACTAGTGACCTTACCAGCAGCAAGTGCTGACTGGAAACTACGTAAGCGACCACCATCCTCGCCGATAGGAAAGAGTCCGTGAGGAGAACCAGTGAGTTTTCTCATCTTCGCCTTTTCAGGACGACCCATCCTAGCGCCAAGAAAGCTGCCTGATTTATCAGCAATCTTGAACGGAGCCAGGTCCACCACCATATCAAGAACGCCAGAGAAGTTCTCGTCGTTTTCACGAAGATATTTCAAGACATCCGAAGCGTCAAGCTGACTTCGGACATTGATTGTGGTAGCCAAAGCGATAGCATAATCAGAAGAGATGATGACAGAGCTATCTTGTATCGCATGAGGGATGGCAAGAAGCTCCAGAGCGCGCTTGCCTGGTTTGAACTCATCATGATAGGGCAAGACTATCTTCGGGTGTTCAAGCTGGAAAGAAGCGTGCGAGAGCCAAGTCAAGAGATCATAGAACTGCTGTTTGGAAATCTCCTTGTAAAAGGGCGTATGATAAGGATGTAAAGGAACACCCAACTTTTGGGAGATACGCTTTGAAGTCTCGAAGGAGATGCGCGTTCTCATCGGATCAGCAAAGAGCTTTTTAACAGAATCGACAGGCATCTCAAGAATGGAAGCATACTCTTCTTCTGAAGCCAGAGGATGGTTTTTCTCAAGCGCTTCTTTAACATCAAGTATCCACCATTCTTCACAGTAACCCGGCGGCATGAGCATGTGAGCACGATCAAAAAAATCACCGTAATCAATAAGGGAATCACCAAGATACAGGATTTCTTCAACGTCTTTAGACACTTTTTCAGCCTCGCGCAAAGAATCAAGATAAAGCACAGTACCGTCCTTGAGCTTGACAGTCGGACCCATGAGGTGATCGCAAGGGGTGAAAAGCGCACCCTTACCTGGACGCTCAACTTTCATCTGGGTCCCTATAGCTATGAGATCGTTAAGAACAGCCAGAGTCGCAGGATGGGCAGACTGAGTCATCAGACCGCTCGCTCTACTACGACCATAACGAAGACGGAACGAACCGCTTCTCATCGGATGACCGAGCACGGGCCTACCGCCAACGAGATCCTTGACAAAAGTCCAGTCGGGCTTGACTTTCTCCTCTTCAGTCTCTTCATTTTTCTCATCCTCATCCTTCCCATCGCCCGTGCTCGCCTTTGCCTTGAGCTCTTTCTGGAGTTTTATGTGATCACCGAGAAAATCCCAATCCTCCATACCCATGTCATGACCCCACTTGCTCAATTTCTTCCAGAGCTTGGGAGCTTTCAAAGGGATACAGGATGAGTGGATGAGACAATAGCCACTACGAAGATAGTTCGTCTCGATACGAGGAAGATCCTTGAGAGCAGCGTTAGAGAGCTCCCTATTCTCAGAAGCGTCACCACCTATCTCGACAGGGATGTTTTTCATGAGAAACTCAGATTCTTCCTTGAAAGGATAGTACTGCAGGTTAGCGATATACTCATGATAATCCTCGAGTTCAGCAGCACAGCGGCGAATCTCCTTATCATCGGGATCATACTTAGCATAACCCATGTGCTTTCTGACATAATCAGCGATAAGAACGCTCGTTGCAGCTCCGGTTCCACCAGCGTTACGGATAGGACCTGCATAATTGAGACGGAAGAACTTGCCCTCGCCATCACGGCGAGGAACAATATCGATAGTCGTGAGACCTTCCAAAGGAGATGATACGATACCGACAGTCACGTAAGCGAAACCGGTCTTGACACCAACTTCGATCGCTTCCTTTTCATCGTTAAAGGAACAGTATTTCTGTTGGGCGATCTCATGAGCGATGATAAAAGCGACACGCCAATCCTGAGAACCGTATTCTTTCTCAAGATCGATGATACGCTCGACAACACCGCTACCGACTATCTGGGGAGCGATAACGGAGATTATACCAACAACACGCTCGGCCATGTTCTTCGCCAATTTGATATTGACATCATTTTCAGGATCGAAACCCTTCTTTCTCGCTTCAACAGCAACCTCGTGGGCACGAGTCGTTTCAGTATCAAGATAAGAAAAATACTTGTCAATCTCAGGACTTGCTTCCATACCGTACTTGCTCATTCTCGAATCAAGAACCCCCGCTGTAAAACAAGGAGGTGCAGGAGATTTAAATAATGTGTGGTCAAGTGGGGGTGGGAGAGAAGGGCACGAAACGTTTTTAAACAAGAAGATAGAGAAAAGTGATGGGACGATTATGGGATTAAGATACCGGTTCAAGAGATACTTCTCATTCACAGGCAAGGAACACAGGGATATCTTCCTGACCGCACTAGTCATGACAATGGCACTTTTTTTCTACCTATGGGCACGTTATCCTGATACCGACATCATGCTCGCGACAGGAGCAATCAGCCTTGTCAACGCGCTTATATTACTTGTTATCGCGCATGCAACGCTCATCGTCATGGTGGGTAGCGGAAAGGCCATCGCCATCCTAAGAAAGTATACGGCAAACTATACTAGCTGGTTCAATGGCCTTCTCATAGGGTTTGTCATCACGTTCGCTTCCTACGGGTATCTGCCAGTGGTCTTTCCAGGACTACTCACCATGACAAAAATCACAAGGCTGCGCTACGGCAAGCCCATGGAAGGGGAGAATAGAAAGGACATCTACAAGGTCTTAATAGGAAGCCTGTTCAGCGTTGCAATCATAGGACTGGTATTCCAGCAATTATACTTGTATTCAAATTCGATTATCTTCCAAGGAGCGAAGGATCTGGCATCATTCATCCTCATCTACGCAATCCTGCCGTTTCCGAACAATTATGGATCGCACATGTTCTACACGAAAAAGAAACAATATTTCATGCACTCGTTTTTCTTCTTGGTCCTCTCTCTTGCGATCATCTTCAACAGTCCGTTCGCGATCATCATCGGCATTGTCGGAGGGGCTCTTCTGTGGCTGATATTCTCGAGATTCTACGGTAAGGAGATACTGCAAGAACCCTGATGAAAATCATATTCAGGTGACGATCGAATAAAATCCTTTGATAAACAAGTATCCTCCTGCAAGAAAACTCACGAGCAAGAGAGGATGGAATAATGCAAAGAGACAATACGCGCCGATAACCATATCAACCGTGCTCAAGAGATCGCCTTTGTAAATGATACCTTTAGCAATGAGAAACAAGGCTCCGCCAATGAGAAGACGCTGGGGAGCTAGGTTATCAGGAGTGAGAAACAAGAGTAGGGCGATGAGAAAGTCAAGAAAGCCGAATACCTTGATAATAATCATTTTAACGAAGAAGAAATCCGGATAAAGTATATAAATATTTACTGGCAGGCGTTTAACACATGAGTGTTTTCAAGAAGCTACCAGCTGTAGGGAAGAAAGTGACTGAATACAGTGCAGTTACAGGATTCATTCTTGGGGCACTTCTCGGACTTCTTGCCGGAGGGTATGGGATCATCTTCTTTCTCACTGCGGCAGTAGGGCTTTTGGTGTCACACTCGAAACTATCGATACACGGTTTCAACACAGTGTATACGATCACTAATCTGGCGTTCCTTCTGGGAGTCATACTCTTCACAAGAGTAGCGTCGGGGCTTACGATCATCATCGTGTATGGACTAGCGCTTCTTCTCGGACGGTTTGTCAAGAGACGGCTTTAAGAACGATAGAGTTTCTTATAGAGCAGGATAAACACAGTCTTATCAATACCGATGCCGGCGTCACTGAAAGCCCGTGCTAAACGCTTGCCAGGGGTATCCTCTTCAGACTCAGGCTCGTTAAACGAGAGAAGATGGCGCAGGAGCGTGTCATGCAGATACCTGCCATTGAGAAAGAGAACGACGGACTTGTTGCCAGAGCGGATGCGACCAGTGACGAGATCGATGGTGAGATCCTCCTTTTTCAACCGATTCTTCACACGAGCAAAACCACGGGAGATGAATTCCTGAGCGATACAATCGCGAAGACAGGAGCGAGAGGATGTAGTGGTATCGAGATCGAAATAAAGATCGGAACCAGTATCAGAGAGTTCGCGGATCGGACCAAGGTATTTCTTGACTTTCTGACGGACCTTGCCATCAACCCACTTGTTATCAACAAGGTATCCGTAGTATCGGCCCTTGACCTTTTTAGCACGAACGAACATGAGACACCACACTAGCTTTGCGAGGAAGCAGCCTTTTGCTTCTCCTTTTTCTCAGCATCACGCTTCATCTTCTTATATTCAGCGACAGAAGCGACGTCTTTAGTGGTGCTGAAATTAAGAGCCTTGACTTCTCTTGTCTTGAGCGAGACAACCATGACACGACCAGGCTGGGGCTCAAGGCCACGCTTCTCCTGATCCTCAGTGATAGCAGTCCAGCAAGAGGTATTCAAGCAGGTGACATTACGATAATTCTTGGACTGGGCACGGTGGATGTGACCGGTAGCGAAGATGTCAGGTATGGGATCGATGAGAAGCGGATCCTCCTGCAAGTCAGGAATATACATCGTGGAGCTGTGCGAGGGAGCAAGGTGGCGACGCTTGAGAAGCTGGCCCATGATCTCGTGAGCGATCTTCTGACCGCCATTGGACCGGATCGAAGGAATAGCATCAGAATAATAGATGAGAGAACCGCCGTGATAGAGAAGAACATCGATACCAGAGAACTCTTCAGACACATCAACCGAGACGTAAGCAGGGTTCGATACCATGATGACATTAGGAAGCTCCCAAAGTTCAGGAGCGTATTCTTTAGGAATGGGGAGCTGCGGCTCGGCCAATCGACCGACGTCGTGGTTACCAGGGCAGATGATGATCTTGATATGGCTCGGAATCTTCTTGAAATACTTAGCGACCAAGTCATACTGACCCTTAGTATCTTTTACAGTGAGATCGTTTTCCTGACCAGGATAGACACCAACACCCTCTATCAAATCACCGAGGACAAAAACATACCGAACTTTCTGGGCGATACGACGCTGCTCAAGACTTCCCACCTTACCATTGAGCCACAAGAGAAAACGATGGAATTCCTTTTCAAGGAATTCTTTGGAACCGAAGTGAAAATCACCAAGAAAGACAGCGTTGTGATCATAAGGGGATTTTTTCAATTCCTTACTCAAAGGAATGTCAGGATGGATAATACTATCTGAAAAAACGATTTCACCACTAGAAGTGCCAATGATTCCAAGGACTTCATCAAGGACAATATCATCAGCGACTGGAAAGAGCTCGCCATTATCCTTATTGATAAGAACATTGATGACTCCTGAACGATCCTCTACGGTCAACATGATATGACCATTTTTCGTACGACGCTTGTCAAGGACCATGCCGATAATAGCGACGGTTTCACGCTCGCCTTTTTTCTTGACACGACTGATAGATGTAACACCCGAAAGTTCTGAACGGTTCTTAAGCAAACGCTCGACTGATTTGAAACGAATGTTGAAATACGTGACGAAATGCTGGACACTACGCTTTGTAGGAGTCTTCTCAAATGATTTGATGATAGAGACTTTAGTGCGTTTATTAACATCAGAAAAATATTTTGAGAAAAAAGAAGAGGTGTCAAGATCAGGAAAGTGCGATTTGAAAAAGACAACGAGCTTGTCACGAAGAACCTCTCTATCTTCATATTTCAAGAGCTTATTAAGCTTATCAACTAACTCTTCGTCAACAAATTCTCCCTGTTCGACTAAATAATCCGTAACTATAGAGACATCCATAAGACACAACACATCTGAAACTTATAAGGTAACCTCGAGCTCCTTAGCAAGAATGTCCTTGACCTTGGAGAGCAAGTAAGAGGGAATAGCAAGATAAATTTCACGAGTCCTACCGAAACGACCTTTGGAAATGACTTTCGCATTGATAAGACCGAGCATATCAAGCTCGGCAATGATATCTGAGAGGCGACGCTGGGTAATAGGACGAAGACCGGAAGCCGGACAAAGACCTTTATAGACATCATAAACATCACCAGTGAAAACAGATTTGGTACCAGCCTTATCAACAAGAGAGAAAATAGATGCCAAAGTGGCCTGGAACTGTTTAGGTTGAGTCTTGACAATATCAACAATCCGCTCTTTTTCAATCTTTTCTTCAGCTTCATCAATATGCTCAATCTTAACATTCTCTGCTTGGGACCGGTCTGCGAGTTCGCCAGCGACACGAAGAAGATCGATAGCACGACGGGCATCACCATGCTCACGAGCAGCATAAGCAGCACACTTAGGAATGACACCATCATCAAGCGCGCCATCCTTAAAGGCTAAAGCAGAACGCTTGCGAAGAATATCCTGGATCTGAAGAGCATTATAAGGAGGAAAAAGAATTTCTTCTTCACTCAAGGAACTCTTGACGCGAGGATCGATGTGATTAGCGAACATGAGATCGTTACTGATACCGATGATAGACAGCTGGGACTTTTTCAATTCAGCATTGATACGTGTAAGGTTATAGATGATCTCATCACCAGTCTTTTTGACCAGATGATCAACCTCATCAAGAACGAGCAGGAGAAGCTGTTCTTTCTCATCAAGCGCCTTATAGAATATATTATAGACTTCGTCAGTCGGAAGACCTGTTGCAGGGATGGTCTTACCAAAAAAACGAGCGATTTCAGCTATGAGACGATACTCAGTATCAACAACTCGCTTGAGCTTACAATTGATATAAAAGACCTTAAGAGGAACATTATTCTGATCAGCAACTTCAAGCATGTGATTAGTGGTATATCGAACAGAAAGAGTCTTTCCAGTTCCCGTCTTCCCATAAATGAAAATATTCGAAGGTTTCTCAACCTTGAGAGCGGGAGCGAGGATGTTGGCGATCTGATTGATCTGTTCATCCCTATGAGCGATGTCTTCAGGAACATAAGAAGCCTGCATCGATTTCTTATTCTCGAACAAGGAATCCTGTGTCAAATAATTCTCGAAAAAACCATCCAAACCCTTTCCAGCCATACTTCAAACCACCACTGAATAAATCCAATGCAAGGAGATCAAGAGTATTAATAAGTGTTTCCATACGAAACAAATGAAACACACTAAAGGTGCAAGTGGAACACACCATATTATAGAATAAGGATGGAACGTGAAAAAACACCTTGTGAAATATATTGTTTCCAGGATATATCAACCACACCTTTATTTCTTGTGGAAACACTTGGTAGTGGAAGAAAGGTGTTGAAACGAATTCTTGATACAGGCAATGACACTGAAACCAAGCCGTGAAAAAACAAGGTACTGCTGCTTGAAAGAAAAGATGCTCGCCAGACAAGAAGAATCCTGAGATAGAGGATCATGCGAACCAAAAGGACAAATAAGAGCACTTCACGAACAAGGTTTTTCTGCACGATAAAACCCATATCGAGACAATGAAATTGAAAGGTAAGGCCAAAACCAAACCAGTTTACACACAATACGAATAAAGAAAGGAAATGAAATATATACACACATATAATATATTTATACATATTTACACATATTTATTATTAATATTATTTATTATTAATTATTTCTATATTGAAATAAATTATTATTATTAATAATGATGATTATGATTAAGTGTTTTTCATTCTATTTATGTTCTTCTTACTTTTTTGTTCTTCAACTCTCTTCTGGAATGTTCTGTTAACATTTTGCATCTATCTTCAACTGATTACGAGTGAGAATGCTGTCCTATGAACTCTAAATCCCTTGTATTACTGCCTTGATAAGGGTGCAGAATGGTTTATGAGATTGCTTTGTAACTGGATCTGATGTGCAAACCTTGCAAAAGATTTTGTGTGAGGGTTGGTCGATGATTGTCGGAATACAGGGATTATTTCTTGGTTTGGGTTGTTGTGTTGGTTGTTGTGTTGTTTAGAATGTCGGGTGGTGTGTTAGTTGTTATGTTATTTAATGAACAGATCCTGTTTTTGCAATCATGGTTATTACCACAGTCAAGAATTAGAAATAGCCTTATATGAAAAAACCATATTGTTTATTTTATTTTTTCTTTTACCCTATTAGCATATTATTATATATTTCCACAAGAAATCAAGGTGTCACTTATGTTGTTTGCAACATAAGCATTGTGTGTTATATGTTCTCACTCTTTAATAGTTATATAATAGAAAGATTTATAATTGTGTATTTGTTTTCTCTTCATCAGTGGTAAAAAATACTTGTTTTTCCTTTATATGAGTAAGTTGGGGTTATGATCATGCTGATGCAGAAAGAATTCATTGAGAAACTAAAGGTATTCGGTCTAAACAGTTATGAAGCAAAGATATGGGTTGCGCTGCTCTCTCGTGGAGTGGCAAGTGCTGGGGAACTATCTGATATTTCTAATGTGCCACGCTCACGAAGCTATGATGTCCTTGAATCACTTGAAAAAAAAGGGTTCATCGTCATGAAAATAGGGAAACCGATCAAGTACATCGCTGTATCGCCAAAAGAAGTGATTGAGCGAGTCAAGCAACGCGTTAAGGAAGATGCGAAGTCACAGACTGAAAATCTAGAAGAGCTGAAGGATTCAAGTGTTCTCGGCGAACTCTCCATACTTCATGATAATGGTGTAGATCTGGTAGAACCATCAGAACTTACAGCATCATTCAGAGGGCGAGACAAGGTCTATAACCAGATGCAACTTATGCTCAAGGAAGCTGAAGAATCATTCGATCTTATCACCACGGATAAAGGTTTGGAGCGAAAGGCTGACTTCTTGGTTCGCGCTTTCAAGAAAGCAAGAGATCGGGATGTGAGGATTCGCATTGCAATTCCAGGCGATGAGATAGATCAGGATGTTCTTGAATTACTTTCACAGTATGCGGATATAAGGCAAATGAAACACATCAAGGCACGATTCGCTATCGCTGACGGTCAAGAACTCTCATTTCTTCTCTTTAACGATGAAGAAGTCCATCCTACATATGATGTCGGTGTCTGGGTGAATACGCCGTTTTTCTCACAAGCGGTAGAGTCACTGTTCAATATCGCTTGGGAAGAACTGCCGAAACTTACCGTTACAAGAGTAAGCCAATAAGTTTTTTTTCTCTTTTCACTTTTCTTTCATCTTCGATTTCTCATCCGTGACGTTTATAAAATCTTAAGCTATTCTCTTAATATATGACAGGAAAGCAGGAGTATCTGGTTATCGGAACGAGTCATATCGCAAAAAGTTCGCTTGAAGAAATCAAGCAAGAGTTTCTCAGATTCAAACCTGATACGATAGCCGTCGAACTAGATGCAAACAGGGCGCAGGCATTGATGTCACCACAACAGCAGCGACCAAGTGCACGACAGCTCATCAAAGCAGTTGGTTTCAAAGGATTCTTGTTCACTGTTATCGCAAGAACAGTCCAGAAAAGGCTTGGTAAGATGGTAGGTGTGGAACCAGGTAGCGAGATGAAGTTCGCGATGACATTAGCAAAAAACAATCATTTAGATCTCATCCTTATCGATAAGTCGTTGGAAAAGACGGTAAAACGGTTGTTCAAGAAATTGACGTGGAAGGAAAAATTCCGTTTTGCAGGACAAATAGTGGCCGCACCCTTTTCACCAAAGAAAAAAAGGATGAAGGTGCCACTTACAAAAGTCCCTCCACAAGAGATGATCGAAAAACTAATGGGGGTTCTCAAGAAACAATTCCCGACGATGCACAAGGTTTTAGTGGATGAGCGAAATCATTACATGGCGAGAAAGGCAGCACGCTATCTCAAACTCAATCCGGAAAAGAAAATGATGTTGATTGTCGGGGCAGGACATAAGAACGAGATCGAAAGACTCATCCCAGAATATCAGTCCAGGATCGAAGTCCCAACCAAATAAGTTTTTATAAATTCATAGTTCTCAAACATATATGTCATCGTCCATCAGAAACGAAGGGGTTGGTCTTTTATAAAAGAAGTTCTTTTTTTACAGATTTTTTTCTTTATCGAAGCCTTTTTCCATCCACTCCAAAAGAAATAAAGGTGGTGTTTATTTATAAATGTTGTGTTTTTAAATATTTATAAATAAAAAAGAAGGTTTTATAAATGAGCGTTGTTTTATGTACTTTATAAAGAGGGTACAGGTAGCAACAACACACACAGTGACCACTGACGTGCAATAAAGTAAAAAAATTGGGGGTTATCGCGATGAGCGAATCACTAGAAGAGCTTAAGAAAGGACTTGATATCGGGATTGTTAATATTGTGGTTTCTACGAGTCTCGGGCATGATATTCCGCTTGAGAAGATGGCAGCAACACTTTCTAACACAGAATACAACCCAGAACAATTCCCAGGACTTGTGATCAGAATAAGGGATCCTCGAACTTCAGCGCTCATTTTCAGTTCGGGAAATGTGGTCTGTACAGGCGCTAAAAGCCTAGAAGAAGTTGAGAAATCTCTAGAGCAAATCAAAGAAACGCTCAAGAAGATCAATGTCAACATAACCATCAAGCCTGAGATCAACATCCAAAACATGGTAGCTTCAGGAAATATCAATATGGACTTGAATCTGAACACGCTCGCCATGAAACTGGATAACACAGAGTACGAGCCTGAACAATTCCCCGGACTAGTCTATAAACTGGATGAAGCGCAAGCGACCTTCCTGCTCTTTAGCAACGGAAAGATCGTCTGTACCGGAACGAAGTCCGAAAAGGATGTCTACAAGGCAGTACACATGCTCATTGACGTTCTCAAGAGCGTCAAGTAAGGCTGTTTTTGATTGTTAAAGGTTTTTGCTTATCGGGTGTGGGAAGCCAAGACCACAACCCACCAGCATGCTTTTATACAAGAATGAGATTTCCACACACTAATCAGTAGGCTCTCTTTCATGAAAGGGTCATCGGAAGTTTTCCGAAGGTTTCCGCAGAAGGCATGTAAACACGAAAAGTATGGTTATTCGTGTTGTGAGATGTGAAAATGGATATCGGCGAACAAGTACAGATACTACAGGATTTTTTTGAACAGTACTACTATGACGACCTTGTCAAAGCAGTCCAGAAAGGAAATTCTTTTATTCTTGTTGATTTCCAGGATCTAGCACTGCACAACGTGGATTTGGCACAAAAAGTCCTTGATACGCCTGAAGAAATGCTGAAAACAGCGCAACTCGCTATAGAGAAGTTGAATCTACAAGGGGATTTCAGCGAATTCTTCGTCAGATTCTACAACCTTCCAGCTTCACAACATGTTATCATAAGAAACATCAGAAGCAAACACATAGGAAAATTCCTGCAATTAGAAGCGGTTGTCAGGCAGAAAGGGGATGTCAGGCCTCATGTAACGAACGCGAAATTCGAATGCCCGAGCTGCGGGAACATAATCAACGTGGTCCAGGTCGAGCAGAAATTCAAGGAACCCGGACAATGCGGTTGCGGACGAAAAGGAGGCTTCAAACTCCTCGACAAGAAACTCGTGGATGTCCAGAAACTAGTCATCGAAGAACCTTCAGAAAACCTTGAAGGTGGAGAACAGCCGAAACGATTCAACCTGCTTCTACGTAACGACCTGGTCAGCCCTATAAGCGAGAAAAAGACAAATCCAGGAAGCAAGATCAACATCACAGGAATCGTCAATGAGATTCCGATCTCACTCCGGTCAGGAGGAAAATCGGTCGAATTCGACCTCATGCTGGAAGGAAATTACATCCACCCCGTCCAGGAAGAGTTCTCTTCAATACAAGTATCGAGAGAGGAAGAGCAGGAATTTCTCGAGTTCGCAAGATCGGGAGAAGCGTTCAAGAAACTTGTCAAGAGCTTCGCACCAACAATCTACGGATATGAACGGGTTAAAGAAGCGCTCGTACTCCAAATGATGGCTGGAGTGCAGAAGAAACGAAGTGATGGTGTAAGCACAAGAGGAGATGTGCACGTGCTTCTCATCGGAGATCCGGGAGCTGCAAAGAGCCAACTACTCAAGAGAGTATCGGTCATCGCACCGAAAGCACGGTTCGTATCAGGTAAAGGAGCTAGCGGTGCAGGATTGACAGCGTCAGTGGTGAAAGACGAGTTTTTGGGAGGTTGGGCGCTAGAAGCGGGAGCGCTTGTACTAGGGAATCAAGGAATCGCGTGTATCGACGAGCTCGATAAGATGACAGATGAGGACCGGAGCGCGATGCACGAGGCGCTGGAGCAACAGACGATCACGGTGAGCAAGGCAAATATCCAAGCGACACTGCGAAGCGAGACGACAGTATTGGCAGCGGCAAACCCTAAATTCGGACGATTCGATCCGTATGAGATGCTCGGAAAACAGATAAACCTCCCTCCGGCGCTCATCAGCCGATTCGATCTCATCTTTCCAGTGCGGGATCTGCCGGATAAGGAAAAAGACAACAATATCGCAGGGTTCATCCTCAAACTTCATCAAGACACGTCACGAGCGGATGATGTCGAGCTCGACACTCATTTCATCAAGAAATACATCGCGTATGCAAAACAACATTTCAAGCCAAGACTTGAGAACGAAGCGCTTGAAGAGATCCAGAACTACTATGTCAAGATAAGGAACATGGGTAGCAAGGAAGGGGAAGGCGGAGGTATCAAATCAGTCCCTATCACAGCAAGACAGCTCGAAGCACTAGTCCGACTGACAGAAGCCAGTGCTAAGACGCGATTATCAAAAAAAGCGACAAAGGATGATGCGAAAAAAGCCATTGAACTGCTGCATTTCACACTCAGTCAGATAGGACTCGATCCTGATACTGGAAAACTCGATATAGACAGGATAACGACCGGTGTCACGGCTTCACAACGAAATCATATCAGCCTAGTCAAAGAAGCGATAACAACACTTGAGAAAAATGTAGGCAAGGTCATTCCTGAAGAAGAGATCGTCAAGGAATGTGAACAGAAAGGAATGGAAGAGACAAAAGTGGAAGAGATACTCGAGAAACTCCACCGGTCAGGAGATATATATAAACCGAAACACGGATTCATATCCAAGATGAGCTAATAACCATGCCAGACCAATCAACATATGAACGGGAGACAGCATATATCTGCTCGATAGGAGAGCTCAATGAGGGAGAATATGTCGTTCAGGAGGGGTGGAAACCGAACTATGTCAAATCAGGCCCGAGAAAACTGGCCCGCGTCAATGTCATGGGAGTAGTGGTGGAAAAACCGGATGTGTATTCGTTCATTCTCGATGATGGGACTGGAACGATCACTGTAACAGATTTCAACCAACAAAAAAACACGACAAACCTATCAGTGGGAGAGCCTGTGCTTGTCATCGGACGACCGAGAAAGTCAGGCGACACTCTTTTTATCGCAAGCGAGATCGTGAAAGCGAACCAAGTCAAATCCGATCCTATGTGGTTGACATTGCGAAAGAAACAGTTGCAACGAATCCATGCGCATACAAGCACCAAATCACATGTAAAGACAAGCCCTGAAGAAACAGCGGAACAAAGACAAGCGAGAACACCGGAACAAGAAAGCGAAGAACAACCGATCATTTCACCAGCGCTTACAGGCGACGATATCATAGCTTTTGTCAGGAAAAAAGATGATGGTTCAGGCTGCGATGTCGATGAAATAACTGATTACTTCGGAAGCTCCGCTGAAGAGGTCGTTCACGCACTCATCACGATGGGAGAAGTCTATGAGATACGACCAGGAAAGATAAAAGTCCTGGAATAGGTTTTTGATCATTTTCTATATATCATCAGAAAATCATCGGCGTGACCCAGACTTCAAGGATTGCAGCGATGAAGAGTACTGCAATGCTTAACAGGACAAGGTCTGCAGCGTCAAGAACGATATGCTCAAACTTTCTACCTTTGAAGTCGTGCCTGATAACACCGATAGAGATGATACCTCCTGCAAGAGCGGCAATGAAATATGCCAGGATTTCAGGAATACCGTGGATTACATATTTGAGAAGTCCTATGGAAACCACGCTGAGATACCCCGCTACTTTCTCAAGACCGATGGTGTGAGCAAGGCTCGCAAGTTCGCTCCGAACATAATTTCCTATTGCAGTACCAATAACCGAAGCATTCCAAGCAAGGATGAAAATCGCACCGGCACCATAGATGAATGAAAAGATTATACAGAAAGTCAAGACTTTCATGTTATTGAAAAAGATACGTGAGAACTGATCGAAACCAGATGTCGCCTCATCAGCACTGGCAAGACCGGTCACACGACCGTTGATCTTGTTGATAGTGTCAATCTGTTCGGAGAACAACTGGAAATGACTGGTCTGGGCATATCCTTCAATACTCAAAAACCCTAATCCCGTTCCGAGAAGAATCGCGATAACCAGCAACGTCACTGTAGCATTGCGCTTGAACCAGGAAGGATGGTTTTGCAAGCGTTCATTGAGATCTTTAGTGTCAAAAAAGACAAAAAAACCGCAAACTACTGTCAGGAAGATGGCTGCAGGGATGAAAACATACCATGCGGTAACTGCGAGGGTCATACCGATAAACAGGTTCATGAAAGCTTTAAGCGCTTTGGAATGTTCCTTGAGAAGCGCCACTTCGTGAAAATCACTCACGTCCTTTTTCTCCTCCTCCTTAATGATATTCACCATCAGAGGAATAGCACTCATGACAGCGAAAAAGACAAAGACAAGACTCGCTTGATGGGCGAAGACCCACAGCGCTAAAATGATCGCGATAGAAACGTAGAAAAAGCCGAGCAGGATGAGTTTTCCAGGATGCCGCTCCGCCTTGAAAGGGTTAGTCAGCGATTCAAGTACCATATTCAATGTATGCGTCTACCACTTTCTCTTTATAAAGTTTTTTTAAATACTGGTTTGTATCCTTACCCAAAGTTTAAAAACGGTTTTTTATTTCATGGTCGTCATGAAAATCTCAATCGAACGTTCGAGAAAGGCGCTAGAAAAAACGTTTGACGGAAGAGCCTCTGAACTTCTCAAGGTTCTAGAGATACCTGGCGAAGAGGTACTCATCCTCAAGAACGGAACTCTAATCACAGAAGATGAGATGTTATCCGATGAGGATGAGATTGAGCTATTATCTGTTATCAGCGGTGGATGAACAAGAATGAGATGCGAGAGATGCCAAGAAAAGGCAGTGTCGCTGCAGCCTCCGCTTTGCAAGCAGCACTTCGATGAATTCATATTGGAGACTGTCAAGCGCACGATAGAACGATGGAATCTCATCGAGAACGAGGAACGGATAGTGGTAGCTGTAAGCGGGGGTAAGGATTCGCTCACTACTCTTGATGTGCTTTCCCGATTAGGATATCAGGTACATGGGCTTTTCATCAATGAAGGAATCAGAGGTTACCGAAGACACTCGCAAGAGGATCTTAATAAGTTCTGCGAGGATAACGGGCTTTCCTACACCGAAGTCTCTTTTCAAGAAGAGTTCGGCTTCACGCTCGATGAAGCCGTGCTGACGAAGAAATTCCATCCGTGCACGACTTGCGGGACGCTCCGACGATACCTGCTCAACAAGCACGCGAATAAATATGATATCATCGCGACAGGGCACAACCTCGATGATGAGTCGCAAACTATCATGATCAATCTCTTCAGGGCGAATATTGATTTATTCCCAAGACTAGGACCTAAAACAAGTCCCAGTAAATGGTTTGTCAAGAAAATAAAACCGCTCTATCTTCTCACCGAAAAACAAGTGCTCACTTACACCTTGCTTCGAGGTATAAAAACACAATTCTCAGAATGCCCGTATGCAACAGTCTCTTACCGCGCAGCGCTTCGAGAAAGTCTCAATAAATACGAAAGCGAACACCCCGGCACGAAACGAAACATCATCGAAGGATATGTGAAGCTCAAAGAACACCTGCCAAATAAGGAGAATAAGGACGAGCAGATCAAGGTCTGTGAAAATTGCGGACAGGCATCAAATGAAAGAATCTGCAAGGCCTGCAGAATAACATCAGAAGTCAGTTCTGCAGTGGATGATATGTAGATTCCACACCGTCAAGGCTCCGGGTGTCTGGAGCAGTACACAGAGTCAACGGCGTTGTAAGTCGGGCTTTCTGTTTTGCAGTTGCACAGGATTTCAGTGTTCAGGTGATCGGAAAAAATCAGATCCGTCGGAGAGAAGGTTGAGAGATCGAATTCTTTCTGTAAGAGGTGTCGATGAGCAGAGGAAGAGAATATTCAGAGCAGTAGAGATGATTATCCAATTGTTTGACATAACGAGTCTGGTCAAAAAAGGTGTCCGACGAATTCATAACAGGCGAAAATCCAGAATCCTCTAACATTCTGGTCGATACCTTGTTCTCATCATCAATATATGCGTATAGTGAAGAGAGGGAATAAAACTCCTTGGCAAGGAATTGCAAGTGATAGACGATGGGCTTAGCCATCCCTAATCCTCTGAAAGGAGAAGCGATCCAATAGAAGACCTCTGCATCATAGAATCGGTGAATCCGAGATAAGCCGCTAATTCCAACCAATTGTTCGTCCAAAGTGATAGCAAGATGGTGGGAGGAAGGGTTGCTTTCATGCTGCTGAATCCACCTCTTGATAATAATTTCCGATTCAGGATTGGTCGATATCAATGGTTGTTTATGACAGGAAACATCATCACGGGCGTGAAGGAAAATGCGCCAGCTGTCCTTTAGAGAAATAGGTCTGCTATCCAGGATTTTTTTCACGGCCATCCCGGGGTTATGGTCAGAGAGGGAGAAGTATTTATTATTTTCGAATTATTGTTCACTACTGCTTGAAGGTCTCTTCAGAAAGTTCTAATGGGGTGAAGACGAGCTTTCTCTCTTCACCAGAGAGCACCCTGTATTCGCCTTCAGGAATATCAAGAGCCAACGAACCGATATGAGTGCGGTGGAGATGCTTGATGTAATAATCGAAACTCTTGAACAGACGCTTGACAACCTTGTTGATACCCACATGAACGCTCAAGGCGACAACCTCATTATCAAGGATAATAGCCTGATCAGCCTTAATCCTCTTCTTATCGATCACAGTGCCTTTTAAGAGCTTATCAAGATCTTCGGGGTTGAAGGGCTCTGTGAGTATGGCAATATAGGTCTTTTGCACTTCACTGCTCGGGTGCATGACTTTGTTAGCGAACTCACCGTCATTAGTCAGGAGGAGAAGGCCTGTAGCGTCACGATCCAAACGACCGACAGGAAAGATACGGGCTTTAGTAGGGATGAGATCCACAACACTATCTCTCTCGAACTTATCAGTCACGGTCGTGATATATTTGGCAGGCTTGTGAAGCAGGTAATACTCTTTTTTCTCCAGAGAAAGCGGTTTGCCATAAACGGTGATCGTATCCTGGACAGGGTCTGCCTTATCACCAAGAGTGATGTAAATACCATTGACCGCGACTACGCCTTGCTCGATAAGCTCTTCAGCCTTACGCCTAGAACAATACCCGCTGGCAGCAATGAGTTTCTGGATGCGTTCAAGCGCCATGATGTTAGAGGAAGAACGCGTGTTTTATAAATGTGGATGGTTCACACTCTCATCATGGAACGAGAGATTGTCATAGCACGGCCCGGCGAGGAGAAGACATTCATAACAGAAGCGAGACGCCTCGGTTGGAAAAAACTCTTGATACTGTATGAAGAGCAGGATGCAAAGACACTTCCTGAAGAGCCGTTGCCAGAAAATCTCCACGGACTCGAAGTGAGTGCGGGGGTGCTGCTTTACAAAGAGAAGGTGCCGCAGTGGTCGCAACGATTCTCAGAGGTTGCAGCGTTAGGCACTATGATATTACAGGTTCCAAAGGGTGTGACGTTGCTCTGTGACAATGAGTATGAGAGGGAGAAAGATTTCACTCACCAACGAAGATCAGGTGTCAGTCACGTGACGATGGCCACTTGCAAGGAAAGAGGAATCAGGCTCGCTGTAGGTATTGCGAGATTTTTTTCTGAGGATAAATCAAGGCGGGCGCAAATTCTCGGACGGATAATGCAGAACAAGAAGCTGGCAGCGAAAAAGAATGTGGGTTATGAGATCGTTTCCATGGCGAGACGTCCCGAAGAGATGCGATCACCAGTTGATGTGAATGCTCTGAAACGCGTACTAGAGTGAGCACTGACCAGTAAAAGCGATTAACAGTTCTCGAAAGCTTTAAATATGATGATAGTGCCTATCTTTTTAATAACTATAGTTTTAAGCATACTGGTGTGTGAGGGTAGTGGCAGATCACGGGCAATATTTTAAGATCATAACGATATTTATAGTTCTAATTTCAATGATGATGGTTATTGGCGGAGCAGCGAGTGCCCATAAAAACGATCGATCTTGTCAACACGGGTTTTATGATGACTATGGGCCTGAAGACGAGGTTGATGTAACAACTTGTTTGTCGGAGGAAGATGGTGAACTCTGGCGTGGCGTGATGGTCCCGTTTTCAGGTCAATCGTGGAATCACGATTGGTATGATACTGGCAGTTCTGATGCATTCACAGAGGCTATAAAAGGCAAATTAGCCTCGACAGCAGGAACCGAACTCCACAAGATGAGCGGAGATTATCCTGATTATAACAATGATGGTAAGGTGAACAATGATTGTGCACCGCAAGGAGATCATTCAGAAGATAAGGTGAAGCTTTGCGGTGACACTCACGGTAGTGATGAATCCTTTATTTATGCAGGATATTTCTATGGAAAGCCATCTGACTTCAACAAACTTAAAGTGGGTTCTTGGAATGATGATAATAAAAAAATCTCTGCGTGGGGGGGTGCTGCACTTTACAAAGTAGACCCTCTCCAAGAGAAAATCAACTGGAGCGCTGTAAAATACCTTGAAGGAAAAAAGACCGCTTCCGGTTGGAAAGATATCTCTGATACTAGTGGCGCTTCAGTTGAGGGAATCTATTTTTTCGTTGTAGGTATGGAATTCCAAGGCGCTAGAGATACTTTCGATCGTGATGAGAGAGGTATGGCTACTGCGTATACCGGTAATGCTAAGATTGCCCACAGTTATCTGACTCCGGAGCTTGTGAACGCTAATTTTGATCCCGACTCGGTCGAGGATTATTGTTATGCCATAACTTCAAATGCTGATGCCTGGAACGAATCACTCTCCGGCGAGGTGCCACAAGAACGGATGTGCTGTGGGGATGATGCTTCTGATGATGGCTATGTGTATGGAGACCTCGTTTGTGATGTTGAAAACGGTTGGCAGACCGATTATACAGCAAAACAATACTGTTCAGGACAAGTCACAGGAGAAAAGGATTCTGACAGGGCTTCTGATTTTTTCAAGCAATATGATGATGAAAAACAACAGACCTCACAAGACATCTATGAAAAGACTTCAGGAGTCGATGGTTGTTGCGGCGACGATGGAGATGCAGGCTGTTTCATGAGATATGATTCGTGTTCAGAAGTGCCTGAAGGAGAATGTGAAACATATGGTTGTGATAGAACTGGAGAAGCGACCGGGAGTTTCTCGTGCAGCGATTACTTCCAAAACGAAGAGTCTTGCCCTTCCGATTGTACTGTAAATACGATGTGTGTCGATAATGATGATCCTGACAGACCATGTTCGGATTCAGAGCTTGAAGGTCATGGATGTCCACCAGGTTGCTTTGAAGAAACAACTGGTTGCAGCGGTACCGTCGAGTGTTCTGATTATAATGTCGGTTCGCCATATTGCGATTGGAATTATGACATTCCCGCATGCGAGGGCGAAATTGATGAAACTGACTGTTCAGATTTGAACAAGAGCGCGTGCGAAGATGAAGATGTTTGTGAGTTCAGTAATCCTTGGGATACAGATCAGGGTTATGTTACCGAAGGCAATAAATATTTCTGTAATCAGGATTACAGTGTCAGCGCTGATAGAATCACAGATAGCGATGATGCTTCATGGAGATGGTGGAGTGCTGAAAACCATAACTACAAGATCCACACATACAATAATGTCGATTTCATCAGCAACGGCCAAGAATGGTTCTACTGTAATGCGGCAGCAGGAGAGCTACCTAATCAAGGGCGACCAATGGATAATTACACGGAAAACGCCAACTACCCGACATTCGACTATCCGAGCGAGGACGGATCAGCTTTTACCTGTATCGATGTCATGAACACGCTTTATGAACGAGATTTTTTCGAGGTCGAAGATTTCACAGGATTCTCTGAAGCAGAAAGCGGGGAATCATGCGGCCCAAACAATGGTGCCTGCTGTGAAGATAACCCTTCTTATGACTCTTCAGACGAATTTGATTGGAGCGGGTTCAATTCCGAATGCCTGACACATTGTAAGGTTGATGGAAACCCGATAGATATCGAGAAAGATAACGAGTTCTGCGAAGTCTATTCTTTCGTTGAAGGATGCGATAAGGAGGAAAAAGATGTCGAATACGCTCTAGAGGATAATATCCGAAAGGAGGCTTGCGAGTTCGACCTTGCAGGATGCATGCAAGATACTCTCGATCTCGAACGGAAGTGTGCGCAAATCAGTCCTTCCGAAGACGGTTATGAAGGATACAGTTGCACAAATGAGGCTCCGATCTGCTCAAGCGGAAACTACGTGAAAACAAGCGATGTGGAAGATGGAAGTATCGCGTCATGTTGTCTCATTGAAGAGCGAGCACTACCCCTTGACAAGGATCAGGCCTGCCTGGAGTTCGGCGCAGAAAATGAAAACGCATGCACAGAAGACTATTCAGGCGACTGGCTAGATGTGAATCTGGGAGAAATGGATAATTACGCATGCTCATCAGGAGTCAACCAGTCAAGGTGTTGTGTCGCAGGCGATTGGAAACCACTCCATGACGGTGATCAACTAGCATCACTGACTTCACTGGCGCAGCCAGAACAATTCGTGTGCTATCCATTCAACGGAGAATCAAAAATTGCAGAATGCTGTAACTCATATTCAACCTGCTACAATGCACAGGAAGATTCAATTTATCATGGCAGGGACATGCAATACGGCTATTATGGCAAGGGCGGAACGCTTTATACAGTATCGAATTTCGACCAGTTCGATTCAGAATCGGGAGAAATCATCGATTATGTCAGACGAGACCTCACCGTCACAGAAAGTAACCCTATGAAGCTGAAAAGTCTTGGCAGCGGTCTGAACCTGTATGATAGCAGGGATTGGAGCAATTTCGACACGCTTAATTTCGACATCGGATATAATCACAATTATCTCGAAAATCTCACTCTCGTCAATAGTTCTGGAGCAACATGCACTATCGCGAATATCACTGATTACTTCACGAACGGCAATGCGACGATGAGATGGCATCATGTGAGAATCGAGGACCTCGATGAATCCTGTCAAGAACAAAACAACAAGGAATTCTGGACAGAGGTTAAAGAAATGCAGATTTCAGTCTCTTCATCAAGCAGGACACCAGTGACAATCCTTGTCGATAACATTTATCTGGAAAAAACGGATGATCCCTCTTATAAGAACCGCTACTGTGCAGGAGACTTCGGCAAATGGGTAACAAACCTCGATGGAGAGACTGATGAAGGTTTTTCACAATCATCAGATTCCAAAGCATACGGACCACACTGGTATGCATGCGAATCGCAAGCAAGCTATGACTGGACGGGAAGTAGATGCTGCGGAGACGATACGGAAGAATTCGGCTTCAATATCAGCGAGCAAACTCCAGGTGAATATTTCGCCGACAAGAAAGCAGCATGCTTCGCGGGAGTGCCGGTCCATAACGATATGACGGTCGGAGAAGCCCTAGGTCTTGGCGAGGATAATGCGCATCACAATCTTCTCTATTTCAACGGTGAATTCCACAAGTGCCAGAACCAACCATGGTTCAGTGATTATAATAAATCCTACAACGAAACATCAGTTGAAGGAAAACTCTTCACAGGCTATAATGAAACCTTCACAGTGATCGGCAATCACGTGTGCAGCCCTGATGGTTTTTGGGTTCCAAAAGATAAGATGCCGAAGTCGCGATTCATCGCATCGAAGATGTATGACTTGACCACAGTGGAACAAGACAGCGAGGAACGATATCCAGCGTATGATATCTTGTGCGAATCCTTTGAGAAAGGAGTGCCATACAATTCAACACAAATCGAAGCGCTCGGTCTTGATCAGTTCAACAAGAATCATGTCAATGATTTCTGCACGCTACGCTACGAGAAATCGCCAGAGGAGGAACGAGCACTAATCGGCATGAGCTTCGGTGGAGAACGGGTAGAACAGTTCCTCTTCAACATGTCAGGACACCTTTCCATGATGGGAGTCATCGAAGAAGAAGACAGGGAAGAGTTCTCAACACTCTGTAATGATATCGCTGCAGAAAGCACTTCTTCACAGAAATTTTTCACACCCTGCCAGACACTTGATAATGGTGCAGGCGGAGTAAGACTCGCATACAACCCTGATTTCAACATCCTTTTCATCGCTAATGTCCATGACGACTATGTGGATTTCAACAAGCTATTCAAGCAAGAAAATGGGAGGATACTAGCGTATGTCGATCACATCTGGAAACAGTTCATAGGACTCTTTGATGGGTGGTTCTCAAGCAATGAGCAAGATGATTTCGCCAATATCAGCAATGTGCGACAGGACACGACATACATGCCAGGATTTCTCAATTCGAGTGTCGAGTGGACAAGACTATACCTTTCAAAACAAGGGGACCGATACATACAAGGACTGGCAGAGGATAAGCCAACAACTTCCGGTGACGGGGTGTCGCGTTTCTTCACAGTAGAATATGAGAACTTCGCAACATCAGTTGAATTCATCGCTGATGAATACACTGACTTCAAGGAAGATTTCGAAGCAGGTTATCTGCGAGGAGATAACAAGCAAGTCATCTCGCTCGTGAATCCGAAAGCGCAGTATCAGACGTTCCAACCAGAGTTTGACTGGAGACGATTCACGACAGCATTCAGGATCGATGCTTCAAAAGGAGCTGACGCGATAAGCGATAGCCGTGGAGACGGCGTGGTCAAGGTTGATGAGCTCTGCGACTACGACTCGGAAACAGGCGAGGACGTGTTCAAGTACAACCGAAGCAGCTGTCACTTCTGGAAACCAGAAAAGTATGACGAAGATGCCGGAAATGTGACTTGTAACCGCCAGACCGGAACGCTCAGTTACAGTTCTTGCTGAGGAACCATCTTTTTTCTCTTCGAAACTTTTATTAAGCACAATTCCGATCAAGTATAGTTATAATGAGACAGCCAATCGCAAACAAGACGCATTATCCAAACGGCATAACACTGCTGGATAAGAAATTCGAAGAACTCTTCAACCACGAGAAAGGACCGGGAGCACTACCGATGAAGCAAAGCTCGGGTCTTTCTAAGTCAAAAGCGAGTAGTGGCGAGATCAAAGCGGTAATCACACCACACGCGTCTTATGACCTTGCAGGTCCGTGCATGGCATGGAGCTATGGGGCATTGGCTGAAAACGAACGACCTGACATATATATCATCGTAGGACAGGCACAGAAAGGGACGGGAGAAGGACTGTCCATGGAAACATTCCAGACGCCTTATGGTGAGGTGCGAGTCGACCAGGAATTCGCACGAGCGCTACTTGAAAAAAAACATATCAAACAAGATGATCGGTCGCATCGGAATGAATCACTCATTGAAGTGCAACTGCCATTTCTACAATACATCAACAAGCCGCGAATAGAAAAAGTCAAGATCCTACCTCTACTTCTGCGACCCGAAAGCGATGTGCAGGAATTAGCGGTCGATATCAAGGAAACGCTCCTTGATCAGGAAAAGACAGCTAAATTCATCTTCGTAACGAACATGACTTCCTACGGGAGAAACTTCCACTTCGTACCGTTCACCGAAGAAGTCCAGGATAATATCAGCAAGATCGATAACAAGCTCTTCCAACCGCTCAAGAACTATGATGAAGATCAATTCTTTGAACAAGCGAAGGAGATGATGGTGCCGATTTCAGGATACGGGGGCTTGAGACTCTTTTTCAAGCTCTTCCAACCGCAAGTGATAGACCTTGAGCAATATTACCTATCAGGAGAGATCAATGGGGATTTTGCAACGACAGTAAGCTTTGCAAGCCTCGTGTTGCGCTGAAAAATCATTTTTTCTCTTTTTTTCTTATTCTTCAAGACAAAGCTTTAAAAAGATTCTTTTGCCCAATCTTTATAAGGGCAATGAGAACAAAAGGACAGGCAACAATCTTTGTCATTCTGGGAATTGTCATACTCATCGTAGTAATGATGATCATCTCCGCACAACAACAGATAATCCAGGAACGGATGGAACGACAGGCGGAGGATTCAGTAAGTGAGTTCGTACAACTCTATTCTATCAATCACTACGTGACAAGCTGTCTTGATTCAGTCACGACTGAAGGTCTACAGCTACTCGGAGAACAAGGAGGGGTCATCTATGAAAGCCAAGGGGGATTGACACCGGATCAGACGACAAAGGGAGGGTTTGTCAAAGGAGTCCATTACATCCCTTACGATCACAAGCAAAAAGCATACCGGCAAGATGGTTCGATAAAAGAATTCACAGAAAGAAAAAACGTCACATATGCAATAAAACGCTTTGTCAATTGTCCTTCCTTTTACCCGCCCCAACCAGCAGAACTCGATAAAGAACCGACCAGCTACTATCCTGTAAAGGATACGGGCTTTGACAAGTATGTGAGCAGGTATATGAGCTACTCGTTCGAGAAGCCTCCGGGTTGTTTCGGCTACGATGCGAAATACCAATTCAGCGGCTTTCTAGGTGCGAATCTCTTGCCAAAACTCTGCTATATCAACGGAAGCAATAAGCCATATGAGGATAGAGACTTTGCTGACCCGACAACACAGAGAAATCCTTGCCGCTGGCAATACTATGACTCATTTAACAATCCTACATCAATGCAACATCAGCTCGAGAGCTATGTGCAAGAGAATATAGGCTCGTGTGTCAACCTCTCCGTATTCACCAGAAGGGCGGGGAATATATCAGTCAATGACGAAGCCATTGATGCTTCAAGCACGCTACAGGATCCTAACGGGATTCTCATGAAAGTCCACTATCCCTTCGAGGTCAAACTACCAAACGGGAATGCCTATGAACACGAGGTCGCTTTCAAGAAAGAATTCGACGTGAATATCAAGACACTTTATTCATATATATTCGATCTTTTCACGAAAATGACGCGAGATCCCTCATTTGAGCTCTTTTCCGATTGGAATGTGTCAAATGAAACTGCAAACAAGTATTATCATTCAACATTTGAGCTCGACTATGAAGAACAGGCATGTGCCGACTGTTCAGATAGAGGGGTCTTTGATGATATCATCACGATCACGGATCAAGGATCGCTCCTTAATAGAAAACCGTTCTCAATGACATTTGCCATCCAAGACAGGAAGCCAGTGCTCGATTATCTCAATGACGAGCATGTGACAAGCAATTACAAGGGGATGGAGCTTGATTATCAGTTTTTCACCAACAGCACGATCACATTCGAACCTGAAGCGATTGATCCGGATTATGATAATATTTCATATACATACAAGGGTTGGAAAGAAGATTATGATGAGGTACTCAACTATACCTGTTGCCAGGAGTCAGATGAATGTACACTTGAAAACTACAAAGAATCAGGCTGTTACGAACTCCAAGAAGATGTGGCTCCTCGCAACTGGACGCGCTCAGACCTGTTTGTACAGACCGGAAGAAAAGCTAGGTATCAAAGCGATATCAACGATACGGGCTATCATAATGTGACGGTCATTGTCGAGGACGAGCACGGCAAGAAGGACTTCCAGATCATTAAATTCATCATCTTCGATCTCCCACAAGCGCTGTTGGAGATGAAAAACTTCTATGACGATGTCAATAACAACTTCGCCTCTGTCGAGGATCTCTATCTGCTCAACGGCAGCGCGTCAAACGCATCAAACCTTCTCGGGGGCGAGATCGACAACTATATCTTCAGGGATATGACAGAGCACTTCATCAAAAACACGACCGAAGGAGCGGTGCTTCTCGAAGGCGAACCTGCAAACTTCTCAAATACAGGCACATATAATTTCACCAGAGAGTTCCTAGATGATAACAAGCAGATCCGACATGAGATAAGTCTCATCGTCGAACAGAACGATACCGGCTCAATGGTCACGAGCACTCCAGTATACGGGTTTGTCAATGTCAGCCAGTGCCTGCCACACGGCTTGCGAAATGAACAAGAGAGCGAAACCGGCTCGTTCTCACAACAATATTATACGAAACCAGATATCGATGCGGACGAGGCTCATGAGATCGAGTATTATTGGGAGGATGATTTCAATGATGATCCATACCAGGTGCCGCATGTATGCTGCGAGCCATTAGAGATGCCATCAAGTGAGGATCATCGGCTCGGCGGGGGAAAATGGCTGGAAAGCAGCACGACTTGTTTCGAAACAGTGTTCAACAGCACGTTCCCATCACCAAATACATCTCAACCTTATGCGTATCTGGCGGGAGCATGGCTTGATGTGGGCGGTGGCGAGTTGAAACCATACACTTTCGAAAGGTATGAAGATTCATACGGAAATCCTTCACATGATCTATACCCGACCGGATTCGATATCGAATCCGAGATTCCTAAATACATCAATGACATCTATACGGTAGAGTACAAGCACAAATGCAGTGGTACGAGCGGGAAGATGTGCGCTGGAGAGCTCGATGTCAGTTGGACTCCTATGGAGAATTGCAATGATCTTTCAGATAAAAACGATGACCATCAACTAAACCCGCGATCGCAATTCGCACGATGCCAAGGACCGGGTTCTGAAAGCGACAAACCCTTCACTGAACGATTCGCAGGACAGGATGTTGACGGTGCGCTAGTCTGCGCAAACTTCTCAAGAACCAAAAACTATGAGAAAGATGTACTAGGGATCAACAGCACGAATTATGAAGAATTCGAATACTTCGATTTGGAAGAAGAGGAAGCAGAGCTCATCGAGAAAGGCTACTGCGCTTATCCGAAATGGAATAACGACATCGAATCCACAGATGAAGAGTTAACAATCACCCATGATAATTCAGGCAGTTTCAAATGCGAGGCCGCATGCGAAAAAACTACAGGGGAATGCGGGTATCACTCCTATGAAGATTGCAGTTGCGATAGCGAAGACAACCAATGCGACGGAATTCCTGCATCAAAGCTCTTTGATGAGCAAGGCAATGAATATGAGGTGTGTATCTCCGGAGGACTATCTTGTGACAGCGATTGCCAACGGCGCTCTGCTGACTTTTCAAAAGGAGCTTGTCACTGTGCTACTGAAGGAGAGGAAGGTGATGTGGTCAGTGAAGAGGAGGTCAAAGCCTATTTCGAAAGCATAAAAGCAAAAGGAGATATCAATTCGGTCGCTTACCCTGATAAGAATACTCATGTGACAGCGTGCTGTACCGATGATAAGGTTATATTGCCGATGACAGAATCGAAGGTCTGTTTCAACGGAAATGTATTCGAGGAAGAACCGATCGGCAACAACCCGATAGAAGGTGTCGATATGCTGGCTTCCGAAGGGAAGATCCATTGCTGCTGTCAAGGGGATGGTTGCCCGCCACTTAATTATTGCACGGAGTATCACCCCGGTCAACAACTCGAGGTCGATGAAACCGACTATCTCTGCAGGGAGTCCGCGAACGGCCCTTTCTGGGCACCATGACGAGGTCAAAACATTTATAAACAGGTGGTGGTTTAAGTAATTATACTCCAAGCGTGGCTCTAAAGGGCGAAACTCGCTGTCACTGTATAGTTGTAGAGGGTGTGTTGTGTGGCTAGAAAACGCGTATTGCTATTGTTCGTTATCATAACGGTTCTATTCAGCTTAGGTTTGCCGCTTGTTTCGGCAGAAGTCTGCGTCCCATCATTCATCGACACGGACGGAGTATCTGGTTCGTACTCTTCACTAACACACCCTCAGGATGGTAACTGCCAGCCGATGCATGTCCTGTCGGATGGGGATTTGAACGATCAAGAAACGCGTGAGAAGTATGAAGCGACGTCATGTTGTTGCCGGTGTTTCGGAAACGATAATTATGAGGTTATAGGGTTTGAAGCTCCACATGATTATGAACACCTCGTTTCAGAGAAATTCTGCGAAGAAAAAGGTTATTCGCTAGGTGATGATGATCATTACCCTGATTGCGCGAAAGCCTGTAACAGCACGTGTTCGGGAAAGAGTGGACCGCTTATCGAGGAATCGGATCTTTACCACGTGGTTTCAGGCCATATCTATGATAACAAGACCGGGAATCCCATTGAAAATATATCCGTTTTTGCCTTGGATCAGGGAGATGATGTTATTGTTGAAGCAACTACGGATGCAGACGGTTTCTACAACTTAAGCTCCGTGCCAGGCGTGCAGAATGGAGAGAACAAATTCCTCGCGATCACACCATCAGGACATCCTCTGGAGTGCGTCGATGCTTACAAGAACAAGGAACTCGCTGGAGATACGCAACTCGATTTCAACATGCAAGGATGCGCGGAAAACGAGAATTTCTGCCAACCGGACTGGAATACAAGCGACTGGGGTGAGTGCAAGCCGTATTTCGGAGAAGGATTCGAAGGACAATACGTCCAGACACGAACAGTGACCGATCTCAACAGATGCAATGTATCATCAGGAAAACCAGAAAGCTGGAGATTATGTGAAGGAACGGCAAACCTCTCGAACTGCGGTAATGGGGAGCTTGAGCAAGGAGAATTCTGCGATCCAGCAACACAAGAGAACGCGGGTTCGCCAGTGTTCAGACTAGCCAATGGCGAGACACAATCATCTGTAACGTGCAATGATATTCTCGGTAGTGGTTATTCAGACACCGAAGTGACCTGCACCGACACGTGCAATTTCAACTATGAAGATTGCCAACCGGTCTGCGGATTCCAATGCGATCGAAAAGAAGAGTGCGAGATGGAAGAATGCCAGTCACTCTGTGAAGGGAACCCGTTGTGTGATGATGAATGTGAAGGCCAGAAGCCAGTCTTCCTACCGACAAACGAATCAGACGTCGATATCTTCAACACCCGAAACGTCTTTGACTTATACGATAAGGATGTGCTCCCTCCAAATCATTATCCCGGCATCAAGTATTTCGACCAAACAAAAGATGTGGAACTCACCTGGCGGTTCAACGGCACTTGCGAGGATGAGATTCTCGCCTACCAGATCGTTTACTGTGAGGAAGAGGGCAATTCAGGAACGTGCAAAGGAACAACACGGCAACGAGTGGAGGTGCCAAAAGGACAACACCGCTACAAGGTGGAAAACCTGCTCAAACCACAATCATCATTCTGCTACAATGTTTGTGCAATCGGACGAGACGGTAGCAAAGAATGTGCTTATGACGAGAACAAGCAATTACCATGCTTCAATACAGGCGAAGAATACTGTATGGAAGAACACCCGCCTGGCTATAACTGTGAAGAAAGCGATTCAGGACAGATCGTCCCCACAGGGTGCACGATAAGAGAATTTGAAGGCTATGGAGGAAAAACTCATCGCTTCACCAACCATAGCTATAATGTCTCTGATGAAGATTGCACTGGAAAGACATGTGTAGAAACCGAATACGACCCGCTCAACGATAAGCTCGGAGCAACATGCAAGGATCAGATCAATTGCAGTGCGTGCAATGGGATGTTCGGGCTCTACAGCTCAGTTCCCGGAAAGAAAGTCCTTTATGAGAACCAGAACGGTCAGGAACGCAAAGCGTCCTGCGACTGGTTCATCAACCCGACGCAAGATCAATTCTCCACAAACTGGGGGGGGCTTTGTTACTATGATGCGTCAAGAAACTCATTCAACTACTTTGATGAATGCTCAAAAGTAGATTCATGTTACGATTACAAGACAGCAGAAACATGCGGCAATGATCCGTGCAACAAGATGAACAGCACCTGCGAGTGGAGTTCGTATTCAGAAGAACTCGGTGTAGGGGTGTGCAAGCCAGCTGATGAGAATGAAGAAGAGTGTGGACGGTGCGACACCGACTCACCACTCGGTTTCTGCAACGAGCAACTGTGCGAAAACAATTATGGAAACTGCTATTACAAAGAACCGTCTGAAAATGTCATAGACACGGCCGAAGAGAATGTACTCGTGTCACTTCTTGACATCACGTTCAATGATGAGAGGTATGACAAGGAATTGGTGCCGACCTGCGTCCACGAACAAGACATGGCATGCTATCTCTACCAGAATGAAAAGGATTGTGTCAACAATTCAGGTAATGCGACTGTAGATGTCACATACGAGGGAAGAACCCCTATCTATGGTACGAATGAACTGCTCAACGCATCTCAAGACAGATACGGTTTTAACACATGCGCCTGGTCCACAAGCAATGATGATTCCTATTTCAACGGGTGTCACAAGAATGCTGATAATAAATATAATGATTCAGCATCATGGCTCGGGGAAACAAGGGATGATTGCTTCTCAACAAAATACTCTTCGGATTTGAGATGCCTTCAGGACGTGACACCACCTAACACATCACTCATCCTAAGGGAAGCATCTGAAAATCCAATCTACGAAGGGTTGCCGACTTACGGCGTCAACGAACTTTCAAATATCACGTTCAAGGTAGAAGATGATACATGGGCGGCTGATGAACCGACAACATATTTTACCGTGCTTTCGAAAGAAAAATGCCCGGCAGACTGTTATGATTTCACCTGCGAGGGTGTTGACAAAAGCTCTTGTATTAACAGAGCAAAACAATGCAAGGAACAAGGATGCGAAGTCTATCCGACACAAGAACGAGAAGACCTTTCAAAACCAGATTATAAGGAAGAAGCGATAGGAAACGGAGTGCACAAGATCAAATTTTTCTCGACAGATCCAGCACGAAACCTTGAGGTGATCGATTCTACAGAGATCTTCATAGACAGCACAGCGCCAGAAATACAATTCGAGGATGAAGAGGATCTTAACATCACCACTTTCAAGCTTAATGAGATTTATAGAAGCAACGTAACTATCGGATTCACAACAACGGAACAGGCCCATTGTCGCTACAAGATGACTTATTCATCGTCGTCAGGAAATGAAATGGTCTATGATCAGAAAAGAGAACGCATCAACGATACGTTTGAAGCGAACTTCTATTACGTTCCGGACAACTATTACAACTTCACCATCTCATGCGTTGATGAATACAAGAACGAGGATACGCTCTCAATACCGCTCTGGGTAGAAGGGGATGTGTCAATTTCCAAAGCACAGCCACAGGCAAACGTGTATAACGCAGAGCAGATTGAAGATATCATGCTCTCGCTCAAGACAGTGGATGAAGCGCACTGCCGCTTCGATCCGGAAGAAAACACGTTTGAAAAAGCACGTCACGAGTTCCTGGCTTATGATCAAGGAGTCTCACACACGAGGGCGTTCGACGAGATTGCAGGAGAACAATCCCCAAGCGATCTGGAAGGACTCTATTCATATTACACGGCCTGTAACTATACGAACAGGAGCGTGACCGAAGGACTGCACTCGGACATGATATCCTTCTCTATCGACGTCACAGGACCTGAAACAGAACTCCACTACCTTGATGATGGTGATTATGTGCCATTCAAAGAAACTGGCAACGAGGCGACTCCGCGATCTTCTGAACGTCTTATCAAGATCACCTGCAATGATACGAATGGAGAATTACCTGGATCCACATTCGGTTGCAAGGAAATCCGGTACTGCTACAGCGATAATTCACTCCTCGATATCAACGATTTCAAGCCATCCGAACATTGCAATGAAGGGAAGCTCAAGAGCACGAACGGTCAAGACCATTTCACGGATAAACTCCACTACAATAAAGACGCCGGCAAGAAAATATACTTTTACGGTGTCGATAAAGGAGGAAATATTGGAGATGTTCATCGTAAGAACCTGAAAGTGATAGATACGAACTTCACACGACCAACATTCACGATCATATGAAACCACAGCGCAAAAAAGAGGATGGGGATTGATTCATGCATGACAGAGGAAAAATATTTCTGCTTTCTTTTATCATAATAGTTATTTCACTGCCTTTAGTGGCAGGTAATATCTCCTTTGATGAAGTGGATTTTACAGAAACGAACAAGTCACGACCAACAATACAAGCGGTCTATGACCGGGATGATGCACCGATTATCATCACTGATTATTCGATGGTGAACTCGCGCGGGGAAGAAATACCGATAAATTATACTGGCAATCAGGCGCGGAATGAGTTCAACTTCACACTCAATACTCAAGGTTCGCTATTCGGAAAATACGTCTTGCAAGTCATTGCAAAAGATGACGATGGCAATTCTAACATGGATTACTACGGGGTCGATGTAAGACCCCAGCCGATGAAAATATGGGTGAAAAAACCAAAAAACACCGACTTCACAAAGGATCAGGATCAGCACATCGCGGTCGGTAATAAGATTCCATTCAATCTCACTCTGGAATCGGAAACAGCAGCACAGTGTCGCATCATCAAGAATTCAGGGCTTCTTGAAAAAAGAAGCAGTCAAGAGCTTTATGATATGGGCAAACGGTTCAACGATGCGAATGCAACATACACAAGAACACACCGGATTCCTGTTGTCACGCTCAATCAACCAACCTCACAAACCAGATTGAATGTCAAGTCTTTTGATTACAATGACCATGAGGCTGAAAACCAATTCCTTGTTATCTGTAAAGAGTACAAGATCGATGGTGAGGAGCAGGAGTTTAAACGGCAACTCTTCCACGTGGGTTATGACCTGACAGATCCTGAATTCACGATCAACATGACTCCCCCAGTCATTTTCGATGAAGCGAATGTAAAGACAACAGCAAACATCAATTCCGAAGATGACCACCTCATCTGCTCATATGATTTCATGAAGAATACTGAACCGAAATATTTTCCAGAACAGTACGAACTGGAGCAAACGGTAGACTCCATCGAAAACTATGAAGGCGAGCTTTCGACCACTTTTGACTTCTCGAATAAAGGGACATATGAATACGAAACCGAGTATCCATACAAAGTCAATTTCACATGCACCAATCCGGCGATGAGAAGCACTTCAAAAACAGCCTCGTTCAAGATACTTCTCGATCGATCTTTTGAGATCACATACGAGGATAACGGATATTATTCAAGCACGAACCCTGAACTGCATTTCAAGACAAGAAAAGAAGCAGAATGCAGATACAAGTTCGATACTGAAGAGTATGAAACAACAGAAGGTGATGGGAAAAACCACACTGCCAAACTCAAGGGTCTGGATGAAGGGGAATACTCAATCAAGCTACAATGCACTTCAATAGGAGGGGAAGAGAAGGAAGAAACTTTTGATTTCACGATAGACAAGACTGAACCATCAAATCCGCAAGTGATCTCCAACGAATATAATTGTGAGCACCGATGGGCTATCGATCTGGAGGAACCGGACGAAACAGTCTTTTACAATATCTCACTCTATAACAGCACGCAAACAACGAAAGAAAACAGACTCCACCAAGTATTCACTGACTATACCCAAAGCGTGCACGCTTTCAAAGCACCAACCAACATACCTGTGGAGAAGAACGCCACATACGCCTGGGAGGTGACTGCGATTGATAAAGCAGGATTATCATCCGCAACAACTACGCACTCAACCACTGGAAAGCCACAAGACGCTCTAGTCTGTGACACGGACTATCCAGAAGCGAGTCTGGAAAAAACACCCTCGGGAAATGGTTTCAACGTCACTATAAGCTGTAGCGACGGTCAAAGCGGATGCACAGATCTTTACGGTTACAAACAACTGACGCCGGGCCAGAATTGCAGCGACACTGTCTATCAGGACCAATCCTACAATGAATCCATCTACATTTCTTCAGAAACGCTCCTTTGCTATCAAGTCCGTGACAAGGCAGGTCACACGACAAATGAGAGTGAGCTATTCACGACAGGACTGGACATACAAATTTCAAAGCCGGAATTCGGCATTGCACCAGACAAAGTATTCGGTTTCGAAGCAACAACGAAACGAAAAGCAGCATGTAGACACGGACCCCTCGAAGAGGAACATCCAGAAGACAAGAACTCTTGGTTTGAAACGCTTGAGAACATGAGTACAGATGACGGGACCACCCATACTGATTCAATAGCCGCAAGTGATTACGAAGCGCTGGACGAGTCCAAAGATGAGGCAAAAGCACAATGGATCATCATCTGCGAAGAAGACGGACAAAACTATCATGAGAAAGAATTCACGCTCGGTTACGATACGACACCGCCAGAAATCACACTGACAGCAGATCCGAACCCTATCACAAGCGCAGCAAGCCAGTCCACTACGCTGGAAGCGGAGGTCGATGATCAGGTCGTGTGTACGTTCAAGGATCGTGAAGGCGTGCCTAGAGGGTTTGACGACTATGATCCACATTCAGAAGAGAGTTTCAGAAATGAATTTTCAACAGTCATCGATTATTGGGGCTTTACGCAGACAGTCTCACAAGAGGTCAAGTGCCGGAACAAGGCAGGACTTCATGCAACGGCAAATGAGGATATTGATATCACGCCGGAAAACGAGCTCGGTATAAAAATCACAACGCCTGGATACAACAATGAAAACAGGATAGAACTCATGGCAACAACAGATGATGATGCGAGTTGTTCATATAAGACATCGCAAGAAAATTCCAAACAAGAATTCCAGATTACAGGTGGCACGGAACATACTAAACACCTCACCCTCGATGAAGGGTCTTATACTGTTGGAGTATATTGTGAAGACTCCAAAGGAGAATCAAGCCTCGCGTTCAAAGAACTGGTTATCGACACGACAAACCCAGAGCTTGAAATCCTCAGCTCGAAAAACACCTGCTCGCTGGAACAGATACAAGGACAAGTGCTTGCAAACGGAACCGGCTCACCCATAAGCTCATACAATTATTCAATCAATGATGATTCATCGACCGTGGCGAGTGGAAAAGCACCAGAGGGGAATTTCACTGAAGAATTAGCCCTGATGCGAGGATCGCAATATATGATTACAGCAGAAGCCACTGATAAGGCCGGTAATAGCGCTCAAAAAACACTTGCGGTAACGGCAACACCATATTCAGAAACAGACTGTGATACGACACCTCCGAGCGCAGAGGCGAAAGTCAGCTACAAATGGAATTATAATGAAGTCACTGTCGAGTGCAACGATACCCAAAGCGGCTGCAGCGATTATTATACCAGAAAACTCACTGACGAATCATGCATCAGGCCGTATGATCTTGAGTATTATGACTCATCACCCCTCCATATCAGCGATTCAGGACAATTCTGCTATGAGGTCTATGACAAGGCAGCCAACTCCTATAAAGATGAGGTATCCGTTACCATGAAACACCAATGTTTCAACGGGATTGAAGATCCGGATGAGAACGGTGTTGATTGTGAAGGCCCATGCCCTGCACAATGCGGAACATGCGACAATGGAAAGCAGGATCCTTTTGAAGAAGGCGTGGATTGTGGAGGTATCTGCGAGCACATAGAATCATGCAGTGAGAAGTCCCAAGAACGGGATGGATGTCAGAACGATGAGGACTGTCCATACGGCCAAATATGCAATTATGAAGGTGAGTGCGTCGAGGAACCGGATGAGGATGATGATAAGGATCCAGAACCTTCTCCAGAAGAGGACGAGCCAGACATGCTCGGGATCATACTACTTGTTGCAGGAATACTGTTCTTCCTCGGTGGGGGAGGGTATATAACCTATTCCCGATATGAAAAATACCAACTCACCAAACAACAACAAACAGTCATGCAACAACAGATTCAGCAACGCAACCAGCAAGAGCTGGCAAAGAAAAGACAGGAACAACGACGAAAATTGATGGAAGAGATCCGCAAAAGAAAAGAACAACAGAACCAGGCACGACAACAGAAAGTGGAAGAACGACACAAACACCGCAAGTCAGTAGTCGGTGCATTTGAAGATAGCAACGAAAAGAAACAACCTCGAAAACAAGACGGAACGCCTGATGAAGAGCAACTGGATGAGTCAGAACGACAACACGTTGAGGAGAAGGTCTTTGCAAAGAAAGAAGAGAAGCAACAATCGTTCAAACAACAACAAGAAGAACGAGCGAGGCAAGCGGCGAAAGAGGAATACAAGAACATCATGGACCTGAAGGCAAAACAGAAGAAAGAAAGCAGTGTGTTCGATGAGCTCCAAGACGTCACTTCAGGAAGCTCATCAGCACCCGATCATCCTCGCACAACACCCTACCATCAATTACAAGAGCAAAAGCCAGAGGAAGATTCACAAAAGACCGCTCTCGATGAACTGGATTCGATAACAAATGGCAAAGAAGAGAAGAATGCGAGTGAGAAGCTGACAACCCCTGATGCTCCGGCTTCACCCTCCGGAAATGCACTTGAGGAGCTCGAATCGCTTGTGGAACCACAATCAAGAGCTTCAAAGGATCCGCTCCTGAAAGAACTGGGCTTGAGCACGCCTGCAAAACGTAAAGAAGTCCTTATTCGAAAGATCGAAGAACAGGCTGCCAACACAATACTTGACATGGGTTCGTTAGCGACATCGTTCAAGCACGCGCTGGACCAGAATCTGCTCCAACCAAAAGAAATCGAGGATGCTCTCGCACGTCTTGCGGGAGAACACACGATCACTGAAGATCAAAGAGAAGAGCTTGTCAAGGAACTGGCGTCCTCGCAATGAATTCAACACTACAGGTGAACAATGATGCGCATGAATACAACAAAGGGTCAGATAAAACAAGTATTCATCTACTTAGTGGCGATCTTCATCATCGGAGCAATCGCTCTTATCGGAGCAAAATCACTCTTTGGCATAATGGATCAGAAAGAACAGGTCGACTATCTCACTTTCAAAGAAAATATTGTCGATGAAGTCGAGGATAATAATATCTATGGCACTGTAAATGAACGGCGCTTTTCAGCTCCGGGTACGATGAACAAGCTTTGTTTTATCAACAGCGCCTTTTTCAACGGAGATCAAGCTTTCCGGAATAGTTTTGATGCTGATACAGGAGTGTCTGCCATTGATTTCGTGATAGAAGACAGTGTCAAAGACAATGTCGAGAACAACATTTTCATTTCAGACGGGCAAACAGTCGTTGCGATAGGTTATTCCGATAAGGTGTTGACAAACGATGATGTCGTCTGTATAAACACCACTAATGGTTATTTCAACCTAAAATTCAAAGGACGAGGGCGTCAGACGCTGGTTGCTGCCAACTGATTCGATTGCTCAAAAAGCTTCGGTGAATCAACGATGAAAGCCACTGTCAAGGATGATACGAAAGGACAGATCCAATTGCAATTCAACTGGATCTTTGTCATCATCATAGGTGCAGTCCTGCTAGGATTTTTCTTTTCACTTACAGGAACGCAAACTGATGTCGCAGAGAAATCCATCACCTCCTCGACCGCCAGACAGCTCGAGACCATCATCACATCAACAGCGCAAAAGTCAGGTACGTTCAAGAAGTACACTGAAATTCCACAACGGGAGCTTTCCTTCCACTGCGACAGTAGCAACGGTATCTACCACTACGAGATCAGCAACATCAGGGCCGGAACCACAAAGCACGATATCCTCTTCTCACCAAAACGATTCACACCAGAAAACATCTACACATGGACGCTGGACTGGACGGTCCCGTACAAGATGACTACTTTCACTTACCTCACGCATGACGATCATGCTTTCGTCTTCTATGATGATAAGGGTGATAATTTCAAGATGCTCTACAAGCCATTCCCGAAAAACATGACTCACGTTATCTATAACGAAAGCACAAAACAGGGGTTTTCAATCGAAGAGCTCAATTATGATGATTACACGTTCGTATTCTTTGAAGATCAAAATATCCCTGATGATCTCAAAAACAAGATTCGCGGCGAGAGCTCCCTTGTCATCAAGATCGAACCCGAAAAGACCGATATTTTCTCCTACGGAACAGTCTCGTTCATTCCGGGAGATGACTACGCGAGCGATTCTGAAGGAGAGAAAGCTCCTTACTTCGGCAAGGCATCACTATACGGGGCTATGTTTTCTGGGTCGAAACAACTATATCAATGCACTATGGATAAAGCATACTCTTACATGCACATGGTCACTCTCATGCAACTCGATAGGGTGGAACATATTATTCCACGTGTCAAGCCGGCCTGCCAACGACTTCTCGGAGGGGTCGATGATGGGATTCCACGGGCAAAACACCATCTCAACAACATCTCAACGATAGTCAACAGCAGTATCGATACATCAAGCGATGTCGAAAATCTCTATAAATACACCCGTGAAATAGAAGATAGTAATCACAGGCTTTCGATGGAAGGAAGCTGTCCGCTCATCTACTAGGGTGAAAGGAGACCATGATGGAAAGCACTCAAAAAGCTCAAATACAAATCGGAGAATCGATTTTCATCGTCATCTTCATACTCATCATCATAATCTTCGGACTCGTTTTCTACTCCGGGGCTAAGGAAGAAGAGTCAATAGAGAAAAAGGCTAAATTCGCAGAACTCGATTCGATCAAGATCTCACAGGTCGCTTCATCGCTGGCTGAAGTCCAGTGTTCGCTGACAGACGTCCAGGAACCATCTTGTTTCGAGATAGAGAAAATGGATGCATTCATCAATATCACAGAAAACAAGAAGTCGCTGACAAGGGAGCACTTCTTTTCAAAACTGGGTAATGCGCAGCTGGTCGTGGAAGAAGTGTATCCTGGCAATGATAGGTGGGTTCTCTACAACAATACGCTAGCAGAAAATGAGTCTCAATCAGGATTACCGGTCATCGTACCAGTATCACTGTATGATGCGACTTCAGGAGAATACCGTTATGGGGTCCTTTATATAACGAGCTTCCAGAAAAAATAAGGGTGAACGAATACCATGTCCTGGCGGAAAGCACAATCAGAAATTATTGGCCTTGTCATCATCGTACTCATCGTATCGATGGCGATGCTTATCTACTTATCAAGCCAGGCTGAAAAAGCAGAAGATGATCAAGGAGCGAACCTACAAAAGGAATATGCGTATAATGAGCTTGCCATGAGCTTTCTCGATACGCTGGTCGATACTTCCGTGTGCAATGTCGATGTCGATAAGCTGGTAAGAGATTGCGGATCCCAGCAAGAGATAGTGTGCAATGATGGCATGACTTCTTGCGAGAAACTCAACCAAACAATCGTGAAGATAAAGAATAAGACTCTCGATGTCTGGGACTATCCATACGGGCTCATAATACATTATCCTGAAAACAACCAAGAGGATTTCAAGTATATCTATCAGAACTGCACGAACGAGACGACGGGAAGAAGCGCTCCCGGCTGGATTCCAATCTCACTCCACCCTCGTGGAACAGCCATGATAGAGCTCGGCATCTGCGAGCCATAATTTATAAGCGAATGCAAACTTTTAAATACTATTGTTGTGGGTTTTTATATACTGTTATTGTAATGTAGTTCTCGCCGGTGCCGGTGGGGATGAGCGTTAATGACATGAAATCCGGAGTTTCACGATTGGATTTTTGTGTGAGGTGTTTATCAAGATGAAAATGAACAAGAAAGGTTCGGAACTTTCTATGAATGTAATCATTATCGCAGCGATCGCCCTGCTTGTGCTTGTAATTCTTGCTGTCATGCTGTTGCAAAAAGGCGGCGACCTGAAGGAAGGGACAAGTTGCGAATCATTAGGTGGAAAATGTTGCTATAGTTGCGGAGAAAGCTGTTCTGAAAACGGAGTCACTTATTCAATCCACAATACACCTGCTGATAGTTCATGCAGCGGGGATCAAATCTGTTGTTTGAGATTGGGTGACGACAAAAATAACCGCTGATACTTTCTTTTTTTCCTTTGAGGTGCGCGATGGCAGGACTCTTGTTAGAATCTAAAACGGCAAACCAAACACTCTGGATAGTTATAGGAATCGTTTTATCACTCATTGTTCTCTATTTCTCGCTAAGCGTGACCTCGGGCGCATTTGATAATCTGGAAAAAGGTTCTGGTTGTGAAGGAATCGGAGGAGCATGGGCAGAGAATTGTAATGAAGAATTCCTCATGATCGCAGACGCATTCAACTCAAAGGATGGGAAAGTTTGTTGCATAAAACAGATAGGATTATCATCTCAAGAAGAAAAACGGTTCGATGATTGGCGTTCAGAACGTGTTGAAGAAACAGCTCAAGAGGGCGGTTCTTCCGAGGACATATCCCAAGGGGCACGACAACTCACCGCAGAAGAATTCGAGTTGTCGGATGAAGATATCTATATGAATTTTGATGATCAAGGCTGGGAAGAAAGCATGGAACTTTCAGAAGCATCAAAATCGGAGAACCATATAAAAATCGATCCAGGTGATAAACATACCTTTGCGGCGGTGAATAATGCTAAAGAGTCACCGCGATGCGACATGGCAATTTATCCAGCGACAAAAGTCATCGGAGAATACCAGCGAGCAAGCGATAAAGGTCCGATCCGCGGCTTCTATTCCCAAAGCTCACCCTGCGACCTACGGACAGGGATGGAATTCACAGGCATTCTCACGAAAGAAGGGACCTATAAATGGGATGTCAGAGTCTTTGATGAGAAAGGGGTCATAACGGATTCAACCTCTCGTATCATCAGTGTCAAGACAGGCATTTCATCAGACCATGGAATAGGAGTAGAACAAAGAATCACCCCTGAAATAAGGATTGTGGCAGAGAACAATCAAAGAGTATGCTATCTATCAGCAAGAGTCCAGAACAAGAGTCCGGAAACTGGAAAATTCTTCGGTACCGAGACGCCAGAAATCACAAAGGCATACTTTATCAAAGATAAGGATGTGGATGATGCCGGGTCTAATGCAATCGTTTCCTGTCCCCAAGATGCTGATAAATACAATGAACCATCTTCTTCAAAGATCGATTGGAAAGAAACAGTGATTGATTTCAAAGATGAACAGGATTATCTTCACACGGCCTGTATCTATTTCAAGCAACACCCATCAAATACGACTACAGGGGCAAACGAGACCGTTTCATTCAACCAACGAGAATGTGACAAGCTGGAAGTACTGGATTACGAGACATTCAACGAAGTCTTTTATGAATGTCCTTATACTTGTGATATGTACAAGAACCAGAGACTCTCGTGCAATGATAGGGATTCGAGAAACGATCGGTGCAAGCTAGCGCTTGATTGCAAATGGGAGCAAGGACTATTAAAGAAAAACACCTGCCTTGATTGCCCCGACGAAATGCTGTGCGGTGATTATGATAACGAACAAGCGTGCAAGGCAAACCAATGCATCATAGACCATGGATGTTACTGGGAATCAGGAGTTACCAAAGGAGATTGTGTGGCGTGCGACGAAACTCCAGCATGCAATGATTATGAGACAAGAGACGCATGTGTGAACAATCCATGCGAAGCAGCTAACGGCAAAGAAAATGCATGTGTCTGGGAAAATAACTCTTGCAGTCTTGCATCACCTTCAGAGAAGGAAACTGAAGAAAGCTCATCAACAAAGGCCTGTGGCGAGATGAAACGAGATGAATGCGAACGAGCAGAAGGCTGTCTCTGGGACAGAGCGCTGTTTGGAGGAGAATGTCAGGATTGTTCAGCAAAAGGGATTACTGACTGTGAGGGCTATCCTGATAAGAACGCGTGTCAGGAAGATTATTGCAACCTAGAATGTGAATGGAACAGTGGATTTCCTTCAGGCGATTGCGAGCTAGCAGCAAACTGTGAATCAGATGATGATTGTCCGGAAGGAAAAGGATGCAATCTCAAGGAAAACAAGTGTTACGAGGCAGGAAGCGGATATTGTGTGAATGATGATCACTGTGAAGATGGCGAAGTATGCGATGAAAAAAATAATGATTGTATCGCTGTCAATGATCAAATCGATGATGAAGAAGACTCGGAAAACAAAAATTGCACCACTCACGATTGTGATTTCTCGAGTAAGAAAACTTGTCTTTCTGAAGGAGGTCTAAACTGCAAAGGAACTCAAGAATGCTTCTGGAGATCAAATATGGCTGGTGTGGACGGAAGCGAGAATTGCATCTCTTGTGCAAATATTGACTCCTGCAGTGATTTTGAATACATGGATCCTTGTAATGCTGGTGCTTGCGATACAGTGAATGCTGATTGTTTCTGGAATCCCGAGTCAGGAGATGTCGCGTCAGGCAATCACTGTGATGACTGCTCTGAAAAAACATGTTCTGATTATCAGCTAGAGATTGTTTGCGAACGCAATCCTTGCAGAATAAATGATGGTAAGGGTGGTTGTGTATGGCATGATACTCGCGGATGCCAGTCAGGTGTGCAATCCTGAATAGTGATGTTAATCAAAATGTAATAGGTGACAAAACATGCTTCTGCTCCAAAAGATAAAAAAGAAAGCGATGACAACAGAGAAAATAGTTATCATCGTCATCATACTACTTATCCTGATTGCTGTCATGACATCGCTGATGAAGGTGAAAAACAATGTTCTCGGGTAAGAAAGGGGAATTTCTCACGAAAGTGATTGTCGTTCTCGTCTCCTTGATTATCCTGATGATGCTCGCTAATCAACTCCATGGCTCTGTCAAGGATTCAACCGAAGGTCTCTCCTGCAAAGCAATGCTTGTGAATCAGCACGCAACGCAATCATCGATAGTACTCCCAAATTTCAAGAATGCGTGCGAAACGGTGGACAAAAAGATCTCTCTTAAAGATAAATCAAAAGAAGATGTGATGAGAGAGCTTGCCAATATACTTGCAGAAGCGTGGTGGACGACAAATGAAGGAAAGACTAAAGGAATGTGGAGTGATAAGCAATATCTGCTGGCAAAACAAGGATATGACTGCCTGGTAAGATATCATGTCTTCTTTGAAGATGTCGAGAAACGAGACTTTGATGAAGAGAAAATCACTCCAGAAGAACTCAAGCTCTACCTGGAGGACACATACAAGAATGATGAATACACCTACCACCAGTATTTCCAAGTCGGAGGAGGTAGCGGCGCATATGAAATAGCGAATGACATCTACTTTGCTTCAAACGGTCCGGAATACGTGGTCTCGTTAGCAAGCCCGAAATTATCATATGTAGCTGACAAGGCAGGGGATCATTCGACAACTCTTATTTTAAGCAAACTCAAAGAAGGAATCAATATGGGGTGTGAACTTATATGATCGGTTTGTTCATAGATCAACTCATACTGGCATTCAAGATGGGACGGAAAGGAATAGCAATGTCGACATTAACGTATATCATTCTCTCCCTCATAGGACTTGCGGTAGTGCTTTCTATAGTTCTTTTTGTCGGCAAAGATAAAGGTGGTGAGGCTTTGGAAGCCTCTGAATCGCTATTAAATCACGTGGTCGGAAAAGACTAGACGGGTATTGAATGATGAAACAGATTGTTGGAATAACAATGATGGTCGTTGTCATATTACTAGTGACATCGCTGTATATGAACGTGAGCGGTGATGCAAAAAGCAATATCAATAAGAGTCTTGATGCCGATCAATATCTGCCTGAAGGAGTCACTTCCGGCTCCAAGCACTACAGCGAAGAAATCAAAGTGCCCCGGGATATCGTCAAATATACGAAACAGTTTGCCGAAGCAGCTTTTGATAGAGGTTTTTATGAGAGCAGGGTGGATACCGGCAAAGGGAAACTCGTGTTCCTGCCAAACCCGCCTGATGTAACTGAAGGAGCGGGTGATTATGCGATCAGGATAATCCAGGATGGTGATGATCTCAAGGTATATCTGGTCGATAAGAAACTCAATCAACGACACTTGCTACGAGACCTCTATGAAGACAAAAAGGATGCAGATTACCTGAAAAACCGAAAACTGGCAATCACTCAAGTAAAGAAAGTTGGTTTCCGAGAAATGTTTGAAGCCCATCTAAATGATGATTCTCTGGATATTCATGAAGATGAATATGTCGATGAGGCAGAGTTTGTCATCGATACCGACTTCCAACTTAAGATGAGATCGGATGAAGGGGACTTACCTGATAAAGTCTATTATGGCAGTGATTTCGGAATTCCCTCATATATGCTAAAGACAGATGCAGGAGGATCCATTATCATAACACAAACCGGTGAGACTGACAAATGCAGGTATGATGGTATAGACGCATTTCTTGAAAACGATATAGATAAAGGCTATCCATGTATGAGGGAAGGTTTCTTGGCCGATGCAATTTCTAAAGGATACTTGAAAACGGATCGGATAAGATCTGAGGAAAAACGTTTTGAAGAATATCTCATAGAACATTTCAACACTCTTTTCAACAAGAAATATTATGATAGTGCGGCTTATCCTAATGGTGTTCTTGTCTTTCCGGAAACATTCATCTTCCAATCGACTCTTTCTGAAGCAGAAAAAGACTACTTCAGGAATTATGATGTGAAATATTATTCTGCAAAAAATGAGAATGGTCCTGTCTTTTTTCTCGAGGTGAATTCTCCTTCAAAAACAGATCGTTTCAAGAGTCCACTGAATCAAGAGTCCGAGTTTGATTCAATGCCTGTTATTTCGATGCTCAAATCTTCACATGATTCATCCTCGCTTGAATTCGTCGATCTACTCACAAGACTTTCCGACAATGAGCATTATTATGTTGGTGATAATGAGCAGCCTGCTGTACCATCACTCGATAAGTTCTCTTCAGAAGCGAAAAATAATCGTATAGACTCAGTCAAACTCAACATCCTTCTAGAGAACAATAATTTCAAGCCAATGTTCATTAAAACCAATAACAGAGATGATCCTGTCGAACTTCACACGGTATACTATCTCTATAACAATACTTTGTTCCACATCCATGACAATTCACTACTCAATTATGCTGGAGAACACAAATACGGGATTTGCTTTTCTGAAGAGATCAACACGATAGCGATATCGAACCCTGATAAGAAATATGAATGTGATTCTTTCATTTTCGATCAAATAAAAGATGACCCTGATATAGTCAAAGCCGAGGTGATCACATGAGGATATATGATTCAAAGAAAGGATTCGATCCTTCGATGATAGCTAAAATCGTATTTGTACTGGTAGTTATATTCCTAGGGATATCTCTTTTGACTGACAAGTTCAGTTTTGCAGATACTCAGTTTGATTCAACCAATGAAAAGCTCAACAAATCATTAACTCAAGGGAATATCGATCCGTTCCTAAATGAGGACACTTGCGATGATCAAGAGCAAGGCTATTTCAAACTGAAAAATACTGAACAGTTGGCGAGTTTCCTGAAGAACCAGCATTCCGGAAAAGTGAAGATAATTCATGAAGAGGATGTTCTGGCAATAAAGAAGTATCTCGACGAAGATGAAGAACTTGAATTTCCGCATGATGAAGTACTCAATTATTATCTGAAGGACGATGTTACAAAAGGAGATTTTTGTCCTGACGAGGAGGAATGCACTTACGCATCCTTCGAGGAAACATTCATCGATGAAGCACTCTGTAAAGGAAAATCCTGAAATGTTGTTGTGATGACTATGAACAAGGACTGGGGTAAGAAAGCATCCACTATATCACTTGCCGCAGTTATCAGTATAATCATGGCACTGCTTATCGCAGGAGGAATATATTCAGGTCTGAGCAACATCTATAGCGGGGAAAAAACCGACAATAGTGATCGGATCGAGAAGTTCAAAAAAATCATCTATGAAGTTCGCTACGATGAAAGCAGTAATTCGAAGAAGGATTACTCGCTTTTTGTCGAACCATATGAGATGTATTTATTCTATTCTACCGGAAATGACCCTATCTATCTGAAATCAACTGTGGAAGATAAAGAGAAATATCTTCGTATCGAACGACCAGATTACACATCTGAATGCAACAACAGCGCTTGCATCTGCTATTGTGATGAAGGACCGTTCTGGGAGGAGGGAGAAGATGAAGATGGAGATTTCATATTAAAATCCAATCCCAGACTCACCTTTTCCGAGAATAAAGATACAAGTGGATATCTATGTCATGGGATGACGTGCGAAGATGTAGAGCCCTCATCAACAATATTTTTCAATTCAAGAGGGTTTGACAATGATTATACAGAGTCTGTCATCGATAGATATGAATCATACCGAGATGATGATGGGGATTCGACTATCGAAAAGAGGTTGTTTTATGCGACCCCCTTTGATATAGTTATACTTCTCAGCTATCCTGGACGGATAATACTTGAAAAAAATGTAAAAGAAGAAGTCGGGGAATCATTCCTTTCCGTCAAGCCTTTATGGGTGAAGTTCCTGCGAATATTTTCAAGCGTCAAGTATGATGAGGCTGCACAATCAGAGGATACTCTCGAAGCACTGACTCAACGATTCTCCTGGGATGGTGGAATCGCAATAGGCGGTTCCGGAACACCCAAATCCGAACGAGATGTAAAAAACCATAAGATGAGAGGTGTGGAGATGACACTCACGTTCCAAGCCACACCTGTGAATAACGGTATCGCGATCTGTCCCGCTGAAACGTGCGCTTTCGAGAAAGCCATAGATCATTATAGCGATCAGGCTTCAAGACTTCAAGCAATCAACATCAGAAAGAAAGCAATCGAAAACTATGAAGGCTTTATCAAAATCTCATTTACCAACTGCCTTCATCATGCTCAAGATAGTTCAGATTACAAAGGATGTTTTCTCGATTTCGAGACCAGAACAGAAAACCTATTCCAACACTTGAAAGAACAAGTGCCAGTACCTTATGAGAGCATAGGGGCTCACACGGAGGTGATCCTTGAAAAGCCTCGTGTCGGAGAAGACAAATATACCAATATTTCTGTCAAGAAAACTTCCGAACCCAAAAAAATGTTTTTCGAGCATCAAATACCCATGCCCTATCCGCAAATCACTAAAGATGAAAATAAAGACCAACCGATTTACTCTTCTCTTGATTATGAGGATGCTTCATCACCGCTCATTATCAATGATATTGCTGTGAAGGATGATTCAACCGCTGATGTCTTGAACGAAAAACACTTGATTATCAAGGGAAAGAAAGGAAAAGCATACAATGTCGGTATTGTCAAACCGCGAGGAAAGACAACGACGATGTATTTTAAACAAGTAGCTCAGAATATTACAAGATCCGAAGATCAAAAGGAATACGAAAGTTATGATGCATCAGATAATTGAGGTGAAGTGATGGGTTTATTCAGGACTACAAAAGCATCGCTAACGCTGGTTGTAGTTGCAGAACTCATCATCGCTGTCATGGTCATGGTAATGTTCATCGGAGTCTATGATGTGTTTGCGGATGAAAAACAAGTCGAGAATATCGGTATGGCAAGGGATGTGGCAACACTTATAGACGCAACGCACGCCACAACAAAAGATTTGACCTACGCTTATCCTGAGAGTTTCTATGAAAAAGATCTTTTCTTGAATCATTCTGTTCTTATAGTCACTGACGATACATCACTGTCACGAAAAGAAGCTGAAATCCGTTTTTTCACAGCACACCCCATACACCGCAGTGCATTCACGGAATTAGCTAGCGTACAACAGATTGACGCAGCACGCTTCACCCTCGAAAAAGAAGATGGCATGCTCTCGATCATATCAGGAGACAAGACTCGAGAAACACAAGATAAGAATATGATTACAACTACAGAAATAAAAAGAGATAATATCCTGCTCTATGCAGTTTCAGAAGAAGACAGATCCACTACGCTGTCAGCAAAACTAGCGAAGGAACTGAATACGAGGATGACGCTTGAAGGATTCAATATAAACGCTACAGAACCCAATATCACGATCAGGTTCGGCAGACATTCGGAATCAGAACGTCTCATCATCTATTATGAAACAGCGCATGAGAAAAAGACTAAATCTTTAGCGAGAAATATGATCAACTACCTGGAAAGAAGTGAGGGGTTTGAGATAACACCTGAACCTCTTTCATATAAGCATCCTGAACGTGTCGCTTCAATAAAAATAGCACTTCCGAAGGAATCCAATATCGATACGCATTTCACGAAACATGGATCGACCGATGCTTTCATGGAGCGAGTAATACAATCACTTAAAGATCATTATCCGGAAAAATGAATACGCTATTCAACAACAAGAAAGGTTCTGACGGCGACACATATGTCGCTCAGGAAAAGCCATTCAAATTCATAATCTTCATAATACTCATTGGAGCGGTGCTTATCGCATTTTTGACTTTCGGAAACAACTATATGGATTCGCTTGCTTATGTCGATCAAGAGATGGAAGCGGAATTGATGATACAACGGATGCAAAATGTCTGTTTCGCTTACAAGAACCCTGATACTGGGGTGTACAGTGAGAACACGATTGATTATACGAAGTTCAACCGTACAATGCTTGATAAGTGTTTCCAGGACAACAACACACCAGCAATGATCATCACGCTCAGACCGCTTATGGAGGAACCTCAACACAAGGACGATTTCAAACCGAGAATGATGAAAACTGGAGCAGGGTCGACAGCAAAAGAATATGTCAAATACACTATTGTCAGGACTGAAGACGAAGTGTATCCTGCAGAACTACGAGTGAAAATATGAGGTCCATAACAAAAAAAGGACAGCATGAGACTGACGTCACATCAATTGTGGGCGGAATCATATTTATAGCTATAGCGTTGTTCTTTTTCATGCACGTGGCTGAAGAGAATAAAAAAACACAACAAGAAAAAATCCTTGATAATCAACAAGTACTGCGCTCGAGACAGTATATCAGGACACTGCTTCAAACACCAATCGATAAGAATGGTGAACAGACCGTTACAGATATGGTTCAAGAGTATTACTACTATTATCTCAAAGAAGAATACGGTCGAGAAGATTGTTCCGAATGCCGAAAAAGAATGTCCGAGCTCAAGAACCTGATAAGTGAGCAGTTGGATAAGACATCAGGACTCGTCATCTCAGAACGGGACCTTCACATGTTTCTCATGGTAGAAAAAAATAATCAAGGAACTGAAGGCGATATTTCTTTCGATATCGCTAAAGAAAGCAAGTGTGACAAGTCTGAAAAGCTTTCGAAAACATGCATACCAATAGGCATTGATGATGACGCGGTCTATCTGCCGATAAAAGTGCCAGAACAGGTCAAGGGATATGAAGACTATGTTATAGCAGTCACGTTCAACACCAGATGGCTCAACACGAAACCCGGTTATGAAAACCAACCCGAAGGCACATCAAGAATCGAAATGGATACACCAATATCAATCTGAAAATGAGCAACACAATATTCTCATCGCGGAAGGGGGTCTCACTTCTCTTGTCAGGTATATTTTTCCTCATCATAGTGCTAGGTATAATATTCACGCTTACACCAACAGATGAATCTGAAGAGATACATATCGGAGCAAAACAATATGATCTCCTTATAGCAAATGAGAAAGCTTCAGCAGCAGATCTGTATATTCATAAGGCGGTAGACCTCGCTTCTTCAACTGCCCTCAATAGTTTTTTTAAAAACGATGGTGTGTTCAAAGAGACTACAGAAAGGGGGATGGAGAGCGAACACGAGTGCGGGAGATATCTCTTGCCGGTTTTTGCAAAAGATTCAAACGAATGCGTCCCTGCGTTCAGGGAGACGTATAAAGCATATTTTGACTTGACCCTGGATAGGAAACTCTACGCCTATCCTGATTATCCACTCTCATTTCGAAAGAATCTTGATTTTTCTCTCGATGGCGAAAGAACATCTGTGCTTCTCACATCAGAAAATGCTGTCAAGATCCCTGTCGTGTCAGATTCAGAACTCCGAAGCGGAGATAGTATGTCAGGCTCCTATCCGACAGGAGTGCTTGGCGGTTATGGGAATGAAAAAATCGTGGAATGCGCTACACCGGAGTGTGCAAAAGATATTGCGGATTATTATTATAATCTCTACACAGAATTCTTCGGTAACCTTCCCTATGTATGGGGGGGAGAATCACCGTACACGTATAAGGATACTGTAGCGCTCCAACAAGAAGGCAGTTCTTTTTTTGATGGTGTATGGGTGTCAAGGACAGAGCCCGGACGAACAGCGTTCACAAAACCAGGCTTTGATTGTTCCGGATGGATATGGTGGGTCGGTAAACACGCTAATGTGGATCTTCTTGAAGGAAGAAAGTCTGCACATTCTTACTTTATCAGCTTCAAAAATGATAATGATAAAGCGAAACCAATCTGTGGTGATGACTCTGAAATGTCCTGCTCTCTTGATAATATACTCTCTGAAGCGAAAGCAGGCGATATACTATTCTCACACTATCAAGACGGGATGGTCACGCACATCATGCTATATGCAGGCAATGATACGGTCATTCATTCAAGGGGTTCAAAAGGACTTGTCAAAGAACAATTGCCGAGAAGCTATTTCAGACCACGATCAAAAATACGCGCTGTTTACCGATTGAAAGATGCTGCTTTCGAAGGAAAGTATGAGTCCCTAGAGGATTATTTCATGAAATCACAAACAGCCCAATCAAATGTCACGGCCGAATCCGGAAAAGATGCCTGTGTCTTGCCCGTTGATTTCACACAGATAAATGATGACGCTATCGATTCTACAAGAATAACCTATACGGAGTTGCAGAAAAAAATAAATCAGCACGATCTTGAAGGCATTATAGAGCAAGCATCGACAAAATACCAGGTGCCAGCTCCTTACATAAAAGCGATCATAACCACTGAAGTAGGTGGCGAGGAGATGGTTGATGAATACTTTTCAGGAGAGACCACTGTCAGCGGAAGTGGGATGAGAGGCCCTATGCAATTATCAAAGGATGCTTGCGACACGCTCAATAACAATGAAGAACTCACTTGCCGCTATAATGAGATCGAGCAAGGGGATATCGAACATGCAATTTTCGCATCAACTGCTTTTATCGCATTACTACGGGATACGGCCCCATATATCGATAAGGATAATCCTGATTATTATCTGCTCTCACTCGCTTACAATGCAGGACCCGAAAGTCTCAAGAATATCATGGAAACAGCAAGCGAAAGAACCGGGCTAGATCCTTCAAACCTTAACTGGAGAGATATCACATATGAGGATATCAAGACCGGAATGGGAGAACTGGATGCTGAATGGGCTCACGACCAAGCGAAATGGAAGGAAGTCCACGAGTATCCTAATCTCGTGGTGAAATCGCTGTCTCAACAATGCAAGGGAAACCCGTTCATGACACAAACTAACAACTATGTGAGTTTAGAACCTTCTGCTGAAGTCACTGTCGATGCGAATTTCAACACTATCGATCATATCAACACCTTCATAGAACGGCTTATCGAATGTGATGATGACCTCGAAAACTGTGTGCAAGATACTGTGAGCGAATTCAACGATGATTACCTCAAAGAAGAAGTGGTTTCCTTCGCTCCTGATTCAGAACAATCAACACCGGTCAATACAAGGACTGTGCAGACTGGAATCAACATAACAACACCATTATCGCAGCAAACAATTTCTTCAGACGAACTTTTTGCAAAGCGATTCTTAAAGCAACTGCTTGATTGCTCATCAAATACACAATCTGATTGCGTGTGCAAACTGGAGGTCAACACATCAAGACTCAAACAAGAGAAACTGACACTCAATCTTAACTGGGCAGAGGAATACGTTTCAAAAGCTGAAGTCAAGATAAACGGACAACAAGAGGAAAGCATCTCACTACCGCCACTCACTATTGCGCTTGAAGAAGATACGGTCATCGCACCCGATGAGATCAATTTCATCTTCCACTCCAAGGATGAAGGGGGAGAATTCATCATCGATATACCCGGTGTGACAAAAGACAGATATGACTACGATTTTTTCAAGGAACATCAACTTGCACTTCATAAACACTTCTCCTTCGCTGATTTCAAGAAAAAGAACAACCCCTATAAGACTGAACTGATACAAGCAGATACGGAAAAAGTGTTTTCTTCACAAACAGAATCAGCTGATGAACCACTGTTTGAACTATTCGAGACAGCTGAGAACCTTCATAGCACAAACAAGGATCTTTTCAGAAACATAGACGATGTAGGCGACGATATTGCAGAAAACGCGTGTGGAGATGTTGTTTCGTATGCGAAAAAATATCTGGGGACTGCTTACGGAGGCACTGGCGTATGTACTCCTGAAGATGCACAAGCAGAAGCGTGCACGACACAATGCGGTTCTTATATTACGAACGTATTCAGAGGATCGCTGGGAGAACCGGTGCATGGTGATGGGAAAGACAAGTGCAAGCATCCGGATGTGAATTCGAATGTATTCTATAATCCGGAGCGTCTTGAGCCGGGAGATATCTTCTCTTCAGATGGCAGGTCAGATGCGGCTCAAGAATTCGGTCATACAGGAATCTATGTCGGGAAAGGCCATGTTTCAGATCCCGCAAAAGAATCGTGGTGGGGTTCGTACTCGTATAAGACATTCACTCCAGACCCTGCAGGCGAACACGTTTTCATCCATTCAATAGGTCCTGTCTCATACAACACGCTTTCACAACTCATCTCGCCGCAAATGCAGGGGAGGAACCTTTACAGTTTCTGCAGGCATGATAGTTGTAAGCAGTCACAGGATGAACTTCTTCCAGAAACCTCCAAAAGTGGCATGACACTGTTTGCTATCGAAAAAGAAAACGAAAAAGAGTACCTGCCTTTCATGTGCAGGGATACAACAGACACGTTTCTTTTCACGGCACAATTCCCTCTTATGGAAGGTCAATCAATAGGTTTTTCTGCACAGCTCGAAGATACGACCCCACCTGATGAGATCATTACCAAAGAGGCTGTACAAGCTTCATGCAGCGGTTCACCTTCGATAATGTTCACTTGGGAAGATGATGATGATGACGTTTACGGTTATAATATCACGGTATGGCCTGAAGAAAAATCTGAGCAGGAAGGAATCACCTATATCGTTCCCCGAAGTCATGCTGTACAGACAGACACCGCAACGAAAGACCTGAAGGTTCTTCACAGACCGCTAGTGTCAAAGTCAGGAAATGCTGACACGTATGTATACATGGTCGGAACCTCGGGCGAGACGCCGCTTTTTGAAATCAACAAGACCTACTCATATCTTATCAGGCCACTGGATAACCATCTCAACGTCGCCAGGGAAAAAGTACCTGGGAGCATCAAGATCGAAGATCCGAATGAAGAACTGAAATCATTGTCGAAGCTTGTTTTCAAAAACTCTCACCTCGATACTCTCATTGACTCTGGTGCAAAACTCTTTGAAGGGAGTTGTTCTGATTATCACGAGACGCTCTCAAATAAAAAAACTGAACTGTTAGGATCAGGAGGGGGGGAGAGTGAAACCTGAAGTGCACATACCGATAACTCTCTTGACTATCCTTGTTTTAACATCGTTATCAGCTGCCGCTGAATGTGTACCCGGGATTGACGGATATTGCGACCCTGAATGCCTCGAAGTCGATTTTGACTGCGCAAGAAACCCAAATCAGGAGTCCAAACAACAACCTATAGATGAGAAGAACAACACTTCATATGAACCGTCGAATCCTTACAAGGGACTTCTCGAGAATGATTCACTTATCGTCATCGGCACAGACAAACAATCTCTACCAAGTTATGAACGTGAAAAAGATGGAGCTTCAAGACGCCTCTATTTCTATGCAGTTGGTCTTGCCGCATTTCTCCTGCTATCCGGCATGGCATTCCTGGCTATGCATCGTCTCGAGCTCAAGCGTGGGGATGATAAAGAACTTCTCGAGAGCATCATATTCCATATGAAACGACTTCGTCACAGAGGTCATTCCGATGAGGAGATTAAAAAGATGTTCCTGCAGAGACAACACCACCCGAAGATGATAGAGAAAGCATTTAAAGCACTGGAAAGAAAGCCATAAGACTTAAAAAGAAATACGTTCTCGTCAATTATAGTCTGAAAAAATGGGTTTTTAGGGAGACACGAAAACAGGGTGTGAAATCATATGACTGAAGATATTGAACAACTCAAGAACAAGATCGTAGAATCCGGCTCGCTGACAAAAGACCAAGTGGAAGACAAACTCAAGGAAAAACTATCTTCATTAGGAGGGCTTATTTCAGAAGAAGGAGCACTACACATCATAGCTAATGAGAACGGTATCAAGCTCGGAAAATCACCTTCATCAGAACTCAAGCTCAAGGACGTTCTTACAGGCATGAGAAATGTCACGGTAGTGGCAAAGGTTCTTCGCAAGTACGAACCAAGAACGTTCGGCCAGAACAATGATGGTAAAGTAGCGAGCCTTTTCATGGGCGATGATACTGGTTTCATGAGATTGACATTCTGGAACGACAAGGTCGAGAATATCTTCAACAAGATCAGCGAGAATGATGTTCTTGAAGTGCAACACGCGTATTCGCGAGAGAACAACGGTTATGTGGAACTGCATATGGGAAACTCGTCCAACTGCATCATCAACCCAGAAGGCAAGACTGTGACTGTCAAGGAGCGAAGCAGTACATCACAGGATACTCCTGAAAAGAAACTCAAGGATGTGACTGAAAATGATGATAGGCTGGCAGTAACTGCAACAATCGTCCAAGCTTACGATCCGCGATTTTTCGAGAGCTGTCCGGAATGCGGAAAGCGACTCCAGACCGAGGGAGAAAAGTACGTCTGCAGACAGCACGGCGAACAAGAACCGACGTATAATTATGTCATGAACATCTTTCTCGATGACGGAACCGATAATATGAGAGGAACGGTCTGGAAACGACAAGTCAATCAACTGCTCGCCATGGAAGAAGAAGCAGTCATCAAGCTCAAGGACGACAAGGACCGGCTGGAAGAAGTCAAAACCGATCTTCTCGGAACGATCATCAAAGCGAAAGGAAGGGTGAAAAAGAACACTGTCTATAATAACCTTGAACTCGTTCTCTTCGAGATCGATGTCAACCCAGACCCTAACAAGATCGCAGCGGAAGAATCCAAACAACAGGCTTCCACTGACAAGACGGACACGAGTTCGCAGACACGATCATCCCCTGAAGAAAAACAGGAATCAACCACACAAAAAACTGAAAGCACAGCTAAAAAGCAAAGTGATAACAGCCTTTCTGAAGAATCGCTTGCTGATGATGATGACCTCCCATCCATTGACGATATCGATGAGGATTACTAAATATCAAGCAAAATCCCTTCATTTTGATGAGGCATGTTAGGACGAACCCATGCGCTTACAGGACTGCTCATAGGAGTTCTTATCACAAGGATGATAGAACAAGAACCGCTTCTAAAGATCGGTGCTATAGCTGTCACGATAACGGGTTCGCTCTTGCCTGATATTGATAGTGCTCGTTCCAAGTTCGGGCGCAAAGTCAAGCCCGTGGGCTGGTTCACTAAACACAGAGGAATATTCCATTCCCTAATCTTCTTGCTCGTGCTAGTAGTTCTTCTGGCTCCTTTCACAGGGTCTATCTTGCTTATTGCTTTTACAACAGGATTTCTATCACACTTACTCCTCGATGGTCTGACAAGAAAAGGCGTGACGCTACTACCGCATGTCCTTCATATCAAAGGACCTTTTATCACCGGAAAATTCGCAGAGAAAGCACTGTTTATCGCGGAACTTGGCGTTCTAGCATACATTATCGTTATCTGAAAGAACCTTTGCCCGACCCAACATCACTTGTTTCGGAGTTTGACTCTCTTGATATCCGATATAATCTCTTCGTTCTTCTTAATGAGGGCCTCAAGAAGTTTCTTACGCGAGAGCTTTCTCACCTTCTTGGCAATGTCAGGCTGCTCTAATTCTGTAGCGATGAAACGCTTGAATTCCTTCGGATGTTTTCTTACAAACTTCTTATACTCCTTATCATCAAGATTTTTCAAGACTGTAATCAACTCGCGTTCATCATCAATCCGCTCGTTCTTCATCCACAGGGAATTAGGGTGGAAAGTCTTATCATGCTTGAGATGAGAACTATTCTTCAAGAAACGCATCTTCGACACTCGCTGTACTACAATGATAAGCAAGAAGATGATGATCGTGTAGCCGAGAAGGAGCATGATGCTATTGCCGAGCTTGTCAAAACCAAGTGAGAACAGGATTGACTGCCTGAGAGTTTCAGAGGATAGGACATAAGGATTGTACTGAGCTACTTTCTGCAGATAAGGAGAGATACTCTCTACAGGCAGAACCAGGTTTGAGAGGAAGAGAAAGATAGCGCCGAGAGAGATGCTTGCCATGTTAGAACTCTGCTGGTTAGGGAGTAGATAGCCAAGACACATTCCCAGCATGATGAAGATGGATGTTCCAAGAATGAGAAGGATGCTGTTGACAAGAAGATTCTGGGTCAAGAGATCAACGCTGAATATCTTTGCAGCGGCTAGGATGATGAGAGTCTGGAAGATGATAATGATAAAGGATGTGAGAAAGGTGGTGATAATAAAATACTCGTCACGAGTAGGCGTCGTGAAAACACGGAAGGCTGCACGACTCTTTTTCTCAACAACGACCAAGGTGCTTGAAAGCAACAAACCCACGAACATGATGATGAGCATGAGAACGTAAGGGAAGAGCATCGCGATACGATTGCTTGAGGATACTGTCTTGATGCTGGTTGTCACGGGGTTGACGATCTGGTCGCTTGAAGTGATGTCGACAGCACCTAATGCTTTCGAGGCTTGTTCAAGATCCTGCTTCGTACTATTAAGATCCTTGACCATCGTCGTGAGCTGGTCATCGAAGGAGTCGAGTTTTTCAATAGTGCTTTGGCGCACATCCTGGACGTCAGCAAGCTTGGACTTGAGACTGTTCACTTTCGAAGATGTATCGCTCACTTTTTTCGCGAGCGTGGAGAACTGCTGGCTTCCGGTCTGGTTGAGCGTCAAGGTGCTCTCATTAAGTCCTTCAAGCTCGTTCTCAAGATTGTTGAGATCAGATGTGATGTTGCTGTCGCTGGTCTGGTTCCTGATGCTTTCAATAAGCGCATATCCCTCAAGTACTGCGGACTTAACACTGTCATACATATCTTGTTGAGTGCTTTCAGCTTCAGTAAGGTCTTGAGAGAGATCAAAAGAGACGTCCTCTGCATCGAGATCGAGATTGTCAAGCTCTCCTTTTATACCACTAACATCGGACTTGCTGTCAAGGACCTGTTTTTTTATCTTGATGATCTTACCGATACTGCTATCGACACGAGCAGCACTCGAATCCATGGTGTCAGTCAGCCGTTGTGTCAAGTTCATGCTCAACTGATCGGTCTTGAGATCGATACGTTCAGAAACCCTGTCAATAACTGTGTAGACAATGTTCATACGACTCTGATCGACATAGAACTCGATGTTTCCGGTCTGACCTTTCTGGATCTTGAAATCATCAGGGAAGAAGATGCACGTATGCACCAGACCGTGCTTGAGATCATCAATACAGGTATCGTTATGCGTATATGGTTTGAGGACGTAATCGTTTTGCTTGAGCGTGTCCAGGAACTCGTCGGTCAAAGTACTATTGTCAGGAGCGTGATAGCCGACAGTGATCTCGATGGAAGAAGAGGAATTGAACGCGATACCGATAAGGAAAATGATGAGAAGAGGACCGAGGATAATGGAGAGAAGAGAGGTCTTTTGCCTGAACAACACTTTAAAGTTCTTACTGATGATATTGAAGAATTTCATCACTTCGCCTCCTTATCTTTAGCTTTCTTTTTCCAAATCGTGATGAACACATCGTCCAATGATGCGTTGGTGATGTTGATGAAGGTCAATTGCTGACCTTCCTTGCGGATGGTCTTAAGAGCGTGCTCTATAATGACTTCTGGCTTTTGGGTGTAGATGAGGAGGAAATTGTTCTTGACCTTGATATCCTTGATATCCTTGTGCTTGAGCTTCCCAGTGAGTTTCTCATATTCTCTTTCCTTGGTCTGGAGGGCAATCTCCTGGTCGAGGACAAAATCTTCTTTGAGCTTGTCAGGAGCGCCAACAGCCGCCAATTTACCGTTCTTGAGAAACGCTACTCGATCACACAATGATTCAAGCTCGTTGAGGTGATGGCTTGAAAGGATGATGGTCGTGCCTTTCTTGTTGATTTTACGGATAAGCTCCCAGATGTGGTTTCTCAACAGGGGGTCGAGATCGGCTGTAGGCTCGTCCAGGATAAGGACGTCAGGATCGTGCATGAGAGCACAGGCAATATCCAAACGACGCTCCATACCGCCAGAGAGCTTTTTCGCTTTAACATCGTGAGCGTCTTTAAGCTCCATGAGTTCGAGAAGCGTTTTCACGTTCGAGTTGATGGCATCCTTGCTGAGGTTATGAAGATTACCGAAATACTTCAGGTTTTCCTGGGTTGTGAGGTCGCCATAGAATGAAGGGACTTGAGAAGCAAAGCCGTACACTTGCTTGACAACCTGTTGCTTCTGAAAGACAGAGCGAAAGATCTCAGAATCAGAGGTGGAGAGAAGATGGTCCCGACGGAAAAGGACGTCACCCTCTTCAGGACGAAGAAACCCTATCAAGGTGTTGAGCAAGGTCGTCTTACCAGTACCGCTGGCGCCGATGAGTCCGATAATCTCGCCGGAGACAATATCAAGATTGATGTTATCAAGAATAACGCGACTTCCAAAAGCTTTCGTGACCTTCTGCACTCGAAAGATGTCTTTACCCATACACCGATTGTAAGAACTATAACCGTTTATAAAAGTACTGTTTTCACAACACAGTGGATTATCGTTTATGGTGCCTTCGGTTTCCCTTGCCGCGTTCATCACGAGCGATGCGAAGCAATTGCATGCCAAGCACACTAAACACGAGAATGATCAAGGCACAACCCAAACCGATAAGGAATTCAGGAGAGCTGATCAGAGAACTCAAGGTGATGGGTGTAGAGGATGCGCCCGCTGCACTTGAAGAAACATCAGCAGCAGCTTCTAGCATGCGTGGAGCGGATTCAGAAACTCGCTCTTTAGAGCTTTCAATGCCTTTATAGATGAGACTTCCTCCGGCGAGTGCGGCAACAGTGAGAATGCCAGGCGCGAGGGATTGCAATTGCTTGCGAAGAGTCGAAGAGGCAGAATTTTTCCGCGGGATGATGATGATAGCTTTATCGCGAAGAGTGTAATGGATGACTTCCTTGCCTTTCTCACTATAATGAAACGACGAATCATCGACGATACCAGTCCTGCTGAGAGCTTTAAGATGATAATGAACTGTAGAGAGGGCAATATCCAGGGCGGAAGAGAGTTCGCTAGCAGTTGCCTGTTCCTTATTCTCCAGATGATCGAGTATCTTCTTGCAAGTGGGTGAAGAGAGTGTCTTTGCAAGCCTTGAAGCGTCTTCGAGCTCGAGCACTTCAAAACGAGAGTCAGACTGTGGTGTTGCCATGAAGAATGGGAAGGGGTGTTGCAATTCTTAAATCTTGCCTTTTAACAGTATCACAAAGAAAAAAAGCGTAGGGTCCGGTAAGCCGCCTTCTGTCAAGGCCGAAGGAATGCCGTCTAAAAACATTCCCGATACCTTGCGACCGGATTCTACTGAGCGTCATAATGACTTGCACCGGCAGGGGCTCGTTGTTTCATCCTTTCTTCCGGAGACGTCAGCGAGTTAGCTTGCCGCAAGTCACCCTGCAGCGTCATGCGCATCATCCCATGATCCGGAAGCGGTCTCGCACTAGGGGATAATTCCCCTTTTCCCGGCGATACTGCAATCGTTTTACAGGCTGCAAGCATCATATCCGGTGCGGAGGATGCGACTTCGCATCCCCTGTTTCTGTACGGTTGCCGTTCCTTGTCAGAACCTCGGCTTGATCAGAAGATCTCATCCGAGCTGCCGTGATGTCCAATTGGACGTGGTGGGCGGACTTTCCTAAAGGCAAAGCCTTTGACCGGTCCACAAACCCTACGGATAGATAAAAAGAAAGGTTCTTTTATAAAAGTTACTGGTTCGATCATCACTTCGTTCGCTGTTCGGGAGCATAACGGTTGAAATAGATGATGAGACCGACGATCAAGGGAATAAGGATTATGGCAAGAAGAATCTTGAAAAATGCATTCTTGCCAGTGTTCTTCTTTTCTTCGGCAAGCACGATAGTATTACCTGTAACATCACTTTCATCCTCGACCTCGTAGGTTGCACCTTGCTGGTCTTCAAGATCTTCCATGTTCCACATGATCACAGGATCCTTCTCCAGAATTTCAGGAACGTCATCCTTGAATGACAGTTGATCAGTATCGTTTGCTACAGACTTCGGAACTACTTCGATAAGCTTCACGTTCTTGATTTTAGCATCAGGTTTCGGCTCGATAGATAGGTTCACTGTCGTGGTAGTCTTGGATGTATTGTCATCATACCAGACGGTCCGGGTAGTTAAAGTCTTTCTCGTGTCAAGAAGCATTCGAGCGTTATTTTTCAGGTTCTCAAACTCGAGAGGAGTGAAAGAGTAACCTGCATCAGAGAGCAATAAGCGAACCTTCTTCTCAACTTGATCATCAAGGGCGGTCTTAGAAATATCAAGGGCGGTCTCGCGAACGTTACGATCGACAATGCTACGTTCTTTCACTTCAACGAACACGTCGGTCTGATGGACGGTGCGATCGTTGATAGATAATCGCAAAGAATATGTGGTGTTGGCTTCAGGAGTGATGTTCCACGAGGTGAGATAATATGTCTCGTTTTCAGGAGTATCATCGGCTACGAATTCATTCATCTCGATAGGTTTCGCCCTTTCCTGATCAAGAAGCTGCAGTGAGATGTTATCATTTCTTGAAGTGTTGATGAAAGCTACTGTGGAAATCGAAGCTTCGTGTTCTTCGATTACAGAATCCGGCGAGAGCGTGTAAAGCAGATGATTTTTCTCATCGCTACTTACCATGTGCAAAGAACCCTTTTCCACGATAGTATCATAATCGGGGGCTGCACTAACGCTAGCAAGCAACAATAAAAGCATCGCCACCAATATGAATGCAACGAAACGGACCATGAGATGAGCTACTATCTTGAGCCTTTATATATGTTTCGCGTAAAGGAAGGGTCGTTTTGCAGAAAGCTTTTTAACACCGTTTTCGTCCAAACAGACTATATGGGTTCCTTGAAAGAAGCAATCGCCACGATAAAGGAAGCTACAACTCAGGCACACGCACAGTGTAGATTCCGATCACAAGAATATGAGCCAGTTTCGTTTAGCGAGCTATGCTTCTTGACAACCAGCAAACACCCTCGATTACGCACCGATTATCTCGATGGTGGACAGCAGATCATCTTTACAAGCTCCTCGTTTCTCATAGGGGTCGTCCGTGTAGCCGTAAGCGCCTGGGAGGGAAAAACAAGAGCTGCTGTCGTGCGCAAGGAGTTTTTCGCACTCATAACACCCGGAAAGACAAGATATGAGATTTCATTCTTTAACATGGACGGGGAGGGCGATAAGCCGTTCAAGGATGAGTTTTTTACAGGAGCTGCTTGTTTCAAGGTAGCATCCTATGAACCTGAAGAGATATTTGGCATCATCAGACGAAATGCAGAACTGGCTCTTGCACAGGAACAATGCGCGAAAGCAGGACTGCTATGTCTCGATGGCTCACTTCGCACATTCCATCCGAGCGAAACACGACTCATGGAAAAGCTTCAACAGACCTGCTCGGACAAAAAAACATACTTGGCGGGTCTGCAAAAAACAACCGGTATCATGACAGAATCCGGCGAAACGCTGCAAGCGCTCGCACACCTCGCACCGAAAAATCCGTGGATGAGCAGCAAGCTCTGCAAACACAGCATCGCAACACACCTTGCAAGTATACACGCAGCAAAACTCCACAGCAACGCAAGACACGTTTTTGTCATTGACCTCATGGACGATTCGACAGCGCAAATGGTTCTTGATGAACTCTGTTCAAATGCTTGCGATCCGGTGTTTCTGGGATATCCATACGGACTTGTTGATGCAGACCGCCTAGCGCGAGTCGAGGGTGCGGAGAAAGAACACTACCGACTCAAGATACGAAAGCTGTTAGGAGAATATAACAAGTACCTGCACGTCGAAACCGCTTCAAAGGATGCTCACGATATTCTCGATTCTATGCACTATTAAAACTATCCCCTACTCTCATTCCTTGCTGTATTCACCAACTTCCGCTTTATTGAGACTGACAAGGTGTTGCGGTTCGATGCGCACAGAGTCCTCCAGCGTGCCTGCGGAAAAGACAACCTTATCGGTATCCAGAAGCTGCTTATCAACAAAGACCGGAAGCTCCCAAAATCTACCTAACGGAGGGACGCTGCCGACAATACAACCTGTAGTTTCAAGAACGGTATCAGGGGAAGCCAATGAGAGGTTCTTCTCACCAAGCATTCGCTTGAGCGCTTTCAGATCAGCACGGCGATGAGCCGGGATCACGACTTGAATCAAGTTACCGGAGCTGGCGTGGAGAACAAGAGCCTTTGCGCCTTTGTGAAGCGGCGTGCCGCGGATTTCAGAAGCTCCTCTTGAGGAACGCGGGATTGATTCGTGGTGCAGGTGTTCAAATGGGATGTCAAAGGCAGAAAGCAATTCCTTGATTCGTATAAGTGTCTTCTCGCCCACAAGCCATCACCTCATCTCTTGCGCTCATGGTATGCGCAGATAACCTGATAAGGCCCGATATGCTCAAAGACGATCTCTTTAGAGAAGAGTTCAAAGTTATCGCTCTTTTGCGAGGTCAACACACCGAACGGTCTTGATAGTTGCAAGGGTCGCTCTTTAGTGCTGTCAAAAGCTATGCTGTATCTGCCATTATAATCAACACCGATCCGATAATCGAAATGCTCTCTATTGGAGAGGTTGATAACACAATACCATGAACGCCCAGTGCCTTGCGTCTTATCCTCGCGCCTCATGACAAGGATCTTGTTCTGCTCGTCAACATTGATATATTCGCGGTACAAGGTGTTTTCAGGCCAAAAGGCAGGTTCACGTTCCAAGAGCTGATTCAAGTACTGCTTATAAGCGGTCGTCTCTTCGCTGTCCTTATCTTTTTTCAGAAGTCCCCAGTGGATGCTACTATCGTGCTCGAAAGTGCCAGTCTGCAATAAGAAGGTCTGTGCCAAATCAAGAATACGACCTTCGCAGCCCAAGGCGATAATAGCTTCCATGATTTTGATCTTGCCGATAGCATGGATTTTCAGTTCTGGTTTTTTCAAGGTCAAAGCGTCATAGGCATATGAGCCTGTAGCTCTCATCTCGATAAGGCCAGCAGCAGCGTCATGGTTATGGAAATCTGCAATAGTGCTGTTGGAACGACCCCACTCTTTTTCCTCTTTGATACGCTCGAAGCTCCAAGTCGAAACTTCCTCGATGGCTTTTGGCATGTACTCAGTGTGAAAATAATATGTGAGTCGAGAGCTATTATACGCTGTAGCCCCCAAAGCACGGTCGTAGGAACTCTGCGGCGCGACAAGCATCTTGGCGTTATCCCCATAAAAGTAGTGAGACTCGAGGTGGAACAATGCTAAAGGGTTCACTTTGTACGTCTCTTTGATAAGACCTCTCAAGAACTGCCTTCCGTGCGGACGTTCATCACCCTGGCCAGCATCCCCATAACGAAGGATGCCATCGACATTATCGATGCGAAACCCGTCAATACCATATGAGGTGGCAAAATGAAGAGTACTTTCAATCAGGTAGCGGCGAACCTTTTCATCTGAAAACCGGAAGCGTTTAGTTCCCCATGGCGTATGATCATCAAGAAAAACATCTTGACCTTCTTCGTTTTTCCACAGATGAATACCGACATCAGTCCCGTCAAAGCCGAAAATCCTGTAATCCTTGAACGGGCTATGACCCAAGATAATATCGGTAATGACAGCAATGCCGCGCTTGTGGCACTCGTCAACGAGACGGGCGAAAGTATCAGGGTCGCCCCAATTGCGATGGATGGCAAAAGGAAAGGGGCTTAAGTAACGGTACTTCCAATTATCACCATCAATAGATTGGGAGATGGGGAGAAACTGGATGGTGTTATACCCGAGCTCCTTGATTTTATCAAGAACACCGCATTCTGAAATGTAGGTGAACATATCTTTTCTTGTTTCAGCTAATGAAGATGATCTAGTATCGTATTCAAACCAGCGCGCGACCAGTCCCGGAAGATCGGTCTGCAAGATGATGGTCGGACGATGAAGCGTGTCAGGTGAGTCGTGCTTTTTCGTGTAAGCGGAAGGATCTTTATAATCCCAAAAGACACAATTACCATCTTTATCGAAATAGACGGCGGCAGGATCCCGGAGCAAAGATTTCTTGCTGTTCTTTTTTACAAGGAAGAGATAAGGGTCTTTATGCTTGACCTTATCAGTGATTAGTGTGCTGAATGCCATGCCGTCGTGATTGAAGCGAAAAGACTCAAGTTCGCTAGTAGGACAGTCGCCCCAATTATTAAAAGGACCGACGAGAAAGAGAAACTTGTCACGGTCTGGATTGTATACTGAAAACCGGATCTTTTCAGCAGTACCGTTTCTATTACGCTTGAGAACCTCACTACCGAACTGTTTCTCATAGGATTCTTCTCGAGATAAATCGTTCATATACAGTCGTGATTCCCACTCATAATGGACTGACCTCATAGGAATACGCTTCTTGACCACTATCACTCACCTTGTCTGCTATACAGTGCACTGGGCACGGCTTTACTGGGTACGGGGCGCGGCTGTGCTGTTCCGGGAACTGTATCAGCTTTACTGTGTTCTGGGAGCAGCTTTACTGGGCACGGCTGTACTGTTTTTCCGCTACTCAGTGTACAGCTTTACTGTGTTTGATTTAGCTGTGCAGCTCGACAGGAGACTGCTGCTGCAGAACTGCTTCGTTACCCTGAACCCACATGTGACTGGAGAAGGGTAGTTTATAAACGTTTCTGGAAGGTGTCTACATCAAGCTAGTGAGCTCTTCCTTGAGCTCGTAGAAGCGAGGAACCGCTTGAGTCCAAGCAGCAAGACGTTCAGGATCGTCCTTGATAAGCTTACTCGTTGTGCGTATACGCTCTTCCATCGTCGTGGTTTGTCGGCGCTGATTGAACAGGAAATCAGCGTAGATGACAATCTTATTCTCGATAGTGGATGGGAGGAGGTCGTCACGCTTGACACCTTTGACCATGAGATATTCGTACAAGTAACCGTGAGTGGTGATTTCAGCAATGTCATCAAGACCGTGGGCTTTGAGGATCTCGATAGTGTGAAGCTCGTGATCGTGAGCGGAGATGCCGTAGCCGATGTCGTGAAGGAGTCCTGCGAGACGCACCTTTTCAGGATCGATGTCAAGATAGGGATTGTTATCGAGAATAGTTTCTGCGATGCGATGCGCAATCTTGGAGACGCCGATAGAATGGTGTATCCGACTCGATTTTTCAACATATTGTCTTAGCAAATGAAGTGCATAGGCGTAGCTAATCGTCATACTAATTGAACAAGAATGAGGGACCAGTTATAAATGTTTAGCCGATTCGAACTCTATTTGCGAAAGATTTAAATCCCTATTGGCGATTTTAGCCGTTGAGCAGTGGAATGAGTCTCTGGTACTTTATTAACAAGAAAGCGTCGAGTCTGGATGAGTTCGCAGTAAAGGTCCGAGAGACGGAT